>JBAXCC010000095.1:0-12230 GCA_037141675.1 bacterium | reverse complement strand
GCATCCTGTTCCGGACTCCCCGTAAACGCCCGCAGCAACATCAGACAGCAACCAATAGGCCGAGTGCCCGAGTAACAAGGGCTGTTAGGAAAACGAATGCATTAACAGACTTGTCCTTGGCTTCTTTCTTGAAACTCAGCCATTCCACTGAAAAGTGTATAGGCGTAGGTCCTGCCAAGAAATGCGTTTTTGAAAATAACTCTGAACTGCGACCGAATCACTCCCTATGTGAGCGGAGCAGTTGACGCAGGGGGGGGATTCTGATAAACTATGGCGGTTTATTTTTTTAACAACCCAAAAGGATAAGTGGTTATTATGGCAAAGAAAGCACCCGCTGCTGCAAAAAAAGCACCAGCTAAGAATGCGAAATATGTTTACTCCTTCGGCGCAACACAGTCCGAAGGAAACGGCTCCATGAAGCAGTTACTCGGTGGTAAGGGCGCGAATCTCGCGGATATGGCGAGCATCGGCCTGCCAGTGCCCCCCGGATTCACCATCACGACAGAGGCGTGCGCCAAGTATTATGAAATCGGCGAAAAGAACCTGAATGCCCTGATTGCTAAGGAAATGGATCTCGCTCTGGCCAAACTTGAAAAGGCAACCGGCAAGACCTTCGGGTCGGGCAAGAATCCGTTGCTCGTATCGGTCCGTTCAGGCGCTGCTGTCTCCATGCCTGGCATGATGGACACGGTGTTGAACCTCGGGCTGAACCCCGAAACCGTCAACGCGATGATCGAGCGTACGCAGAATCCGCGTTTCGTGTGGGACTCCTACCGCCGCTTCATGCAGATGTTCGGCAGCGTGGTGATGGGCGTTGACCATCATGACTTTGAACATGAACTCGCAGCCGTGAAGAAGGAAGCTGGCGTCAAGATTGACAACGAACTCACAACCGAGAACCTGCAGGAAGTCGTAAAGCGCTACGAATTGGTCGTTAAGAATGCAACGGGCAAGGAATTCCCGATCTGCGCCATGGAACAGCTCCGCGCTGGCATCAACGCCGTATTCGGGTCCTGGAACAATCCTCGCGCGATCAAGTATCGTGAGATGTATGACATTCGCGGTTTGCTCGGCACCGCCGTGAACGTCCAGGCAATGGTCTTCGGTAACTCCGGGTCCAACTCCGCCACAGGTGTTGCGTTCACACGCGACCCCTCCACTGGCGACAACAAGTATTTCTATGGCGAATACCTCATCAACGCCCAGGGCGAAGATGTCGTGGCGGGTATCCGCACGCCGCAGCAGATCACCACTGCAGGTTCCCGCGAATGGGCGAAGAGCCAGGGTATCTGCGAACAGTCCCGCAAGACCGGCTATCCTGCACTCCAGGAATCGATGCCCAAGGTCTTCAAACAACTCGACGCCATCCGTGTCACGTTGGAGAAGCACTATAAGGACATGCAGGATCTGGAATTCACCATCGAAGACGGCACGCTCTATATGCTCCAGACCCGTAATGGCAAGCGCACGGCAGCAGCTGCGGTCCGCATCGCGACCGACCTCGTCAAAGAGAAGCTGATCGACGAAAAGGCAGCAGTCCTACGCGTTGACCCGATGTCATTGGACCAACTCCTGCATCCGGTCTTCGACAAGAGCGCCGAAGCTAAGGCTCAGAAGCTGACCGTCGGCCTGCCGGCATCGCCTGGGGCGGCCACAGGACAGATCGTCTTCTCCGCGCACGAAGCGGAAGCCTGGGCGAAGCAGGGCAAGGTCGTCATCTTGGTCCGTATCGAAACGAGCCCGGAAGATCTCGCTGGCATGGACGCCGCCAAGGGCATCCTGACCGCACGCGGCGGCATGACGTCTCACGCAGCCGTGGTTGCTCGCGGCATGGGCAAGTGCTGCGTCTCGGGCGCTGGCGATGCACAGATCAGCTATGCTAACAAGTCGTTGACCATCGGCAAGGTGACGCTCAAGGAAGGTGACTGGATCTCTCTCAACGGTTCGACCGGCGCTGTGTACAAAGGCGAAGTCGCAACCATCGAAGCGAAGCTCACAGGTCCTTTCGCTCAGATCATGAAGCTGGCTGACAAGTATCGCACGCTTCAGGTCCGCACGAACGCAGACACCCCGCACGATGCTGCAGTTGCTGTGAACTTTGGCGCTGAAGGCATCGGCCTCTGCCGTACCGAGCACATGTTCTTCGAAGAAGGCCGCATCATCGCCTTCCGCCGCCTGATCCTCGTCGCGGAGACCGTGAAGAAGCTGCGCGCTGAACTCTCGAATGCCTCTGAAAAAGACAGAGCCGAGATCGAAGCGAACCTCAAGGAGCCGCTCTCTCAGTATCTGCAGGCGCTCGCGGCACTCCTGCCGCTCCAGCGTAAGGATTTCGAAGGCATCTTCAAGGCGCTCAAAGGCCGTCCTTGCACAATCCGCTTCCTCGATCCGCCCCTGCATGAATTCCTGCCTCAGAACGACAACCCTCAGGGTCAGAAGGAAATGGCTGAACGCCTGGGCGTCAAGGTCGACCAGATCAAGCGTATTGTGGACGAACTCCATGAGTTCAACCCGATGCTCGGACACCGTGGCTGCCGCCTCGGTATCACCTATCCGGAAGTGACCGAGATGCAAGCCCGCGCCGTTGCGGAAGCAGCCGCCAGGGTCAAGGGCTCCAAGGCTGAGATCATGATTCCGCTCGTGGGCAATGTCAAGGAACTGACCCTCCAGAAGGAGATCGTCCTGCGGACCATCGCACTGGTCGAGAAGGAAAAGAAGATCAAGCTGTCGATCTCCATCGGCACCATGATTGAAGTTCCTCGCGCAGCCATGACCGCGGATGAGATCGCTGCTGAAGCAGACTTCTTCTCGTTCGGCACGAACGACCTCACCCAGATGGGCTGCGGCTTTTCACGTGACGACGCAGGCAAGTTCCTGGGCGAATATGTCTCCAAGGGCATCTATGACTATGATCCCTTCCAAGTACTTGACCAGGCTGGCGTTGGCCGTCTGATGAAGTATGCGGTCGAGCATGGCCGTGCTGTCAAGCCGGGCATGAAGATGGGCATCTGCGGCGAACACGGTGGCGAACCCAAGACCATCGGCTTCTGCCACAAGATTGGCCTCACCTACGTCTCCTGCTCACCGTACCGCGTGCCGATCGCACGCCTCGCAGCAGCACAGGCAGCGTTGAGAGCCAATAAGTAAGGGGTATTTTCTTGAGTTAAGCGTTGAGTGTTAAACGTTGAGCGTTGAGAGTTTGAACGCTTAACGTCCAACGCTTAACGCTGAATTAAGAACCACACGGCACCGCTTGAGCGATTAACAATCCTTCAAGCGGTGTTTTTAATTATAAAACCATGGAAACTCTCTGGATATCTCTTGGTCTCATATTGATGGTCGGTGCACTGATCGGATGCGTGCTGCCTTTTATTCCAGGGCTTGTGCTTGCGTATGCCGCATTGCTTTTGCAACAACTGCGCATTCCTCACCCGTTCTCGTTTCATTTTTTGCTGGGGTGGCTCGCCATCATTATTGTCGTCTCCATTTTTGAATATTATCTGCCCGTCTGGAGCGTGAAGAAATTTGGTGGCACGAAATATGGCGCGTGGGGCTGCACGCTCGGCTTTATCGCTTGCTTCTGGCTCGGACCTTGGGGTGTCATCATCGGGCCCTTCTTCGGCGCATTAATTGCCGAGCAGCTTCTGGCTAAGGCCACATTTAACCGAGCCTTGAAATCCGCCTTCGGCTCCTTCATCGGATTCTTAGGCAGCACGGTTCTCAAACTCTGCATTTGCGGGGTCATGATCTATTATTTCATCAGAAGTATCTGAGTGTATTGCTTGGAACTTCAAATAATTAACGCTTCGCTTTCGGCATTTGCCGAATGGTTTCCGCTTCGCTCCAACGAGTCTTATTCCAACTTCAGCGTTAAGCGTTGGGCGTTAAGCGTTTCTCCGCTGCGAATACGACCTCCTCTTTCGGGAATACTGTCAAACTCTCAACGCTCAACGTTTAACTTTTAACGCTCAATTTAAGAAGTTATTCCTGGCGCTTATTCCCCCTCTCCTCGCCTAACACATTTCTAACATCAAACTTTTGGACAAATGGAAACCTTTATGGTTTAATAGATTACAAATCAGCCTAATTAGGGGTGTTAAGGAGAATAGTCATGTTGTTTAGCAAAAATTCGTCTTGTCTGTTGGGTGTCGCAATGTTGGGGGCGCTGCTCGTGAGCGGGTGCGGAAAGTCTCGTGAAAACATAACTGTCGCCGGTTCAACGGCGTTTCAACCCTTTGCAGAAAAGCTTGCCGATCACTATATGCAGAAGCATCCGGAAGTCTCCATCACGATTCAGGGCGGAGGCTCGGCATTGGGCATCCAGTCAGCTCTGTCAGGCGCAGCGCAGATCGGCATGGCGGATCTGGTCAAGTTGCCGGAAGAAGCCGCATCGCTGAAGAACATCATCGTGGCACGCGATGGCATCGCAGTCGTAATCCATCCATCCAACGGGGTCAAGGGGCTGACCACTGATCAGGTCCGGGGCATCTTTAGCGGCACGATCAAAAACTGGAAAGATGTTGGCGGCAGCGACCATTCCATCGCCGTGATCTCACGTGAAGCAGGGTCAGGAACCCGCTCTTCATTCGAAAAAATCATCGGCAACATGACATTGACAAAGGATGCGCTGATCCAGGACTCCAACGGCACCATCCGCGAGACCGTGGCGAACGACTCCTTTGCGATCGGGTATCTCTCCCATGGATTGATCAACGAGAAGATCAAAGCGATCTCCGTCGACGGTGCCTCCTGTGTGGAGAAGGACATTGTGGCGGGCCGCTATCCCTTGGTCCGTCCCGTCTTCCTGGTCTACAAGCCGACGCTCTCGCCTGCGGGTCAGGCTTTTCTGGACTATCTGCTCTCTGAAGAGGCGCAAGTGCTGATTCATAAAAACGGGCTGATCCGGGCCAAGTAGGAGCGAAGCCCACCGCGCGAGGTACCGGGAGCAAACGGACTGGCAACTAAAGAGGAATAATGGAATGTTGGAATCCTGGAACAATGCGGAATTGAAAATTGAAGCCTGGCAGAGGCTGCCGACTGGCAACTGGCACTGCCAACTGGTTCTCTCCCCATCATTCCTCCACTCCAGTATTCCATCATTCCAGTATGTATCGACAGGCATTCATTATGCGGTTTAAGATAAATGGTGAGCAAGTAGCCAAGGGGTTGTTGACCGTCGTGGCTTTTTCGGCCTTGGCCAGCCTGTTATTGATTGCGGTCTTCATCTTTAAAGAGGGGTTGCCGTTCATATTCACGGTCGGCCTATCTGATTTTCTTTTTTCGTCAGATTGGAATCCGCAAGCGGGCAAATTCGGTATTTTCTCGATGATCGTCTCGTCACTCTATGTGACCTTAGGCGCCATGCTGATCGGTGCGCCACTGGGCATTGCAGGGGCGATTTTCCTGAATGAATTTGTTCCCCGTCCCTTGATGCGCATCATCAAGCCCACCATTGAGCTGCTGGCCGGGATTCCATCGGTCGTCTTCGGATTCCTCGGCGTCATGGTCCTGGCGCCCTTTATCCGAGAGTACATGGGCGGTCCCGGACTTTCGATTCTGGCGGCTTCAATCATTCTGGGTGTCATGATATTGCCGACAGTCATCAGCATCTCGACGGATGCGATTGCAGCCGTGCCTAATTCCTATCGCGAAGGGGCGCTTGCACTCGGGGCGACCCGCTGGCAGAGTGTCCACATGGTCATCCTAAAGGCGGCGCGGTCCGGCATCATCGCCAGCGTGATTCTGGCCATGGGACGCTCCTTGGGCGAGACCATGGCGGTAATCATGGTGGCGGGCAACACCGTGAGAATTCCCCATTCGCTGACCGATCCGGTACGAACCCTGACGGCCAATATCGCGCTGGAGATGTCCAACGCGACGGGCCTGGCACGCGAGGCGCTCTTTGCGACAGGCATCGTGCTTTTCGTTCTGATCATGATCCTGAACGCGATCGCGATCTCCGCCATGAAGAGTAAAGGAGGAAAACGATGAGAATTTCTCCTAAATATACACAGGCGTTAGCTGTTCTGGTCTTGGGTTCCGCGACACTGTTGACGGTTCTCGTATTGCTCTTTGTCGTCGCCTTCGTGCTCGTCAAGGGGTTGCCAGGCGTCACCTGGGACTTTCTCTCCTCCGCTCCCCGGGAGATGGGTAAAGAAGGTGGCATTCTGCCCACACTGGTCGGAACAGTACTTCTGCCCCTGTTGGCAATCGGTATCGCTATGCCGCTCGGCGTCGGAACAGCCATCTATTTGACGGAGTATACCCGCGAGACGCGCATGACACGGGCATTGCGGTTCGGAACGGACTGCCTGGCTGGTATTCCGTCGATCATCTTCGGTCTCTTCGGGTTCATCTTTTTCGTGGTCATGCTCAAGATGGGCTGGTGTCTCTTGTCGGGCGCACTGACCCTCTCCATCATGGTGCTCCCGACCATCATTCGGACCTCCGAAGAGGCAATCAGGGCCGTGCCGAACTCCTATCGCGAAGTCAGTTTCTCGCTCGGCGCGACGCGCTGGGAGACGGTGATGAAGGTGATCCTTCCCAACGCTCTGCCCGGTATCGTGACGGGCATGATCTTGGGCGTGGGACGTTCGATCGGCGAGACCGCTGCCGTGATCTTCACCGCCGGCTCTTCGTTGCGGATGCCCATGACCGTCTTTGATTCTGTGCGGACCATGTCGGTTCACTTCTATATTCTCGCCCGCGAAGGAATCTCCAATGAGAAGGCCTACGCGACTGCCGCTGTCCTGATCATCTCGGTGTTGCTAATCAATTTCGTGGCCTACACCATGATGAACCGCTTTATTTCGAAGAGGGCCAAATGAGCGAAGCACCTATCATCAAAATCGCACTTAACAATTTTAAGTTTTTCCAAGATCGTAACCCGCTCTTAAATGGAATCACCTTGAATGTTGTTGCTCACCGCATTCTGGGCGTGATCGGCCCGGCGGGTTCAGGCAAGACAACCTTTCTGAGATCATTGAACCGGCTCAATGATCTGCTCGTGGACACCCATAGCGAGGGCCAGGCTCTTCTGGACGGGCAAGACATCTACCATCCGACCTACGATGTGGTGGCTCTCCGTAAACGGGTCGGCATGCTGTTCGCGCTCCCTGTGGCCTTGCCCATGAGCATCTATGAAAACATTGTCTATGGTCCGCGGCTTTCTGGAATCCGAAAACGCGACCGGCTCGATCAGATCGTGGAGCAGAGTCTGAAAGCTGCCTTTTTGTGGGACGAGGTCAAGGACCGTCTGCAGATGTCGGGCTTGCGTCTCTCCGGCGGACAGCAGCAGCGCCTGTGCCTCGCACGCGTCCTGGCCATGGAAGAACTAGAGGTCATCCTGCTTGATGAACCCTGTTCAGGACTGGACCCCATTTCAACAGCAAAGATCGAGGAAGCATTGACCGTCCTTAAGCAAAAGTATACCATCATTTTGGTGACCAATAATACGAAGCAGGCTGCGCGCGTGGCAGACGATACAGCCTTCTTCCTCTTGGGCGATCTGATTGAATACGGGAAGACAGAAAAAATCTTTACCGTTCCAGATGATAAACGGACCAACGATTATGTGACAGGCAGGTTCGGATGAGTACAGTCATTAGTATTGAGAATTTGGATTTGTTCTATGGTGACTTCCAAGCGCTGAGACAGGTGCCCATGGCTGTTCGTGGACGCCATATCACCGCATTGATCGGGCCGTCAGGGTGCGGAAAGTCAACCTTGCTGCGGGCCATTAACCGTATGAACGATTTGATCCCGGGCGTGAAGATCACCGGATCGATCCTGTTCGACGGAAAGGATATCTATGCCCCAGGCGTGGACGTCTGTATGTTGCGTAAACGAATCGGTATGGTATTCCAGCGCCCTAATCCTTTTCCACTCTCCGTCTTCGACAATGTCTCCTTCGGCCTGCGCGTGGAAGGCCGATCCAGCCGACAGGAGATCGAGAACATTGTCGAGCAGAGCCTGAAACGCGCGTGGCTGTGGGAACCGCTCAAGGACAAACTGCATGACTCGGCACTCTCACTCCCGCTGGATCAGCAGCAACGCCTGTGCATAGCTCGGTTGTTGGCTGTCGAACCAGAAGTGATCCTCATGGACGAACCCTGTTCTGCCCTGGACCCGATCTCGACCAGCAAGATCGAGGAGCTGATGCTGGAGCTGAAAAAAGATTATACCATCGTGATCGTCACGCACAACATGCAACAGGCCGCCCGCATTTCAGATTATTCGGGCTACATGTTGCTGGGCGATATGATTGAGTTCGGCGAGACCGCCGGCATTTTCACAAATCCCCGAGATAAACGGACCCAGGATTACATCAGTGGACGGTATGGATAAGTCAACGGCCGTAGAGCGGGAACACATGTAGAACGAGAGAGAGGAATAGTGGAATGTTGGAATCATGGAATATTGAAGCTCGAAACTCGAACCTTGGAAGAGGCTGCCGACTGCCAACTGGTACTGCCGGCTGCTCCTCTCCCCCATCATTCCAGCATTCCAATATTCCAACATTCCAGTATGAAATTAAGACAAGGCGGTAAACTATGGAACGACATTTTGATGAACAATTGCAGGCTCTGCGAAACCATCTGATGAAGATGAGCGCCATGGCGGAAGTGATGATCGCGGATGCGGTCCGCTCAGTGGTCGATCGTGATAAGAACGCCATCCCTCCGGTCTATGAGCGCGAGGAGCTGGTCAACGAGATGCAGATGGAGATCGATGAAAGTTGCATGAAGATGATTGCGCTGAACCAGCCAGCTGCAGGCGACCTGCGTTTTATTCTGGGCATCATCAAAACCAATGGCGAGCTGGAACGATTGGCTGATGAGGCTGTCAATATTGTCAAGAAAGCAGAGCATCTGCTGACGGTTGAGCAACTGAAGCCGTTCGAGCTCATTCCGGAGACATCGCATATCGCTCGGAGCATGGTGCGGGATAGTCTGCGCAGTTTTGTCAACCGAAACTCCTCCCTGGCCCGAGAGGTCTTGGTACGGGATGATCAGCTCGATTCATTGAAGACAAAGATCGTCGAGATGTTGAAAGGCTGTATGACAGAGGACCCCCAAACGGTTGATCGTGCGCTCGATCTGATGTACATCGCCCGGTGTCTCGAACGGATCGGGGATCACGCTACCAACATCGCGGAAAACGCCATCTTTGTTGTCGATGGTGTTGACGTCCGCCATCATGCCGATCAAAAGCGGTTGAAAACTCAGCCATAAGCGGCCGGTTTCTTTTACATACTCCCTTGATTCCGCTTGAAACCCATAAATCCCTTGGGTATACTGCCTGCCTATACATTTCTTTAGGAGACGCTTATGGAGCTTTTTGGGCAGACATTTCGAATCATGATTATTGGCATGTCGCTGGTATTCTTCTTTCTATTCATCGTGATCCAGTGCATGAATTTGATCGCCTTCATGGTCCATCGCTACGAGGCGAAGCATACTGCTCCTCCACCTGAAACTGAAAACGACACATCTGCGCATAGTCACGTGGTTGCGGCAATCGCCGTAGCAACAGCTCTGATAACAGAAAAGAACTGAAAGGATCCCCACCCATGGCCCGCATTCGAATCACTGATCTCACCCTCCGAGATGCGCATCAATCCCTCTTCGCAACGCGCATGTTGACCGAGGATATGCTTCCCGTCGCAAAACAATTTGACCGTGCTGGTTTCTGGTCGCTCGAAACCTGGGGCGGTGCGACCTTTGATTCCTGCATCCGTTTTTTGAACGAAGATCCTTGGGTGCGTATCCGCACGCTCAAGGCCGCCATGCCCAACACGCCCATGCAGATGCTGCTGCGCGGACAGAACCTTCTGGGCTATCGCCACTACGGCGACGACGTGGTCGAGGCGTTTGTCGAACGCGCGGCCGTAAACGGTGTGGACGTCTTCCGTGTCTTCGATGCGTTGAATGATGCGCGTAACATGCTGACCTCGTTGAAAGCTGTCAAGAAGGCCGGCAAGCATGCACAGGCAACCCTCAGCTATGCAACGAGCCCGGTCCACACCGTAGAATCTTATGTGGCATTGGCCTGCGAACTCCAGCAGATGGGCGCTGACTCGCTCTGCATCAAGGACATGGCCGGCCTGCTCAAGCCGTATGACGCTTATACGCTGGTGAAGGCCCTGAAGAAGGCCGTGGACCTCCCAATCCAAATCCACTCCCATGCGACTACGGGCATGTCTGTCGCGACCTTGGTCAAGGCGATTGAAGCCGGAGCCGACGGCATAGACACCGCCATCGCCTCCATGGCCATGGGCACCAGCCACTCGCCGACCGAGACGCTCGTGGAGATCTTAGCCGGGACAGAGTATGACACCGGGCTGGATCTAAAATCCCTGGTCGAGATCTCTTCCTATTTCCGCGACGTGCGCAAAAAATACAAGGCCTTCGAATCCTCTTTCGTGGGCGCTGATCCGCGCATCCTGGTCGCACAAGTTCCTGGAGGCATGCTCTCCAACCTCGAAAGCCAGCTCAAGGAGCAGAACGCATTGGATAAACTCGATGCCGTGCTGGAAGAGATTTCGATTGTGCAGAAAGATTTCGGCTATCCCCCCTTGGTCACGCCGACCAGCCAAATCACGGGCACACAGGCGGTTCTGAATGTCCTGTTCGGACGTTACACTCAGCTCAGCAACGAATCAAAGAATCTGCTCGCCGGCAACTATGGGAAGACCCCTGCCCAACCGAATTCAGAACTGGTTGCTCGCGCATTGAAAGAACTCAACCTGAAAGAACAGGTTACCTGCCGTCCAGCAGATCTGATCCCGAATGAGTTTCACAAACTTGAAGAGGATCTTCGCCAGAAGATGGGCACCTCCACCGTATCTCCTGAAGATGTGCTGACCTACGCCATGTTCCCTCAGGTGGCGCTGGGCTTCTTCAAGACGCGGGCCAACGGTCCAGTCAAGATTGAAGCTCCCAAGGCAGAGGCTCCTGCAAAAGCAGACACATCGAAAGAGCACAACCATTTCATCGTCATGGTCGACGGGGTTGAACACCAGGTCAGCCGTATCCCCGATAAGGATGGCCATGTGCATCTGCACGTGAACGGAAAGCCCTTCAAGGTCAGCGTTGCAAAGACCCAAGCTCCTACAGCGGCAGCGCCCCTTCCTGCGGGCGCAGCGACTGTCAAGGTGCTGGCCCCGATGCCTGGGAAAATTCTCTCGCTCGCTGTGGCCGACGGGACACAGGTCGCCAAGGATCAGCCCATCTGCACCATGGAAGCGCTGAAGATGGAAATGGCTATTAAAACCCATCAAGCCGGTACAGTCCGTTTCGCTGTCAAGGCAGGCGATACCGTAAAAGCTGGCGACACCCTGGCAGAAATCGCATAAGGAGATCTTCATGTTTCGTACCCTCACCTCTACCGTTGCCGCCATCTATCACCGCAGAGGCATGCGTCCTATTCTGCTGACTCTGCTGGTCTTCACGGTCTTGTCCTTCATCTTCCCTGCCACACCCATGAGTGCGGCCCAAGGAGCGCTTCCTGATGGAGCCCTTGCGGCTCAGGCGGTCGTTGCTCAGCCTGCGCCTGCTTCAGACGGGAACATCTCAACGATGGGCTTGCTGAAGAGCATTGTCCGTTCGACAGGGATCTGGGATATGACTATCGGCGGCCATTGGAAACAGCTCATCATGGTTCTCGTGGGCTTTCTCCTTCTCTACCTGGGCGTGGCCAAAGGCTTCGAGCCACTCCTCTTGGTCCCGATCGGGTTCAGTACCCTTTTCGTCAACGTGCCCCTCGGCGGCATGGGCGAAGCGCACGGGTTCCTGTCGCTGATCTATAAATATGGCATCGAAAACGAAGTTCTTCCGCTGATCGTCTTCATGGGCATCGGCGCGTTGTGCGACTTCGGCCCCCTCCTGGCTGCGCCGCGCACGGCCATCCTTGGAGCTGCTGCGCAGTTCGGCGTCTTCGGCACCCTGCTTGGCGTGGCAGCCCTGAACGCCATACCCGGCTTTGATTACACCCTCAAGCAAGCCTGCTCGATCGCCATCATCGGTGGCGCGGACGGACCGACCTCGATCATCGTCGCCTCCAAATATGCACCGGAGATGCTGGGCTCGATCGCGGTCGCGGCGTATTCGTACATGGCCTTAGTGCCAGTCATCCAGCCGCCGATCATGAAGTTGCTCACCACGAAAAAAGAGCGTCTCATCCGTATGCGCCAAGTCCGCGAAGTCAGCCAGCTCGAAAAGACCCTCTTCCCG
>JBAXCC010000094.1:0-12263 GCA_037141675.1 bacterium | reverse complement strand
AATAACGCAATAAGGCAATTTTCCTAGTCCGTCCAGGTCTTGACGTCATCCCGGCCTCGAATATCCCCGGATGATTTTCCCAGGGTCTTATCCGGTCCACCTGAAGCAGCCCCGATATCAAAACTCCTCACCCCTGCTGAATTAACACCCGCGCTGACCGTCACATACGCAGGAAACACACTCCCTCCAACGCTGTTTCCGTCCTCATCATAAGCTTTAATTCCGGTCAAGTCCACTTTCGCGCCATTGATATCGGCGCTGACGATGGCTCCTTGTTGTGGACTTCCGGAGTCAAAACCACCACCAGCCCTTGGCAAAAACGTTTTCACCGTACGCGTAGCACCATTGTAAGTCACATACATAATCGAGCGACGCGGCACTGCGCCCTTGTCGTCGTAAGGATTTTTGTCCCCATCAAATCCCGTGCCCGTCAGCGTGAAAAAGGATAGTGATCCGCTGAAATTTTGAGGTTCATCCGATATGGCGTTATTTCCTATGAAGACGCGGCTGGGAAGAGATGCTTTATCAATCGCTGTGCTGGCATCCCGCTGGATCGCCCCGAAGAGTGCGCGCACTTGCTGATAGGTGTCCGCGCGTTGCTTGCCTGTGCGCCACGCCTGACTGGTTTGCTGGAACAGCATACCCAACATCATGACAATCATGATCATGATGGTCGAAGCCACCAAGACTTCAATCATTGAAAAACCACTTTGATTACTCTTCATATTCATTGCTTCTCCTGTGCGGGCGACCGATCGGCCGAACCTGCCTACTTATCCGGAACGCCCATAAAGCGCGCTTCGGCATAATAGGACGGTTGCGCCTCCAAACGTTTAATCTTCTCTCGCGTAGCCATCTTGGACGTGTCCACATCCAAGGAGCGCACCATGATGCCCATCATGCGGTCGGACGGCCCTTGCGCCAGCACGCAATAGATGGCAAACGTCTGGTTGATCGTATGCTGGAACCCTGAGAGCTGGTTACCATTATACTGGCCCACTGCATTCTTCACAGCATTCAGGACAAAAGGCGGAACACTGTCGCCGATGCTCAGTTTTGTCCCGGCATCCGAGCCCGCCATGTTATAGGTCCTGGCCCACGAGCTCCATTCGCTCCAGTTCACATTGGTGCTGCAGGCCGCTGAAACAGCGACGTTCAGAATATAGTCGGCAAACATGGACTGCTTGAGGTCTGCCTGGCTCTGGATGCTTTCACGCAAGCCAAGCGGGTAGAGAGCCGCCATGCCCAGCACGCCAATGGCCAGAACAAAGACCGCCATGTTCACTTCAATCAGCGAAAATCCTGAATGTTTCATCTTCTCACTCCTTACAAACCTTGCCACTCATGTAGGGGCGGACGTATCGGACGCCTTCCCGCGGCGGTCTCATAGATGCCGCCGTACTTCTCCTAGTCTAAATTAATCTCTTTGCCACCCGTGACATTACCCGTGGCATCCACATTAATCGTTGCTATCTTCTTACCATCCTGGGCAATAATTGAAATGCTCGCTGTCTTTGCGCGGCCATCTGGGTAGAACATCACATTGATCTGCTGGGAGCTGGAGGCCCCAAGATCGCCAAAATAGACATTTTTAGGAAAGATCCCGGGCTGAGACACATCAATGCCATACAAATCGCCAATTCTCCAATCCGCATTATCCACTCCGCCTTGCGCTTTTGTGAAGCACCACAATAATGTTGGGGCTGGGAGGAAAGGTTTGCCAGTGAGCCCGGATAACAGATCCTCGTTGTATGCGCCGGACTCAACCGTGACTTCCACGTCCGTCCAACCCGTACGGGACAAGTTATACAGACGCCTCGAGCCAAAACTGTTGTAAATAGTGGAGGAGCTCTGCGAAGGGGGTGGCTTTACTCCAAAAATTTTATCCAGCGGAGTGAATTCATCGCCAATCTTGCCGCCCGCATAACTGGTGACCCTCCCCAGCGCCTTACAAATCACGTAGGTCGGCGAAACCGTCGTGATATCCGACGAAGCAGCGTCGCTTTTGACATTGTAACAGACCAGCGCCGTTCGCGTGCCATCAATACAGGCGCGTTGGCGTGCCTGTGTCAAGGAGGCCATAAGGTTGGATACGGCCCGCCGCCTCGTCATGCCGCGGACCGCTGAAAAATAACCCGTGATTGCCATGGTGGACAGAATGGCCATAATGGCCATCACGGCCAGCAATTCCATGAGCGAAAATCCTCGTATCCTGTTGTGTTTCATCGTTTTCACGTTTTCCATCCTCTTTTCAATAAGGCAATTAGGCAATAACGCAATTCCCATTAATCGCTGCGGCCCACACTGGCTGTATCCAGCGACAGGTTGAACGTCACCTTAAAATACTTGAAGATGTTCCCGTTTGAAGGATCTGCATAGCCAAGCGAACAGGCTTCGGGCGCAATCTTGCGATCCATCGCTACGCGCAAGGGGACCACGCCGTAGCCAGGAATCTTTGTCAGCAAAGCCGACGGATCAAGGTAGAGCTTCTTACGGTCAGTGATCAAGGGGGCGAAGACGTTCGCATTGTTCTCATGGAAGGTGACCGTGACGCTGTTTCCCAGAGGCTCCAAGGGCACTGGCCACGACTGTTCTGCTGCCCGGTAGTTGATTAGCGCCATGCCCAACGCCACACATGTAGCATCAATTCGCCGCTCCTTGCCCTGCTTGATGGACTTCATCGCTGCACCCGTCGCCAACGTCGCAATAATCGCCATCACGACCATCACCATCATCAGCTCCACCAATGTAAAACCTTTGTCTTTTTTCATTATCATAAAACCCCTTCTACCGCCCTCCGCCGCCCCAGCTCTGACGATTCTCGCGCGGTTTCTTCGCTCCTATACTGCCGTCGTCCTTTCCATTGGGGCCGCAGGACCAGACAATGGCAGAGGCTCGTATAACGTTACCCGCCCCTGGGATAGCGCCAAGTTGCGCATCGCTGCTGTCAATCTTTCCATCTAAATTGATATCGACGCGGAACTGAAGCATGTGCCTGCGAAGCATAGCGTCCGGAGGCAAGGATCCTAATGAAGCGGTCGTCTTGGGAATACGCTTAACCATGCGTTGCCCCCACGGCGACAACAAGCCAAAGCGCTCCGGACTGTTCTGGTTGATGGTTACAACCCCGGCCGAGCTGATACTGACCGTTGTCACATCGAGCAGTTTAGACTGCTGCAACACCTTGCACACCTCGTTGTTCACCACACCACCACTGTCTAGTATCTCCTTCGGCCAAACGCCTTCGCGCTGAATGTAAATAGTCAATGCCGTTGCAACGTTTGACACCAATTCCTGTGACCGCGTCTGCCATGCGGTGTTTTGAACATACTGGAGCCCGCCTGTCATCATGGCGACCAACAAACCGATCAACCCCATCACCACCAGCATTTCAACAAGGGTGAAGCCTTTATTCGATCTCTTCTTCATTAAATTCCTTCCTCATCACGGGTTTGATGTATCAAACCCCTACATCTGCATCTTTCCGCCGATAATATCATCCTTTGTCCAGTTCTGAGCTTTCAACGACTTATAAGTAGCATCCGTACTGGGAATCCACGGCGGATAAGTCAACCCGTCCGGGCCAGCCGACCACACTCTAAAACTTTGATAGGGCGGCGCGGAGTGATAGAAGAATTCGCGCCCCCAGCCATCGGTAATCGTAATAAAGGCCAAGGCAACCTTGGGGCCATCTATCATTTGCCGGGCAGCCATACGATGTCCTCCATTAATATCGCCATTGATCTTGACCCCTAAGACGCTGCTCACAAAGGAACGCAGGATTCCCTCAAAACAGGGCAGCCAGCGGATACACGCCTCGTTTTCAATCACACGCTGCTTTTCAAGGTTCGCTAACAGAAGCGTTATATCCTGACCTGAGGAGCCAGGGACGCGGCTTGAAAGATTGTTATCCATCCACTGGGCCTTCTGGTAGACATCCCGCACTGGGGCCTTACTGCCGTTATTCGGATGTCCGACAATTTCAACACGCGGCAAAAGGAAGGACATCAGTCCGAACTTGAAGCCTTTGTATTTGTTCCAGTCTCCGTCCGTCGGACTTAAGCTTCCAATGGCGGTGTTCAGGCTGATCACGTTGTCCGGATAAAACAGAATCGGAATCTGGTTGTCCATCCAGATCGGGGTCGGATATTCAAACCCGACAGGCTGAGCACGGGCAGCAGCCTGCGCGCTTTCTTGCGTTCCGGATTTAATACCTGCTCCTTTATCTTCCGAGCTGTTTTTCCCTGATGCCGGGTCTGGGTCACCATACAGCGGCACTGCAGGATACATGCCATATATGGCATAATATCCCGAGAGTGCATTTTGCAACCGCTCCAAGCGCGCCCGCGTCACTGCGCGCGCCTTGGAATCCGCGGCAACCTGCATGAGCTTGAATGTCGAGCCGATGAGAATACCAATGATCGCGATTACGATCATCAACTCAATCAGGGTAAACCCTTGTTTCGTGTTCATGGCTTGCACCTCCTTAATACTACTGGAGTATTGGAATATGGGAATGTTGGAATACTGGGGAAACTAGATACCAGTTCTGGGAGGGCCTTCTTCCATTATTCCATCCTTCCAACATTCCAGTATTCCCATCTTCCTGGTTACGCCTGTGTGCCCAACGTCTCAATAATTTTAATCATCGGCATGAACATCGCCACCACAATGGTTCCGACAATTACAGAGAGGAGCATAATCATGATCGGTTCGATGACGGAGGTCATGCCTGCCACAGCATTGTCCACTTCGTCGTCATACGTATCCGCGACACGCGTCAACATGTCTGCCAACGCGCCCGTCTCTTCGCCCACTTCCACCATGGAGATCACCATGGGCGGGAAGACCTTGCTTTGCGCCAGCGGATTGGTCATGCTTTCACCTTCCTTCACCGCATCATGCACGCTCTGAATCGCGCGGGAGATCACGGCATTTCCCGAGGTGTCGCGCACAATATCCAGGGCCTGCAACACAGGCACGCCAGACGAAAGCAGCGTGCCGAGCGTACGCGTCATACGCGCAATAGCGGTACGACGTACCAACGAACCAAAGGCCGGCGCATTCAACTTACAGACATCGACAACATACTCGCCGGTCTTCGTCTTCTTGAAAATCGTGAACAGGAAGACAAAACCAGCTATGCCGCCGACCACGATAACGCCGTTATTCATCACGAAGTTACTCGCGCCCATCACAAATTCCGTGATGGCCGGCAACGGCTTGTCGCCCAAGAGATCCCGGAAGATATCCCTGAACTTCGGAATCACCGCGACCAACAAGAAACCCGTAATGCCACAGGCCGCCAGCAACACGATGATCGGATAAATCATCGCGCCCTTGACCTTGTTCTTGATCTTTTCTGCCTTTTCAGCAAATTCAGCCAGACGGTTCAAGACCACTTCCAGCACACCGCCTGCTTCGCCGGCTTTCACCATGTTGACGTAGAGATGATTGAAAATCTTCGGATAGTTCTGGAGCGATTCAGAGAAGGTGCTGCCACTTTCCACTGCCTCGCACATGCCTCCCAAGGCTTCGCGCAACGTCGGATTAGGCGTTTGGCGCTCTAACACGTGCAGGCCGCGCAACAACGGCAAACCGGCATCCACCAGCGTCGCAAGCTGGCGTGTGAGGACGGTCAGATCTTTCTGCTTCACGCGCGCACGCAAAAACTTGGGTAGCTTGATATTGATGTCCATCGACTTCTTCTTGGGCGCAGGCTTCTTGGAGCCAGGAGGAGTCGGATTCTTCGACGCTCCAGCGCCACCCGCAGATGCAGGAGTGTCGCCGCCAGCAGCTCCAATCGCCGTCGGGAAAAATCCCTGACCGCGAATCTTAGCAATGGCCTGAGCCTGATTAGGGGCTTCAATGGTGCCACGCGTCTCCTGGCCTGCCGGATCAACCGCAACATAAGAAAATTTAGGCATAATAAAATCTCCACTGCACAGTACTATCTTTGAACACACTTTTCATTTATAACGCAGTGTGTATGTTAGCATTTGCCCACACATGTCACAATCAAAATCTTAGTTTAGACGCAGGCATCCGAAGCATTCGGGAAGGTGGAAGTTGAGTGAGGAAACAGGCACCCACGCCATCCAGTGCGGATGGGAGGTGTTGTCGCCACATTTGTAGAAGTTTCCGCGCCATTCGTGATCCACCTTGACGCCGGTATAATGCTCAAAGAGCGTAAACGGGACGCGATACCGCACGGTCCACTCGGCGGCTCGCTCTGGCTCAACCACCCGCGGCAGGGAGGAGCAAATCTGGACCTGCTTGCCCCAGGCAATATCCACGCGTGTAAATTTGGCAAAGCCCCCAGCTACCCGCGTCGGGTCTTCAATGTAGGTCAGCAAGAGGGTTCCGCCCGCATTGATTTCAAAATTGAAGTACCCTTTTCCCTTGACGGGCTGAACAAAAAATTCCACGCAACTGTCAGTATAAACCGGCCCCTGATATTCTGTCTGCAAAGATCTGACATGCGCATCCTTGACACGAAACTGAACATAAAGCGCCACGCCGTCATGCAGCACATGAAAGCGCGTCTCCGGGTGATGCGCGCTCGATTCAGGCCGGACATTCTCAACCCGCCCCTCCTCGGCAAGAGAAAAGTCAATGGCATCAAGGGGTGCTGGGTTTATTCTGTTGATTGTGTAGTGTGTCATGTTTGATCGGTCTGATCCGACCGATCCGACGGATCGGACCGATCTTTCTGCTTCTTCTATTTCGGCCACACCTGCCGGACCGTTACGCCATGCGCCTTAGCCAGGACTTCGCACGCATCATGCTCGGGCGACCGTGTGATGACCTCTCCTTTGAAGAGACCCAGTTTCACCGGAACCTCTCCAAAGGGCGTCTTCACCTGCTCGAAGCGACGCTCCAACATCTCGCGCTGTACCGGGTAATACCGAATGCCAAAGGTGGTCGTGCCTCTAAAAATCATTTCTCGCAAACCGGCAGCCCGTTCTTCTGGCGCCAACACGCTTAATAAAATACCTGCACGCCCTTTTTTCATCACGATAGGCGTCTGCCAGACATCCAAGGCTCCAAGCTCAAGCAACGCCGGGACCAGCGAGGCAATCCATTCCGGATTGCAATCATCCAAATTGGCTTCCATCACGAGCAGAGCTCGTTGCTCTTGCGTCCTTGGGTCCTCCTGTCCTTGCGTCTCCAGACATGACATCAGTGTGGCGCGTAAGACATTCGGACGATGGTTCAAGGTGCGCTGGCCAAAGCCAAATCCGTTTTTTTCAATTACGGTCTCCTCCGGCACCTGCTCCAGTGTCCGCGTCCAAACGCTCAACAGCGCAGCAGCGGTCGGCGTGACCAGTTCAAAGGGTTCGTCCGTCTGGATGACCCGCATCCCCGCTAGCAGTTCTTGCGTTGCAGGCGCAGGATTAGGCATCTCTCCATGGGAACACGAAATCGTTCCGATGCCCGCCGGAAGCGGACCACAGGAGATCCCGCAAACCCCCAACTGTTCCAGTGCAAGGCACGCGCCAACAATATCCGCGATTGAATCCCAGGCTCCGACTTCATGAAAGTGAACCGCCTCACGGGTCGTGTTATGAATCTTGGCCTCGGCCTCCGCCAAGGCACGGAAGACTGCGATCGCCCGCTCCTTCGTGATCTCTGAAAGCGGCGATGTCATCAGTAGCGACTCGATCTCCTTCAGCCCTCGATGATGATGCTCCGCATGATGGTGCGCCTCCAACCACTCTCCTGTTTCATGTTGATGCCCATGCGAGGTCGGACTCTCCCCTCTTTCCACTTTCCACTTTTCACTTTTCACTTCTACCTTCACCCGCAGTCCGTTCAAGCCCGATGCGGATGCTGCTTCGCACTGCAGATGCAGATGTTCAGGGAAAAAGGCGTTCAAGGCCTTTTCAATCGTTTGCATATCCGCGCCAATCGCAGCTAATGCGGAGAGAATCATATCCCCGCTCGCCCCGCCCACACTGTCAAAACGGATGTATTTTTTCATGGCAATAGTTTCTTCCAGACCCGCAGCAGTTCGGACATACCCCAAGCCTGCGCGCCACAGCCGCGCGCCAGATGCGGCGCATCGCCGTCGCAAATTTCAGGCGTATGACAGAAGCAACCTCTGTTGATGACTTCAATCGATGAACCGAGCAAGGAGAGCCCCACCTCCCGCGCCTCATCACCATACACGGTGTAGAGCGCTTCAACATAGTGCGGAAAGAGCCACGTCCACGCGGTACCATTGTGATAGGCAGGCTTGCGGAGGGTGTCCTCGTCGCCTTCGTAACGGCCCTGATAGGGATGATGCGGATCATTGAGCAACACGCCGTCGCGCAGAACGGACATATCCGTCTTGACCGGTCTATCCGCTAGGCTCCGAATCGCGCCGGGCACTAACAAACATTCACAGGCGCGCACAATCGCCCGTTCCATGGTCCGATTGTGGAGCACGCCGAGCGTCACCACCAGCAATTGATTCGGCCTGAGCGTGTCTTCCTGTTCAGCCTCTTTCGCAGGCACACCCTTTTTTGCGCGGAGACAGTCCGCCAGCCATCCCTCGGGTGTCTCAAAATAACGACGCACGGAATCCGTCGCGCGCTCGGCCAGTGTAACCCACGAGAGGTCGATCTTGTGCGCAACCCCTTGCAAGGTGGCAATCCACAAGGCCTGAATGTCAATCGGATACCCTTCGCGCGGCGTGGCGGCCGGATAGTTGGTATCCATCCACGTGTAATGCGGGGGACTGTAAATCAGTCCGCTCTCTGGATCCATGCAGATGCCATTGGCCGTGCCATCGCGATAGTGAGACACGATCGACAGCAGCACGTCGCGCAGCGCACGCGGACCGCAACGCATATTCAACACGCGCTCATCATCGCCCATGGCCGTCATCAATTCGCAGGCGGCCACGCACAGCCACAGCGGCGCATCAGAGGTTTCGCGATTGCCATCATCTTCTCCGCGAATCATGTTCGGGAGGGTTCCGTTCTTTTCAAAACGGGCAAACTCACTCAAAATGTTCAACGCAACGTCATGGTTGCCTGCGGCAATCAAACCTCGCAACGCAATCAGCGTGTCGCGTCCCCAGTCCAGGAACCACGGGTAACCCGCTATGACGGTGCTCAGCGTGTCGCGTGTGACCACATAGAGCGCCAGACCATCTGCCACACCCTCTGCCAGCGGCAGAAGTCGGCTGATCGCGGGCTTTTCCGCTGCGCCATGTGACTGGCGATGGAGAGACGCTTGCGTCCACGAATCTTCACTCCACGCTGTGACCGTAGAGACTTCGCTGCCTTTAAGCGGCAGTTCAAACCAGCCCGGACTGAAGAGATCTCCGGCAGCATCCAGTCCACGCGATTGCTCTTCCGGGTGCGGGACCATGTAGAGCCATTCGTTACCTGAAGAAAAATGGCCCCGAGAAGCATGCATGGCGAGCGTTACACGTTCAGAGGGAGCGAAGGAAAAGCCATTTGCCTGCGGCCGCATCGCACCAGACCATGCCCCCTCCAACCCCTTGAACGCCTTTGTAGTCTCATGGAAACTCCGCCACTCCAGATCTGGCCGCAGGATAATGGTAATGTCGTCCTCGGTCTTCAGAGCCTCCCCGTGCACATGACGCATGATGACCAGGTTGACGCGGTTTGCGTGCCTCTCCATTTCAAGCCGGAAGGAGATGGGCACCCACTGCCCCAAACCACAGGGCACAGTGAAGAACCATTCAGCAAAGCGTCCGGCTGGGTCAGCATCAAAGTGGGTCAGGCAGGTCTTGTTGATCTCCTGCGAGTAGCCGCGATAGTTCAGCCACGCCCGGCAACGTGTCCAAAAAATCATCTTATCCACGGGCACATTCGGATGCGGATTCACCGCCAGCATACAGTCGTACTGGCTGCGGATATCGCCCCAGGCCATGCGCACCTGCGCCATGGCGCCGGCGCCGTTGGAGAGGACCGCGTAGGCGCCCTCCATGTCGCGAACCTGACGGCCCGTGAGACGCGTCATCATGCTGGCACGGTCCCCCGGAGGCAAAATCAGGATCACTGAATCATGACGCTGAATCCCTTTGGACGTATAAACGGCAGTATGAAGCGTCCGGCGCTGCGAATACGCGCCCTCTCCTACATACGGCGGCACCGACAGGAAGGCCCCCCAGTGGCCATCATTCATCTGCACGGCGGTTTCCATGCAGACGGTTCGTTCACCCTCTTTCAACGTCGCTGAAAACGCACAAGGTGCGTGCACAAAAAGCAGATGGCCGTGCGGAATCATCACCTGGCGGCGCGTATCTTCGGGCCAGTTCCACGTGGCACACCGCGGCATGTCGTGGTGCTTTCGCGTGCAGAACTGCACAGGATCTGTGATCATGGCTTCACCCTGTTCATCAGGGTCAAGCTCCTGCGCAAGGGCGTCCGCAGCGGACGCAGCTAACGCCAGGTGCACCTTCATCGCCATGAGATTGCGCCGGCGGATCGAAATGGCCGGAGGTTCACTCGAAATAGGGTCGGCGACCGCGGTATTCAAATATTCCAAATCGCCGGCATCGTGTGTCAGGCAGACAGCCTGTCCTGGACGTAACAGCAGGGACGCGGTATGCAACGCATGCTCTTCGCCAGTCAGCAAGTCCCACGTAGTCCCTGCTTTAAAGGCGCCCTTGTCCCAATGCGCGGTCACTGCCTGATGGCAATCGAAATTCACCAGCACCAACAGCGAGGCGCCCAGCTTGGGGTCGATCGCGCGCAGGACGGCAATGAAGGCTCCCTCGCCCTGCTGAATCAGGCGCAGGCGCGATGTGGTGCCAAAGGCTGGCTGGCTCGACAGCAACGTCGTAAGCCGAAGGATTTCCTCGACTTGATGGTGCTCGGCCGACCAGTTGAGCGCGGCTGCGCTATGGACATCGATCTTTTCCGTCGCAAACCATTCGACACCATTGGCCATTCCGAAGGCGCCTTGATGCGACAGCAGGGCGGAAAGCGCGGTGCGCATGCGTGCAAAGGTCGGCCCGCCTCGCGCAGCAAGGCGCGTATTGTCGTGCGTCTCTGCAAAATGAATCAGGGGGCCGCATTTTTCAGCGAGCGCAATCGCCTTCGGCAGATACCACTCCATGGCTTCACGTCCGTCGGTCTGGAAGAGCTCGGAGTAGGCCCAGTCCAGATTGGCCTCGGCGACCAGCCGTTCCGTCACCTCCAAGCTGCCGCCAAGACCCTCTAGCAGAAAGACGCAATTAGGATATTCCTCCCGGACACGCGCAACGATGTAGGACCACGTCTCAACAGGAATCATGTACCCTGCATCGCAGCGGAATCCGTCTACGCCCTGGCGACACCAAAAAAGAAAGACATGGGCCATATAAGCCCGCAACCGCGTATCCGTGTAGTCGAGTTCTACGAGATCGGCCCACGTCACGCCCCAGGCGCCTGGCGACACAAATTCATTGTCCGGCTTGCGATGATACCAGTCCGGATGATGGGTCTGGAGGGTAGCAGCCCAGCCTGTGTGATTCGCCGGCAGGTCGAGATAGATATAGCCTGCGCGACTGTGAACTGCGTCCACCAGCTCCTTAAACTGATCTAACGGCGAGGCATGCGTGTCGAACTCTGCCAGCGCAGGATCGACGGAGAGAAAATCAAGCGCGGCAAAGGGCGAACCGTAACGGCCCATGCGGGCATACGTCGTGGGCGTCGGATGGATTGGTAGCAACTGCACGATGCGAAAGCGCATCGCAACCATGATGTGATCGAGCTGACGCATCAAACCACGAAAGGTGCCTGACGGCGGAATCACAGCATACCCGCGCGCATCGAGGGCTGTCTCATGATCCTGCGTTTCGGCGCAGCTGGGATTACGGTGGAGCGCCTCACCGAACTGGCGCACAAAGGCTGTGTACATGGTGTTGGCAACAGCGGTATGTGCAGGCTCGACTTTGATGCGGAGATTTTCACCTTCGGGCCACCGGGGGGTGTTTTTGCCCTGCTCAAAGAAACAGGCCTTGCCGGAAAAGACGCCCACTTCGGTTAACGGAACGCAAACAAAAAAACACCCGGGCTCTGTTTCGCGCATCGGGATATCATGCCAGTCATGCGCAAGTGGCGCTTCGCCGGATTCTGTATGCGCAATAATTTCCTGACGGCGAATGGAGGCCCGTCCGATGTTGGTGCGGAATACGGCTCGCCCCTTATGGGCTTTATCGAGCTGCAACGAGATTTCAACTCGATCACCAGCCCACTTTAACAGAAAATCTCCTGGATGCGGATATTGTTGCATAAATGTCCTGTTATTATGAATAA
>JBAXCC010000093.1:0-12436 GCA_037141675.1 bacterium | reverse complement strand
GACAGTAATAATACTCTTGCATTGTGAATCAGAATGCGCAAGAGTTAAACAAGTTGGAAAATTTGCCAGCACCAATCAAGGAGACGGCATGATCAAAGCAATACAAAAACTCTGGGCTGACCACCAGCCGCTCGAAAAACACTTCACTTGGGATGTACCAGCCAATTGCCCAATTCCGATCCCCGCTGGAATCACAACACCATTTGAACGAAATGTATATTTAAAAAATAATTTCCATTCTCGTCTGACAACAACTAATTGGAGCCATTACTTTTGGATTATTCAAGACTGGGGAGGAATCAAGTCGTTTAAGGACAACACAAAGAATAGAGATAACATCGATAAATTCTTCGCTGAGTTGAATAGAGAAAAACTGTCTAAAGGTAGCCACGACCGGCTATCATCACTTTCCAAGCTAGCCGCATTCAAGTATCCTCGGGATTATTCCATTTACGATTCCCGTGCCGTGTTTTCGCTCAATTGGCTTCTTTTCTGTAACCAAGAAAATCCGGAACTATTTCCCCAACCTCCAGGCCGGAGCAAATCTTTGGCAGAGTGGGATCCACTACAACTTATTCGGATGTCTAAGCATGGCTATAAAATGCTATCGCCTAAAGAAGCCTATTTTAAATATTGCGACATACTGAAGGACCTATCAAAAAAAGCATTAGGCAAAGATGAACCATTCTACTTGGAGATGCTCCTTTTTGTTGCCGCAGAAAGATGGATACCAAAAGACATTGCAAACCGGACCACAGTAACAATAAAAAAATAAGCCTCCTATGGTTTGTAACTTTTGCAGAACCGTTATCAACCATACAGAGGGTGTCCGTTTGCTCCGGGAAGAACCTGGTCCGAATGTCAGAGCCAGAAACCCCAACGGCGCAAACGTATGGTACACCTACAGCATCGAATAGCAGATCTGTACGCTTCCTATTTCAGAGAACCTCTTCGACCGAACCGTCCTTTCGCACAAACAGTACTGATATTGTCGTGCGGGTCTTTGCCAATTCGGGCAACCGTGCCCACAAATTCCGGAACTGCCGCATGTCAGGAAATGCTATGCTGTACTTGCTGTCTGAATCGTTCATGCGTTGCAGTGTCTCCCCAATGATTGAGAGGAAATAATTAACGCGCATCGGATTACGCGAACCGGAACCTTTGACTTCAATAATCCAACGCTTGCCTTTCTTTTCAGCAAGGATGTCTATTCCATGCTTTCTACCCCAGACCACAGTGGTTGTCCACCCCTGCTTTTCAAGCCATTCCTTTAATATCTTTTTTGCCTCGTCTTCGGACATCTTGAATCCCTTCCCCTCGGGAACAGGAGAAGTTGGCGATACTGGAGGCAATATCTTGCCTCCATCCATATTACCACCAGCTGACACCGGATAGTTTCCTACCCGATTGTCTGACGGCCTATTCCTTCGCATGATAAATCCCTTTTTCTCAAGTGCGTTAGCAGCTTGATTCACGGGTTGCTGTATATTTCCCGGACCAAAAATCATGTTGGTCAATTCCCTGTCTGTCTTTCCTGGATACATGCGAACTTTATTAAGAACTTCATCTTTTAATGCCATATAAACCTCCTTGCTTTTTTTAATTTTTTACTCCTGTTAACGCTAATTGTCAAGCCCTTACTGATCTTTTGTTAAAGACGCGGGTTGAGCTATTATAGGCCTTCAGCCTTTGCCGCTTTTAAACAGTGTACGCGGATTGTGGTGCATGCCACCGCAGCTCGGGAGGGATGCAATCGAGTAGCCGGGCCAGGGGAGGGTGCTTTCGTTGGCCACGAAGAGCCATTTTGGCAGGGTCTTCCCCGTCTGATTAGCCAACTGCCACAGCATGCCATCGCCGCCAAAACCCTCCCGGTTCCAATTGCCACCATAACCATGATTCTGCAGCAGGACGGCATACGGAGTATGCGAATCCGCCTGACAGAAGAGCGCATCATAGGTGGCATAGCCATCTCCGCCCACGTGCAGGATAGCTAATCGGCTGGGGCCATGATCGTCACCGCGGTTCTCATCACGCTCAAGCACGGCGAATACCGCGAATGGGCCTTCCGGAGGTCGAATCATGAAAAAGTGCGCATCAATATCTGTCGGCAGTTTTCCATGACGCTTCCAGCCGCATGGCGTCAATTCAGCTTCCGTCACGTCCACCAGCGACAGGAGCCGGTAACCGAGAGGATGCCCGGGGTCGCCGAAATCTTTGAGTTGCCGCTCCAAATCGACCTTGGAGAAAGCGTTGTCCGCATAGACAAAACAGTGCACGGCATGGGACTTGCCGAAGACGCACAGCGGATGGCCGTCGGTTTCCGAGCCGGGATAGTAGAGAATCCTGGATAAAAAGAACGTTTCACGGGGGAAGGGCGCGCCGGCTTGATAATTCGCCAGCCATCCGGGCACGGGTTCGGCGTCGCGGCTGAGGACTTCGAGAGGTGTTTCCATGGTTGTTCTCCTTGATAAGTCATATTATAGGCCACAGCTTGTTTCACTTGCTGGCACAAGCTGCCAGCTTTTTGATCTCCTCCGCCACCAGGGCCTTCAACTGTTCGGGGCCGAGGACCTCGATATCAGAACCCCAGGAGAGAATCCACGACTTGATGTGGTAGTAAGGCCATGGTCCTTCAGACGAGGCAGGGAACTTCAGCTCGATGCTGCCATCCGGAAGCACGGCGCGCTCCTCACGCCCGCTGAAATGGCGCGACTGGACAAGGGGGGCGACGCGCTGACTGAAGCGCACGTGGACGGTCTCCACGCGATCGGGATCGCCGATGAACTGTCCGAAGGTCACGTCCATGATCTTTTTTATGTCAAACGTCTCCGGGATGTCGAAATGGTGGTCAAGCACCTTCGCCTCCTGGATGCGTGACATGGCATACTGCCGCAGGGCCATGTCAGTGGCCGAGGCCGTCCCGAGCAGGTACCATGCGCCCTGGAGGTTGACGATGTGGTACGGGTGGATGGAACGCTTCTCAGTTTTCCCGTCTTCGTTCCCCCACCCCTTCCTGTAGTTTATCTGCAGGCGCCGGTGGCGCATCGTGGCCTGGATCACTGCGTTCCAGACCTCCGGATCTACATCGGACGTCTTCTCAGAAGAGAAGCTTATCGGAACCATGGTCTCATGCTGGATCGTCACCTGCTTGTTGAAGGTGTCGGCGATCTGGTCGAACGCGCTCTTCAGATCCTTCGCGACAGGAAGTCCGGCGTATTGCTCCATCACCTGCCGGGAGACCAGCAGCGCGAAGAGCGTCCCCTCTGTCAAAGAGATGTCCGAGAGCGTCCAGGCCGGATCGGTGTAGAACCAGCGGACCCCCCACTCGCCATTCGCGTTCTGCAGGTAATCGTTGTTAAGGGGAGCCTTCAGGTCTCCTCTGAGCATCTCGGTATCACGGTTGAAGGTACTGAGAGAAATTATAATCCCCTGTCTGGCCAACCTTTTGATGATCTCCTCCCGCGTAATGCCCTTGGACTTGCTTTGACGGATGATTTGATCAAGAGCCAGGAGCCGCTGCTGCTTCTTATTGCATGTGAATTCAATTTTCATGTGAAAATCCTCCTCAGAAAAAGCGGTTATGTCATAGCATGATATAAGTGCCACGCATCCTATAGGCAAAGGTCCGCCATGTCAAGTTGAAACATGAACCGTGAGGGCAAAAAGCAGCGTCACCGTTGATAAGGGAGAATTCCTACGCTCATTTGAAACCGATGGCCGGTGTCGTGAAGGGGCCGCCGCGCTTGGCGGCGCTCTCCTGCTCAAGCCCGCCCAGAAGCTGGCCTGCGGTGACCTCGCCTCCGAGATAGTAGAAGCTCTGGCGGACAGTCCTGAAGTCGCCGGGGGCGAGGTTCGGGATGCGCAGGAGCCTGAGACGCTCCTCCCCTCCCAGCTCTCCGATCCCGGAGGCTTTGAAGAACCGCCGGAAGAAGTGCAGCTTGCCGTGGTCGTCCAGGTAATCGAAGGCGATCTTGAAGGTGAAGCGGCGAAGGGTCGCAGCATCGAGGTTCGACAGGAAGTTCGTGGCGCAGAAGAGAATCCCATCGAAGTTCTCCATCTGGTGGAGCAGCTCGTTCACCTGCGTCACCTCCCAGCTCTGGTTCGCCCGCTCCCGGGACTGAAGAATGCCATCCACCTCGTCCAGGAAGAGGAGAGCCTTCTCGTTCGAGGCCTCCCTGAATGCCTGACGGATGCACTGCTCGGTCCCGCCCACGTATTTGTTCAATAGGTCGCCGCCCATGCGGGTCAGAACGCGGCTGCGGGTTGACATCCCCAGATATTTCACGAACTCCGTCTTACCCGTTCCCGGAGGGCCGGAGAGCAATAGCGTCATCCTCGGCCGATCGGGATCCGCGTGGCGGTCACCGCCCTGCTCCTCCTGGAAGCGGCGGACTGCAGCCTCGATCCTGGCCGGGGAGATGTCACCCCGGATGTTCAGCCCCTCCAAGGAGTAGTCGGGCCGGACTTCGGGCGGCACGGAGGTCTGGATGTGCAGAAGCTTGCAGTGCGGCGAGAGAACCGACTCCAGCACCTGCTCAGCCTCCTGAGGCACAGCCTGGCCGTTCTTCAGCATCGCCGCCAGGTGCCGGAGCGCCAGGTCTATGCCTCCGGCGCTGACCCGGTACTTGCGCGCCAGCTCGTCGGCCAGCGACTCGGTGACAACGCCCTGCAGCCCCTGCCGGACTGTCGCGTTCGCCCAGATGTTCCGGCACTGCTCGTGCGTCAGCTCGTCGAAGCGGATGGAGTAGTCGAAGCGACGACGGTTGGACGAGTCGAGCAGGCGCGAAGGCGAGTTGGTGATCCAGACGCAGGGCATTTTGACCGCATCCATGATGTCGTTCAGCGCCCCCTTCCTGCAGGCGGTCGAGGAGGCGGGTGCTATCCCCCATTCCAGGTCGCCTTCGCTGTCGTTCATCAGGAGACTGTCAGCCTCGTCCACGATGATCAGGCTGGTGCGGGGGTCGACATGCTCGGCGCAGACCTGAAGGCCGGCGAACCTTCGGGTGCCGCCAGTGGCCGCGCCGCCGCCCAGGCCGTCCTCCTCCGGCTGAGAGATGAAAAAGGGCGTCAGCCCCAGCTCCTTGGCCAGGGTGACCGCGAAGCTTGTCTTGCCTGTGCCCGGCCGGCCGTAGAGCAGGACGTGCAGGCCCTTGTCCGCAGGTCGGCTGGCGATCAGCCGCTTGAGGAATGCCCCCTCCTTCAGGGAGAGCGCCCCGAAATAGGACCATGGGAGCGGTTCCGTCTCGCCCTTCCTGTAGAGCCGGTTGGCCAGTGGCGTGTCGTCCATGCCCGTCAGGAAACTCAGCAGGCAGATATTGAACTCCCCAGAATCATCCATGCATCCCAGTCTGCGGAGCTTCGACTTCGCATCAATGATCCTGAGGTATTCAGGCTCGGTCATGCCGAGGAGGACGGAGAGGCGCTCGACCTTCCGGAAGGGGTTCTGCTTCCGGAAGTCATCCGTCGGCCAGACCCCGTTGGCGAGTACGGTCTCTAGGACGAGGGCTGTCACCTCCGGGTCGGAAAGTTTAAAGAGCCTCTGCAACTCCACGAAACGGGGCTCCACGGCGTCGGTCTGACTCTTCCGCCACTCTTTCAGCACCATGAGGGCCTGGTCCGTCCACTCCGACAGGCACCGCCTGAATCTCGGGTTGCTCCCGGAATCTCTCCAGAGCCGGAGCAGTAACGTCTTAGGCTCTTCGAGACTTGAGTCAAATAAATCGAGTTCAGACTCCTTCTTCAGCCGTTTACGAAGAGCGGGCGAGGCGCATTCATAGAATATCGCATCCGCCTTCTTTCGCGTCATCATGTATGCCACGGGGATGAAGGTGTCGGCGTCGGCGATCGCCCACTCAAAGCGGTCGCTCATGTTTCTGATGAAGCGGAGCGTGTGTTCAAGGAAGAAGAGGGAACGGTCCTTCCCGATGTCGCGGACCCACTCGTCGCGACCGGGTGGTGTCATGCGGCGCCGTTTTGGCTTCACGGGTTCTAAATCATGGATGACTGTCAGGCTTTCAGGGCACATAGGGGGATCCTTTCAGTTGAAAGTGAAATAATGGAAGATAAAGGTTGAGATGAGTGGTGAAAAGGCCCCTATTATAAGTGAGGACCTCTCTCAATTTCTGCCACAACCCCCTCCTCAACGTAAAATAAATGACCCCTTAAACCTAGGAGGGATTGGGACGGTCTATCACCCGTTTTAACTGCTCCAGTACACTACCAGTCAAATAAGACGGAGGAAACAAGACCTTCACCTGCAATCGCCAGCATGACTCGTTTTATTCTGGTGACTTGCTGTTGATTTCATGCTGGTATAAACAGACATGGGTTGGTAATATATCGCCATTCTATGGTGGACTTTTGGAATACGTATAGCCATAACAATAAAACAGGACACTGGGGACGAAGACGACTAGCGCATGACAACCGACACAATAACCCTTAGCCAGCTCGAATCTCACCTTTGGGAGGCTGCAAATATTTTGCGCGGACCGGTTGATGCGGCTGATTTCAAGACGTATGTCTTTCCGTTGCTCTTCTTTAAGCGTATCTCCGATGTGCATGATGAGGAATACCAGTCTGCCCTCGCCGAATCAGGCGGGGATGAGGAGTATGCCAGGTTCCCCCAGAATTACCGCTTTCAGATTCCGGAAAGCTGCCATTGGGAGGATGTGCGGTCCGTTGCCGTGAATGTCGGACAGGCGCTTCAGAAAGCCATGCGTGGAATCGAGAAGGCGAATCCGGAAACGCTTTATGGCATCTTCGGTGATGCCGCATGGACGAATAAGGACCGCCTGCCGGATGCGCTCCTTCGTGACCTGATTGAACACTTCTCCCGGATCAGCCTTGGCAATCAGGCCGCAAAGGCTGACATCCTCGGCCAATCTTACGAATATCTCATCAAGAAATTCGCGGATGCCACCAATAAGAAGGCAGGCGAATTCTATACCCCTCGTTCCGTCGTGCGCCTGATGGTCAATATCCTGGACCCCAAGGAGGGCGAATCGATCTACGATCCAGCCTGCGGCACAGGCGGCATGCTGCTAGAGGCCATCCATCACGTCAAGGAACATCATGGCGACGACCGGACGCTTTGGGGCAAACTCTTCGCACAGGAGAAGAACCTCACCACCTCAGCCATCGCCCGCATGAATCTCTTTCTCCATGGCGCGTCCGACTTCCAGGTTGTGCGGGGTGACACGTTGCGTCAGCCGGCCTTCTTCTCCGGGGACAATCTGGCCTCCTTCGACTGCGTGATCGCCAATCCTCCCTTCTCGCTGGAAAAGTGGGGCGAAGAGGTCTGGACCAGCGACCCCTTCGGAAGAAACTTCGCAGGGATGCCGCCGGGCAAGAGCGGCGACTACGCCTGGGTACAGCACATGATAAAGTCCATGGCCCCCAAGACCGGACGCATGGCCGTTGTCCTGCCCCACGGGGCGCTCTTCCGCATGGGCAAGGAAGGCGAGATCCGTCAAAAGATTCTCGGCATGGACGTACTTGAAGCCGTGATCGGGCTTGGTCCCAATCTGTTCTATGGCGCTGGGCTTGCTGCCTGTATTCTGGTCTTCCGGCAGCGTAAAGCAAAAGACCGCAAGAACAAGGTACTCATCATTAATGCGTCAAAGGAATTCAAGACCGGTCGCGCCCAGAATGAACTGTTGCCCGCGCATGTTGAACGCATCTACGGCTGGTATCGTGATTTCAAGGATGTGGACAATGCCGCACGCGTGGCGACGCTCGACGAGATCGCCGCCAATGACTACAACCTCAATATCCCGCGTTATGTCGAACCAAAGGTTGAGCAAGAGACGCTCACGGTCGATGAAGCCATGAAGCGGTTGCGCGAAAGTGCAAAGGCAGCTTTTGCTGCGGAGGAAAAGCTGATGTCTATACTCACGCGTGAAGGCCTTCTCTCAATAAAATAACGAACAACCATGAAAAAAGAAAGTAACGACTTCATCGATCTTCTTGCTGCACGCGCCCATCCACAGACAACGTATGTGTGCCCGTTCAATCCCGAACATTGGTTTCAGGGCGCTTATCGCACAATACAACGAGAAGTGGCAAAGGGGACATTTCCTGCAGCAGATAAAATGGCTTGCCAAAACCAGATTTTTGATGCGCTGCCAAAACTAACTGCTAAGAATTATGATGCCTCCGTGAAAGAATTAATTGAATATCTTGCCAAGAATTTCCCTATAACAATCGGCCAGTCTCAAAAATTGGTAAATATCATTTTGAAATACTACGCCTGCCTCTATTACTCCGGACGCGATCCGGCATGGGCTTTGCGTAATACATGGGTTGCCGATATTCACCCGGTACAGCACGTTCCAATAGACAGTATAGTGTTATTCGGGTTATGTAGAAGTGCCCCTGCCGCATGCGCCACGTTCGTGACGGCTAGCGCCCGATTCGCATTTATTAAAATCAGTAACCGCTTTGCTTGGAACTATAACGCATCAATATATGATCCCCTAAGCCCCACCGGAAAGGGATCATCTGTACCATGGTCAGGTATCACGAACTATGATGTCTATTTTCATCTTCAGATAATAATTCGTACCTTGGCTACTAAGCAGGGAATTTCACCACTGCTCTACGAAATGAGATATTTATGGGCACCCGCATAACACAACAACAGCTTGAATCATATCTCTGGGGGGCGGCGGTGCTCTTGCGGGGGACCATTGACGCAGGAGACTACAAGCAGTTCATCTTTCCTCTGCTATTCTACAAGCGTTTGTGTGACGTGTTTGACGAGGAGACACAGGTTGCGCTTAAGGAGTCTGGCGGCGATGTTGCGTTTGCGGCGTATCCGGAGAACCATCGGTTCCAGGTGCCGGCTGATGCCCACTGGCGTGGGATTCGCAAAGTGGCCAAGAACGTAGGCACAGCACTTCAGTCCGCTATGAGGTCCATCGAGACCGCTAATCCTGAAAAGCTCTATGGTATCTTTGGCGATGCACAGTGGACCAACAAGGAGAGACTGTCAGATGCCATGTTGCGCGATCTAGTCGAGCACTTCTCTTCACTCGAACTCACCGTCGCCAATCTGCCTGAGGATGAGCTGGGGCAGGGGTACGAATACCTCATCAAGAAGTTCGCGGATGATGCTGGCCATACGGCTGCGGAGTTCTACACCAACCGCACCGTGGTTCATCTGATGACCGAGATGCTTCAGCCCCAACCCAACGAGTCGATCTATGACCCGACGTGCGGCTCAGGCGGTATGCTGCTCTCCTGCATCGCTCATCTCCGTCGGCAGTGCAAGGAGTGGCGCAATGTGAAGCTCTATGGCCAGGAGCGTAACCTGATGACCTCCTCCATCGCCCGGATGAACTGTTTCCTCCATGGCGTAGAGGATTTCCGGATTGAACGGGGCGATACGCTTGCCGAACCCAAGTTTGTGCAAGGAGACCGGCTTCAGCGCTTCGACGTGGTGCTGGCCAATCCGCCCTATTCGATCAAACAGTGGGAGCGCGATGCCTTCGCCACAGACCCCTGGGGCCGCAACCTTTACGGCACACCCCCGCAAGGCCGCGCTGACTATGCCTTCCAGCAGCATATCCTGCAGAGCATGAGCCCCAAGACCGGTCGTTGTGCGGTCTTATGGCCCCATGGTGTGCTGTTCCGGCAGGAAGAGGCCGAAATGCGTCGCAAGATGATCGAGGCGGATGTTATCGAATGTGTACTGGGCCTGGGCCCTAACCTTTTCTACAACTCGCCCATGGAAGCCTGTGTTGTCATTTGCCGTACCTCCAAACCAAAAGCCCGCAGAAACAAGATACTCTTCATCAACGCCGTTAATGAAGTCACACGGGAACGCGCTCAGAGTTTTCTGACCGATGATCATATCGAACGCGTTGTAAAAGCTTATGAGCAATTCAAGGATGAGCCGGGGTTTTCCCGCGTAGCGACGTTAGAAGAGATCCGGTGTAAAGACGGAAACCTCAGCATCCCGATGTATGTGGCGCCGGCCACCGAGTGTGTCCGTGAGGATTCCGTCGAATACGGATCAGATCATTTATCGGAAGCGCTGTCGGCTTGGATTGACAGTTCTGCTAACGTGAGAAATATGCTATCAAAGTTACTGAAGGATCCCGAATGACCCCAATAATCCATCAACGGTTTATTCGTCATCTACGGAACGTGCGTTTCTCCTATGTTCGTAGCAAACCAACTTTGCCGGATAATCCTAACCCATGCGGCGTGGCCCCAAGTTATCGTTCATCTAATCGTCAGGCAATCGTCAGGTCAATACTGGCAATCGTCAGATTCGCTAACGAGCTTCCTGTCCCCGTGTGTAAATCTGACGAGAGCCTTGGGGTGATGCTCACCTTATTTGGCCCGAATAGTATCCAAACGAGCAACCGGCACCAAGCTGGCACCAAGTTGGCACCAAGTCGGCACCAAGTTCTCCAGCCGCTCCAGGCGGCTCTGTTGGGCGGCAGCCCCTCACGGGACATGGACGCAACATCGACTACTGATTCAAGGCGGCTCATGATCGATTCGTCCGATAATCGTCCGTTTTTTTCTCGAATCGTCCGATTTCTGTCCGATGCTCCAATGTTTACAGTCACCCAAAAACTTCACTTGCAGGATAAGTATTCACTTGCAGGATGAATGTAAATCCTGCACAATATTCCATGTGATGAAAACAAACTCCAATACAATCAAGAATAATCAGCGTAATCGTGAAGTGGATGCCCACATCGGTAACGCGCTGGTCGAGGTCAAGTTTGGCGTGGATGCCCTTCGCACGCTTCGAACGAGCCTCATGCAGGTGGCTTATCCTGTCAGTGAAAACCCAGCAACCCACGGTTACGTCGTGCTGGCGGATTCACCTATTGCGGAAAGCCGTGTACGTGATGAATGGAGCCGAGCTGCCACAGTCCTGCGTAGCGATGTGCTGAATCGGCTAACCATCTGCTTGCAAGAGAGAGGCCGCTTCATTGGCATCCCGCACGACCCAGATGCAGAAACACAGAAGATGCTAAACAGCGTCATTGAAGCCGAACGGGGTAAGACTAATACGACTCGTACCGACTATTCCTATGTAATTCTCAAACTTCTTATCCACCAGTGGCTAACCTCGGGATTGCCGGTCACAGCGGATTCTCTGGCACGTACGGCGGGGTGTTTTTATCCGGCGGTGGCCCGTGCGCTAGCCCCCCTCGGAAGCCTACTTGAACGTACTTCCGACCGCCGTGTGTCTTTACGATGGTTTCCTAAGGAAGAATTCTTACGGCTTCTCGCCGTGGCGGATCGTGCACGTTCTACAGTTCGTTTTGAAGATCAATCTGGACAGCCACGTTCCGCCGAATTCCATCTTCGACGCTTGGAGAAACTGAAACTGCCTGGGCTCGCGATTGGCGGTGTCCTCGGCGCTAAACATTACTTTCACGACCTTGATCTCGTTGGCGCACCGCGACTCGACCTCTCGGTACACTGTCCCGGGCGGCGCATGGATCTTGGTTTCATCACAAAACTCGACCCTGCATTGAGGCGGGTATCCGACCCGCTCAAACCTGCCTGTCTCGTTGTCCATGCCGTTCGTCACGCCGATGCACTATTCACGCCCCGTGACGGTGGTCTGGCATGGGCAGACCCAGTGGAGTGTCTGCTCGATCTGTACGAGGCCAGACTTGACATGCAGGCAACACAATTTCTTGCGGCTCTGCAAGAGAAACGACAGGCAATACCATGAAAAAAGAACCAAAAGAAGTTTCGCCCAAAAAAGTGCTGGAGCAAGTCGCCTCAGCCGTTCCTAAAACAGTGCATCAGAACATCATCGTAATCGGCAGCCTGGCGGCGGGTTATTGGCTGTTCAAAGATAGAGACGCTTGTGGTGTTCGTACCAAGGACGTAGATTGTGTACTTTCGCCGCATCTTCAGGCCGTAGATAAGGGTCGCGCCGTCGCGGAAGAACTTATCGCCGCAGGTTGGCAGCCGAAGCAAGACGGCAAATTCGGCAAGCCTGGCAATAGCCAAACACCCGAAGGGGACCTCCCCGCTGTCCGCCTTTATCCGCCTGACGGCGGTGAATGGTTCATTGAGCTGCTCACTGAGCCGGCCTCGGAAAGCCAGACAGGCCGAGAGTGGACGCGCTTGCCCCTTTCGTCAGGTGACCACTACGCGCTGCCAAGTTTTCAATTCACAGGTATCGCCTCTTTCGACGCACAGAACACCGAGTTTGGCATTCGTTGCGCCCGGCCGGAAATGATGGCACTGGCCAACCTTCTCGAACATACGTCCATCAAACCTGACCTGATCGAAGGCACTAACCACAAGCGAAGCAACAAAGATCTGGGCCGTGTTCTGGCCATTACCAGGCTGAGTAAAGAAGAAGAGCAGGAAGATTGGCCTGTCCGCTGGCAGAAAGCGCTCGAAGCGTGTTTTCCGCATCGTTGGCAAGAACTTTCAGCACATGCCG
>JBAXCC010000092.1:0-12470 GCA_037141675.1 bacterium | reverse complement strand
CTATTTCCAACACAGACCATCATAAAGCGGATTGAGGTTTTCACAGCCATGCTCGGTGACGACGACCAAGTCCTCGATGCGGACACCGCCCAAGTCGCGGCGGTAAAGCCCCGGCTCCACTGTCACTGCCTCGCCCACCATGAGTGCAGGACCTTTCATATCCAGCAGTGGCGGCTCATGCACATCAAGTCCTACGCCATGCCCCGTCCCGTGCGTCAGGGCGCAATACGACAAGGGATCTTTCTCGCCGGGCAGCCCGACAGCATAACCCGCATCCAGCATGGCCTGCTTCGTCGCCAGGTGCACAGTTTCGCCAGTCACTCCGGGTGCGATCGCTTTTTCAGCAGCCGCTTTCGCTTTCTGCACAGCCGCGTGCATCTTCTTGACTTCCTCCGGGATCTCGCCATGCACCACGGTACGCGTGCAATCCCCGCAATAGTGCGTCTTCCCGTTTTTCGGGAAGATGTCCACAATGACGGGTTCGCCGGTCCGTAGTTCGCCAAAGCCGAGATAGTGGCAGTCAGAGGCCCCGGGCCCGCCCGCGATGATCGTCATCCCGTTGTTGAACCCGCGGTCTAACAGCCAGTGATCCACCGCTGCGCGGACGCGCTCAGAGGTCAGCGGCTTGCCGTCGCGCATGAGCACGCCGTCCGCACGCACATCAGCCGTGGCGATCATACGGCAGGCCATCTCCATCACCTGTCCCGTGACCTGCTGCGACTCACGCAAATGCGCTACCTCCTGGGCCGACTTCTGGCGGCGTTCCAACACCCACATGGCTGGGTCGCACTCAATCGTGATACCGGCCTTCCGAACGAAATCAGCGTAAATCAGTGGCAGGCTGCGTTCCCCCACCACGCACGTCACACCTGCGCGGCGCAAGCACTCTGCTGCAGCTTGAGCGTTCGCGGTTTCGCGGTCGCCGGATAATCCGCCAGCAGGCGTGAAATCCGCCGGACACGCCACGCGATCGACGCGTGCGTTTTTCCGTGCTCGTTCCATCTCAATGTCACGAAGGATCAATACCGACTCCATGCCGCTGGGCGTCGGAAGTTCGATCAGCACGACCGGGTCGTAGACCGAATGCTGGATTCGCCAATAGAGCGTGCTATTGATTTCAGGACTGCCGGCGGCAAGCCGGGCTTTCGCTGGTGCGGGTGTCGTTTGAGTCATCATGGTTCACCTCTTTTATTTTATAGGGTCTTCTGAATGTTCTGTCGGCAGATTCTTCTTCAGGTACTGCGTCATCGTGCCGTAAAGATGGCGCTTGGTGTTTTCTCCCTCTTTGATCGAATGCGAGCGGTTAGGATAAGGCATCGTGGAGAACAGCTTATTCTGCTTGATGAGCTCGTTGACCAGCGTCTCGAAGTTCTTATAATGGCAGTTGTCATCTCCCGTGCCATAGATGAGCAGCAGATCGCCCTTCAACTGGTGCGCGTACGTGATGGGAGAGCCGTTCTTGAACCCTTCCGCATTGTCCGACGGCAGACCCATATACCGCTCCTGATAGATCGTGTCGTAGAAGAGCTGGTTGCAAACAAAGGCGATCCCCAGCGCGGTCCGATAGAGTTCGGGATAGCGGAAACTGCCGTTGAGGCTCATCGAACCACCCCCGCTCCAGCCCCAGACGCCGACGCGCGTTGGATCGAGATAGGGCCGCGTCTTGAGCAACTGCCGCACTGCAGCAGCCTGATCTTGCGCTGCGAGCGTGCCGACTTGCCGATAGATACTCTTGCGATACGCACGACCGCGCGGCACATTGGTTCCGCGTGTGTCAATACTCACCACGACATAGCCCTGCTGGGCCAGCATGCAGTGCCACAGATACGTCTCGCCGCCCCATTTGTCCGTAACAGTCGAACCGGCTGGCTCGCCATAAACATGAACGAGGAGCGGATACTTCTTTGCCGTATCCAAATTGGGCGGGGTGATACACGATGCATCGCACTGCACACCATCGCCGATGTCCACACGGAAAAACTCCGTTGGACAGGTCTGCGTTTTCGCCAGCTTTGCGCAGAGCGCAGTCGTGTCGGTGAGCGCCCGGACTACGGTGTGTTCCGGCAACTTCACGAGGTCCGTACGCGGAGGCTGGCCCATGCGCGAATAGGTATGGATAGCCCATTGGCCATCTTTCGACATGTCGTAACCATGCGTACCGGGCTGATCCTGCGGCGACACCCGCTCGCAGGGGCCGTTCCCCTTCAGCGGCGCGCGATAGAGATAGCGTTGCGTGGCATTGTCAGGAGAAGCGATGAAATAGACACAGCCCAGCTTCTCGTCAACTCCGACAATGTTAAGCACATCAAACGCGCCGGGTGTCAGCAAGATGCTTTCACTGTTCGTACACGAGGCGGCATACACATGCTGCCAGCCGTCGCGCTCACTCAGGAAGAGGAATCGATTTCCCTGATCAATCCAATTCCAGGACTCAGACACCTCAACCCACGCGTCATCGCGATCCGTGAGTAATGTCTGGATATCGCCGCTCCGAACCTCGCCGCGAATAAACTCATTCGTATTTTGCAAACGGTTGAGCTGTTGGAAAACCACAGACTTGGAATCTTCCGACCACTCCATCTTTGGAATGTAGTGATTCCTCGTATCCTCACTCGGACGGAACCAGCGCGTCCTTCCGCCATCAGCCTTGACCACGCCCACACGGCAGGCGGAGTTTGTCTGGCCGACCTTCGGATAGGCGTATGAGGTGATGACCGGATAAAGTTCGTCCGTGTTATTGACAAGGTGATTAATCCGGACGTTTGAAGTATCGAACTGCCAGTAAGCAATGTATTTTCCGTCAGGACTCCAGCGGAAGCCGTTCCGCAAGTAGAACTCCTCTTCATAGACCCAGTCGGCCGTACCGTTTATGATCGTGTCCGAACCGTCTTTTGAAAGTTGCGTGATCTTCAGGCTGTCGAGTGCTTGCACATAGAGATTGTTCTGGCACACATACGCAACACGTTGTCCGTCTGGCGAAAACGTCGCAAACATCAACGTTGACGGAGCCACTTTGCCGCCCAGTTTCTTCAGGTCCTTTGTCTTGAGGTCTAGCACCCAGTAATCGCCACGAGTCTCCTTGCGCCACACGCGCTTGGTGTTGGTGAAGAGCAACACCTTCGTGCCGTCTTTCGAACAGGCGTAATCTTCGATCTTCAACGGCTGGGTTTCGCCCTTGACGACCAAATTTGACGCGGATACAAGAATCTCACGGTTACCTGATTCGATCTCCACGCGCACAATATCACTGACGTTCGTGAAGGCCTCCGACTTCTCCAACACTGTGTATCCCTTCCCGTCTTCGAGCCAATACGCCGGACCCCATTCAGGAAGTTTAAACTCTGCGTCCTTAAAAATCCGGTCGAGCGTCAGGCCCTTATCTTCAGCAAGCGCCTGAGAGGCCACAAGAATGGCCATGCAATGAATCAGAAGTCTACTCCATTTCATCGTCATTTTTTAGTTCCCAATTTTGTTGATAATGTCCTTTGCTTAAATGTCTAATGGGCCATGGCGAACCTGGGGATGGAAACAAGCTCCTTATTGGATGCCGCTGCGGCTACACACAGATCGTAATTGGATTGCAGATTTGTCCAAAATTCAGGCCCCGTTCCGAAATAGACACCCAGTCTCAAAGCCGAGTCCGCCGAGATGCTCCTCGTCTCCTTAACAATGGCATTGATTCGAGGGGCCGGCACGCGGATATCCATCGCAAGCTTGTTTTGAGAAATACCCATAGGCTTGAGGAATTCCTCAAGCAGGATTTCACCTGGGTGAATCAAGTTTTTTGTTCTGATCATACTGTGCGCTCCTAATGATAATCAACAATTTCAACGTCATACGCATGTCCCTGTTGCCACGAGAAACAAATGCGCCACTGGTCATTAATACGGATGCTGAATTGGCCGAGTCTCTTGCCCTGCAAAGGTTCCAATCGATTGCCTGGCGGAACACGCAGGGACTCAATGGTTACTGCAGCATCCAGCATATCGAGCTTACGCAGCGCAACGCGTTCAATGGCGTTAAATCGCCTACTTGACCCGGTGGACTTTAACTGCAATGTATCACGACACTTAAAGTGCTTAATCATAAAACGCCCTTGAATGAAAATCAATATACCATCTTTGGCGTATTACGCAAGGCGTAATTTTATTATTGACACACGAAATGGGTTGGGAGCATCCGGCGGTTGCCGGGCTGTCAAGCCGAATAAAGCCAATCCTCAAAATCCTTAGATCCTGTCAGAAAACTTGAAGTTGGCAAGCAGCTCTGAACTGCGCCCTAGCTATCAAATCCTTAATGACCACGATGACTATTGCCCCCTGAAGGTTCAGGTCTGAATCGGTATCCCAGCCCTCGTTCGGTTTCTATGATCACCGGTGTATCGCTATCACGCTCAATCGCCTTTCGAAGCCTTGAAATATGTTGATCCAGCGTCCGTGATTCGGGAAAATATTCAAGTCCCCAACAGCGGTCAAGCAGCTCATCACGGCTCACCACTTCTCCGCACCGTTCAAAAAGAAACCCAAGTATTGAAATGTCGCGCGGCGAAAGTTCGATCGTCTTTCCATTACGCTCGGCCCTGAGCTCCGCAGGAAACACAACAAGATCATTCATCTTGAAGGATCGCGCCTTTGCCCTGGCTGCCACCTGCCCCCTGCGCAATACCGCCTTCAAACGGGCCAGGAGTTCGTGCTTGCCGAACGGCTTGCGAACAAAATCATCCGCCCCGAGTTGGAGCCCCACCACGACATCAATCTCTTCCGACTTTGCCGACAGAAATAGCACCGGGGTCTTCTCATCCTCGGACCTTATGGTTCGGCAGACTTCGTAGCCATCAAGACCTGGCATCATGATATCCAGACAGCAGAGTTCCGGGTGATGTTTTTGCCAAAGGTTAACCGCCTCGTTTCCATTACGTGCCGTCAGCACCTCATACCCTTCCGCTGAAAGACAGGCCTTCAACGTATCCAACGTCACGGGATCATCATCGGCAACAAGGACCTTCATACTAGCAACCCTCCACATGTTTCAGAACAAACAGGAACCGCAGGAATATCAAGTTCAAAGGAAGCGCCCTTCTCTACTGGCAACAGACGCAACGTCCCGCCCATCTGGATCGCAAGATCACGGGCGATCGAAAGTCCAAGTCCTGTGCCGGTGACACCTTCACGCACCTCGTCGCTCAAGCGGTAGAAGGGTCTGAAAACCCGTTCACCCTGATCCGCAGGAATTCCCAGCCCATTGTCCGAAACAATGATCACCAGCCTGCCGGCTCGGGAGGCAACCAATATGTCCAGCAACCCACCGCCGGACGCATACTTCTCAACATTCGAAACGAGGTTGACCAATATCTGACTCAGGGCATCAGCATCCAGGATACAGACATCCGCGGATTCTCCGGTGACTTTCACAACCATGTTATGCCGCTTCAGCGCGGCATCGAACTGTGTCAACACATCCCTCACCACGTCCGACGGGACACATTCCCGAGGCTTCAACCTTAAGCGGCCCTGTTCCTGCCGCGAGAAAGTCAGCACGTTGTCTATCATCCGGCCCAGTCTCCGCCCCTCCTCAGACACAAGCATCAGTCTTTGCTCGGCCTCCTTCAATGCACCGTGGTCTTCAATCACCTCGGCGGCAAGATCGACATTCAGCAGGATGTTCGTCAGTGGACTGCGAAGTTCATGGGAGACCCGGTTGATGAACGACACCCTCTGCTCAGCCAGCCTGGCCGCGCGAACCTGCTGAAAGAAAATCCCCATCCCAAGAATGGCAACCAGCAGCGAAAGGACTGCCGAGGCAGCAAGCGTCGGATTGTGGTAGTGCATCCGCGTTTCCCACCCGTCCCAGGAGAGCAGTTGCCAGGAGCCGAACCTGGAGGGGGTTGTAAACACGAAATCGGGCTGCTGCTTTTTATTCCTTGGCAACTGCCCGTTCACAGCCAACACGCTATTTCGCGGCCCCTCCACCAGATCCCCTCCAGTTCCTGCATCGACTCGGCGAAAATTCTCGGACACCCACCACGTCATCCAACGGTTCATGCTGTCCGCGACAACAGCGCAATCGACCATGATCACGACGCACTGTTCCACACGCTGATCCTGAACGTTCTTTTTCGGAGCGCGTTTTTCAGCCAGTCTGCGATACCAGAAGCACACGGGGTTCCCCGGCCGTTCAACCCAGCCTGACTCATAAACCGCAGCGTTCATGACCTCCTCAGGCATCACGATCCACTGACCTGCCGTGAATTTGTCTTTCGGTTGAAACAGCGCCGGCTTTAAAAACCGCTGGCCATCCGGGTTGGAAATCGTAAAATGCCGGTCTTCATCTTTCTCGCGCGAAAGCGGCGAGGCAGACCTCTCATATTGGTTTGTAGACAAAACGGATATCTGCTGCACCCCTAAGAGCCAGTCACTGGCCCGCCTGACCTCGAAAGCGTCATCAGATGGGATCTCCCTGGTGATACGACGGAGATAATTCTCATAAAGCGTTTCCAGCCTGCGCAGTTCAGCCTGCATCAGGACTGAAAAGGCGCGGAGCGACTCACGGTCTCGCTCCACGCGAACCTGCTGTTCACGATGGGCGAGGCGGCTGCCACCGGTCAGAATGACAGCCGCCACCGTCAGAAGCAAAACAAGGGATAGGAAATGCCACTTCATTGCATCAACTTACCAAACCCTCTTCAAGCCATCCATACATTTTTCATTTTTGTGACGTTACGATTTTAGGCGTAATCAGAAAATAACCCATTTCCTCGCCGTCAGCGCTCAACATGCCGCCGGTTACAATAGTCTGACCGCTCCGAACATACCCTCCGAATTCAACAGACTGTCTATAGAATTCAGGCTGTACGACCTGTTGCTGCTTGCCCCCAGATGACCAAGCGAAATCAATTTTGTGGTCCGCACCACGGCACACATACTGTGGCTTAAAAGTCATATCGATGGTTTGAGCATCGGCTATTTCCATCACAAACTGGGACACGAACCCAGTTTCGCGCATTGTGAAATTCTGTGGCTCAACCATCCAACGCACATCGCCATTACGTAGAGAACCACCGGACACCTGGAACTCTGATGGATAGGTATATTCCATCACACCCTTGCTGATTATCTCCTGGCCTGACGGGCTGACACTTAAAGCTGAAGCCACCAGGCGTCCTTTGCCGTCGCGCCACGCCTTGATGATCTGTTCCGAGGAGGCCGCCGCAGAACCGGATCCCCTGGCAAATGTTTCGACGAGCGCCTTCGGAAAATAGACCAAGAGTTGCTGCGTTTCGATCTGCCGTATTTCTTTCTCGTTTTCGTTGGCCTGCGCGTCCTTTGACACCTTCACAATGCGGGGCGTTCTAAAGAAATACCCCATCTCCTTGCCATCACTGCTCAATATGCCTCCTTGCACGGCCGTGTGACCATCCGAACACACCCTCTGCATCTCTACAACCATAGAATGAAATTCCGGCAGCACCATACGGATGGGTTCTCCGGCAAATCCTGACTGCACAACACCAATCTCGCGATCATTCTCATGCACGGTATACTGCAAGATCTCCTTCAGGTCTATGCTTTTCGAAGCAGGGTCTACAGCCGGAACCGCTCGGGTAATGAATCCGATTTCACGCATCGTAAAATTTTGCGGTTCAACTGCCCAATAGGCATCAGCCGTGCCCCCGATTTTCTTTCCCGTATTGACTGTCTTTTCGACGGTCATTGCCTTCGTCTTTGTTACCGTCTTTGTTGCCGTGTTTGTCGCGGGTGCTGTCGCCTTTTCTATCGGCTTCTCTACCGATACCGCTGATGTTACTAGCACTGGCTCTGAGGTGGACTCAGATGTCGTCTCGGGCACGGACTCTGATATTGTTGTTGTCTCCGGCACTCCGCCATCTGTCACGTTGAACTCAGATGGATACACATGTTCCAACACACCTATGATGCTCACTTCCTTCCCGGACTTGCCAAATGTCAAATGTGAAGCCATCAGGCGTCCTTTGCCCTCGCGCCACGCCTTGATCAGATCTTCCTCGGAGGGCGAACCCGGATTTCTGGCAAGAGCTTCGATAAACGCTTTTGGGAAAAACACCAGTGACTCGTTTATCTCGACATTCACATGCGGCTCTTGCACCTGACTTTCCTCAGGCGTCACGGCCTTCGCATTAGCTGACGTTGCAGTCGGCTCTGCTTTAAATACGGACGGCGAAGACGGTTTTGCGCCTTTCACAAACGGATCAGCTGGTCTCGCAAGCTTCACAGAGCCATCAGGCTTTACCGCGTTCTGCTTCTGCCCCGCCTTTTGGTCAGCGGTTCCGACTTCCTGCGCCCAAACACACTGCGCCATCATGCCCATTGCGAACAGTCCTGCGACCATCCAACGACCCGTCATTCTCATTTTGGTGTTCATACTGAACGCCTTTCTTTGGTTGTTTTACTGTCGACATTATGCCATATCTTAGTTTTTGAAGTGTGACCTACAGGTAACCGCTTTGTAAAAGTTTTGTAACAGAAACATCCACTTAATCATGCCCGTTGCTCAGTCAAATAAACGCGTTTGCAAGAACAACATAGCATACTATCAAACCGAGGATTATCTTCGTCTCATCATGGGCACCAATTGCGCAATCAGCACGCCTGCAAAGATCAGACAGCATCCGATAATCGCCCGGCCTGTTAGGGTTTGATTGAGCACGAGGTATCCGGCTATCGCGGCAAAAATTGATTCCAAACTCATGATGATGGCGGCAGGAGCAGGAGGACATCTCTTCTGGCAGACCACCTGCAGTGTGAAGGCGATCCCGACCGACATGAACCCGCCATAAGCAATCGCGCCAGAGGCTGCCTTGATCTGACTGAAGGTACAGTGCTCAAAGAGAAGCCCTGACAGAGCGCTCAAGACCGCGCATATCGCAAATTGAAGACAGGCAATCTGAATCGGGTCACCTTTGCTGGCGACGTTGTCAATCACGAGAATCTGACACGCCCACAACACCGCACAAATTAAGGTCAGTACATCGCCCTTGGACACAACAAATTGATCCGTGACACTCAGCAGGTAGAAACCTATGAGGCAGACCACGATCGCGGCCCACAGACTCCTCGGCGCCCGATGTCCGAAGAACATGCCAAGCAAGGGAACAAATAAAATATAGAATCCGGTGATGAAACCGGAATTGGCGCTGGAGGTATATTGCAGACCGATTTGTTGAAAGCCCGCAGCGGCAAACAGAAAGAGTCCGGCAAATAAACTTCCTTTGTAGGGCAACCGCGTCCCTTCATCAGCAGGAGGCAGATTTTTCTTCCGCCAGAGGATGACTGGGATAAGGGCCATGCAGCCTAGCGCAAAGCGAAGCCCATTGTAGGTCATCGGACCAAGCCCCTTTTCCATGCCGATCTGCTGGGCTACAAACGTCGAGCCCCAGATCATCGACATCAACAGGAGCAACAGCTCGTACTTGAAAACCCCTTTGGCTTGGTTCTTCGAATGGATCATTAGTGCTAAATTTTTCCTTTTCCAAATATAATAGCTTATTGAAAACGAACTTGGTAGGTTTTTCCTGCTGGCCCAGACGCTGTGAGAAGCACCTTGCCGCCTTCGCTCACCGTCACTTTCTGCAGGGCTCCATCGCGTTCGACCAGCAGGTCCCATGCACGTCCGAAAGCGCGAATGTCACGCAACGCCATCTTCGGCCAGTCTTTCGGCAGCCATGGCGTGCACTCAAAAGAATTCAAGCCCGTGGGCACGATGCCGAACATGCCTTCAGTGAAAACGCGCGGATAAAGAGATCCCGGACAGAGCATATCGATCGCATCCTCATCCGGATAAGGGCCCCTGGCTCCAAAAATCTGAGCCTTGACCACGCGGCGGGTGAGATCGATCGCCTCCTCTGTGCGACCAGCCTTGAACAGTGTGCGCAAGGCATAATACGTTTCGCGTCCCCACTCCGTCTCACGGGTGGATTCGGCGAGAATATCTGCGCCAGCAAGACGGTGGGGCCACAACTTATCGGAGGTCAACGCGGCAACCGTGGCGTCTTGGCGCTCGGTAATGCCCATCGCAAGCGGCAGCAGGATCCACCCGCGTAGCGTGGTGTTTCCCGTGTAGTAGCGATAGGTCTTGAAGCCCTCAACCTCCGCGCCAAAATAGGATTCAATGCCCTTGCGCAGGGTCGCGGCACGCTGATCAAATTCCGCCGTCATTGGCTTGCCTAATGACTGCGCCAGCCGCGCCGCTAAACAATAGCCACCGTACGCGAGCGCCGACGTGCTGAGGTTGGCTTTGCCCGTCGGGTAACGGCCTTCCATCTCGTCTGTATGTGAAGCGACAATGCCATTGGTCGTGGTGTGACTGAGCACCGAGGCAGCGCTATACTCGATCAGCGGCCACATCTCCTCCGCTGCAGCGCGATCACCTTGGAAGAGCAAAAATTTTGACAAGCCGTAGAGCACCATCGCATCATCGCCGCGTTCACGTTGCGTCAATTTCAGTGCAGGTCCCTCGAAGGACCCAGGAAACGGCACAATGCCGTTTGTGCGGCAGAAATCCTGCCAGATGCGATACATGCCCATGCTCGCACGATTGAGTTCCGCATCTCCGAAGAAGGGAAAGAGCGGACTCGAATATTCCACGGGGTCGTTTGCCCAGACGCCGGGCGAATACGTCAGGCTGCCATTGTGAACGATCACGCCACGGATGGTTTCAATCGGGCACTCCAATACATGCAACTTTTGCAGGGCGAAGGCCATGTCGAGCTGTGGCTCGGGCGTCTCCAGCCGGCCCGGCCCACGCCAAGCTGCCTCGATCAAGGCTAGCCGCCCGGCATGCTCGAGCGCCACGTCGACAGACGGACTCTGTTCCGCTTCTGACTTTGACTGCGCACTCAGGCACATGGCCAACGGATAGGCGCCAAAAGGCTTCACGACAGTTGACGCAGGCCCCTGGCGACTCCATACCAGCACGGTTTTCTCCGTTGCCGATGTCACTTTGCCGGTCAACCCGATATCCACCGTCAGAGGCTTGTCAGTGACATTGCGTAACTGCCACTCCTCAACGACCACTGGATTCCGCATCGAGGGGTAGAGAGTCCGAACTGCCGCGATGCCCTCACATTCAGGATATAAGACTGTCAAAACACCATTGAAATAGACCGAGATGGGGATTCCAAACTTCAGGGGGCGCCCGTTCACCTGCACCTCGGGCGCTGCAGCCGCCCCCACATCAGCCATGACCTTACCCTTTTTTGTGAGGTCCGGATCAACGTTAAAAAAACGCGCCTTGTAGGAAAGGCCTGTCTTCTGATCCACCTGCACTTGCATCACGACCTTGCGACCCTGCATGCAGAGCACCGTCGGTTCGCCGTTGGTGACCACATGGACAATGCAACCCTGATCCGAACTGGCCTGCCAATAGTCCGTCGGCGACGTCTCAGCGGTGTACGCTGAAGCCGCAACGAACAGCGCTGCAACGATGATGCCTGTTATCGGAAACAACTCTTTCTTTGTCATTACTCGGCCCCTTCCCTTCTTCATTTTTTCGGTGTAATAATCTGAACTGGGCCACCCAGAAGGTACGTGTCGAACCAGTCGGCAATCAAACCGGAGTCTTTTGCCATGCCAGGCCAACTGTGGCCCAGGCCTGGCTTGACGATCATTTCGCAGGGGATACCGCACGCCTTGAGTTTCTCGATCATGGGTGTGCCTTGGGTCTGGATGGTCGTAATCGTGTCCTTGTCACCAAAGATGAAGCGCATGGGAGCCGATTCCGCTGTCACGTGATTGATCGGTGACAACTCCTTTAGAAGTTCGCGAACCTTCTCGCGATCCGTGACGGGAATGAATTCGCGCTTCTTGGGTTCGTACTCCTTGAAACGGAAACCTGCAATCGTCCCCAGCCGCTCGCTGATCGCGATGACATCTTCACCGGGAGTCGGGAAGTTCATCCAATCCGTACCGGGGAAGAAACACGCCACGGCCTGAACCCGGCTCGATGCGCGCTCCACAGGATCGGGCGAAGCTGCATTGCCATCGCAACCGGTCGTGCCCAGCCACGTGGCCAGATAGCCCCCTGCCGAGCCTCCGGTGATGCCGATGCGCTGCGGGTCGATACCATAGTCGTTGGCGTGGCTGCGCACAAAGCGCACGGCACGGTGAATGTCCTTGGTGACCTCCCGCAATTCGAACTGCGGCGCAGAACCGTGCATCACCAGAAAAACCGTGTACCCCCGATCCAGCAGCGGTTCAACGCGCGCGACAAAACCCGCATTCAGCGTCTCTTCATGGCTGGAGAAGAAGCCCCCGCTGATGACCCACACGATAGCCGCCCCGTTGGGGTTGGCAGGTTTCAGCAGATTCATCGTCAGCGCCATTCCGTACTTGCGGCCGTAGATGATATCATTGGTTCGCGTATAGACCGCTGGGGGCCGCGCCGGAATCGGAGGTTCTGTTTCTGCGCACTCACCATTTGACGCGAAGATCATGCCG
>JBAXCC010000091.1:0-12563 GCA_037141675.1 bacterium | reverse complement strand
GCACGACGGATTTCGTGCTGAAAAATGATGACCATGCTTAATGCAAAACCGCTGAGCACGTAGTAGATGACACGGGACAGGACATCGTAATGGAAGAGATGTGTGAATCCCAAGAAGATAAGCACAAGAATCCCGACGCCCATCAGCACTTGCGCACTGCGCGTGCCACGGACATAACGCAGAACACTATAGATGCACACATACAGAATCAGTATCTGTACGGCATCTGTGAGTTCAATCTGTAGTACCCAGTCTAACATGCTTCTTTCTCGCGGATACAAGCCGTCTTCAATGCCATTGCCATGGCCAGGCTTTCTTTTGTCTCCTTCACATCATGAACGCGCACAATGGAGGCACCTTGCAAAACACTCCACACGGCTACGCACAGGCTTCCGCCCAAGCGTTTCGAGGCATCAGGTACACTGCAAATTTCCCCGATAAATCGCTTTCGTGATGCGCCAATCAACACTGGAGCTAACGCCGTCAACCTCTTCACTGCTGCCAGCACGTGGAGGTTTTGTTCCGTATCCTTTGCAAAACCGATGCCGGGATCAATAACGCATGCTTCACGTGCAATGCCTTGATTCATGGCAAAGGCCATTGCGCGATTCAATTCCTCTTCGACTGTCGAAAAGACATCTTCATACAGCGTCTTTGTCATCATATCCTGAGGCGTTCCACGAGTATGCGTCAGCACAAGACCTGCTCCGGACTCCCTCACCACGGTTGCCATTGCACGATCACCTATGAAGGGAGCGACATCATTAACAATGCTTGCTCCGGCTTCAATCGCTTGTCGCGCCACGTTTGCGTGACGCGTGTCGATCGAAATTGGCAAGGTTACCGCCTTGGCCAGTCCGCGAATCACGGGCAGCACGCGCCGAAGTTCCTCTGCTTCGTCAAGCGTTTGAGCTCCAGGCCGTGTTGACTCACCTCCGATATCCAGAATGTCTGCTCCTGCTTCAACCATGGCCAGTGCGTGTTCGATTGCGCGTCCGACATCCGTGTAGCAGCCGCCATCCGAAAATGAATCCGGCGTGACATTGAGAATGCCCATGACGCGCGGCACATCAAGCATCACGCGTCTTTCCCTGCACTGCCATGCGGGGAACATGCTCGTGTTGTTGGGCGAATTGAACGGAACGCTACGATCGTTCTTCTGCTCCTCCGCCTTAGCTGATCTTCTCGGTGTTTGCTGCATCCCCTTCAACCTTTTCGACTTCGGGTTTGTCATTCAGCAATGCTTCCACTTCACGTCCGTCCATGGTTTCGCGTTCTATCAACGTTTCGACGAGGCACTCAAGCTTGGTCTTGTTCTCTGCAATGATGGCCTGGGCGCGCGCCCAGGCGTCATTGACGAGACGAGACACTTCCTTGTCAATTTTCTCAGAAGTCTCTTCGCTGTAGGTTTTACTGCGTGTGACTTCGCGTCCAAAGAAGAGGGTCTCTTGGTTATCGCCAAACGACTGGAAGCCAAAGGCGTCGGCCATGCCGAATGAGCAGACCATCTTGTGCGCAATCTCACTGGCCATCTTGATGTCCATGCGTGCGCCCGTCGAGATGTCTCCCGTGTGCAATTGCTCGGCAATGCGTCCGCCCATGAGGACGACGAGTTGATCAAGGAGTTCATTGCGCGTCCGATTGAGCACGTCTTTTTCCGGGAGCGACATGGTGGCGCCTAGCGCCTGCCCACGTGGAATGATCGTCACCTTGTGAAGCGGTTCGGCATGTTTGCAGAGCACTTGCAGGATTGCGTGGCCAGCCTCATGCCAGGCCGTGATGCGGCGTTCCTTGTCATCCATGGCCCGACTGCGACGCTCACGGCCCCACAACACTTTGTCGCGGGCTTCTTCGAGATCCGCCTGTTCAATCGCAACTTTGTCCGTCCGCGCCGCAAGCAGGGCAGCTTCGTTGAGCAAGTTGGCCAGGTCTGCGCCAGAAAAGCCAGGGGTGCCGCGCGCAATGCGGGAAAGATCGGCATTGGGCCCGAGCTTGACTTTCTGAGCGTGCAACTTGAGGATATCTTCGCGTCCCTCCTTCGAGGGCATGTCGATGATGATTTGACGGTCGAAGCGGCCCGGTCTCAGCAAGGCAGGGTCCAGCACATCCGCACGGTTTGTGGCCGCGATGATGATGACACCTTCGGAAGTTTCAAAGCCATCCATTTCCACGAGCAATGCATTGAGCGTCTGCTCGCGTTCGTCATGTCCGCCGCCGATGCCGGAGAAGCGGCTGCGTCCTACGGCGTCGATTTCGTCGATGAAGATAATGCACGGCGCATTCTTTTTACCTTGTTCGAACATGTCGCGGACACGAGAGGCACCCACGCCGACAAACATTTCGACAAAATCAGATCCGCTGATGCTGAAGAAGGGCACGCCTGCTTCGCCTGCAATCGCTTTTGCGAGTAGGGTCTTGCCTGTTCCCGGAGGACCCATCAGTAGCACGCCCCTGGGAATGCGTCCGCCGAGCGTCTGGAATTTCTTTGGGTCTTTGAGGAACTCGACAATTTCCTGGACCTCCTCCTTGGCTTCCGTGATGCCTGCGACATTCGAGAAGGTGAGTTTCTTCGTGTCCTTGGCTAACATCTTTGCACGGCTCTTGCCAAAGCCCATGGCGCGTGAATTCATGTCTTTAATTTGGCGTGCAAAGAGGAAGAAGATAATGCCCAGGATGATGATCACGGGAAGCATCTCGCGAAAGAGCGATCCAAAGAAGTTATTGCTGTAGACAATCTGCCAGCGAATCTTCTTCTCCTGCAAATATTGCTCCATGCTTTCGGACGGCAGTGCATTGACGCGGAACTGCTCCTTGACGTTATCCTTCTTGGCGAAGCGCAAATACATGATGCCGCTGGGGTCTCTGATCCACTCGACCTTGTCATCCTTGATTTGTTGTGCATCGACCATTTGGCGGAATTCCTGGTGGTCGATGGTTTTAATTTCACTCTCGGGCTTATAAAAGTACATGCCGATGGTGAGCATGATTAAAAGTCCAATAACAATCCATGCTCCAAACGCCTTGTTTGGAGGGATGCTCCCTGCTGTAGCGACAGGGTCTTGCTTCTGGGTTTCACTGTTCGGCGGCACATCGGTCGTCGGAGGTGAATTTTCGAGCTCTGTTTTGTTTTTTTCTTCTGAGGCCATATAAGGTATATATAATACCGACTTTGACCCCCTGCAAGCAATGCAAAAGTAGGGGTTGTGGGTACGTTTTTTTCCGCTGAAGTTTAGGAGGCGGCAACTGAAGATTTTTTGTCCAGTGCGCGCTTGTCATGGCGATAAAGTTGCCAGGCATTCCACAGGTTGTGCCAGAGCACATAGATGGTCGGCCCGAGGGCGACTAGGGGATTGGCATACGTCAGTGCGAGATAGACCGTAAACGAGTTGTTTTTCTGGCCGAGTGCTTGACTGCACTCAAGTCCATACTGTGGACGGCCGATGAAGTAGCCGACCATGAAGTTAGTGGCGCAGATCGCAAGCGAGAGTCCGGCAATGGCGCTGAGCAAGGCCCAGGGGATATGCGCCTGCTGGTCGAGGAAGTGGCGCGCTTGGGAGGCAATCAGGACGACAAGGCCAATCCATGTGAAGAACGTCCAGCTGGAGAGGCGCTCGCCCATCTTCTGCGCAAATGGCTTTGAACAGGCTCGGATCAGCATGGCAACGGCCAGTGGCACAAGCATGACGGACAGGACACGTACGAGCACGTGTTGCGTGATGCCGATGGCCGGCGTGCCGACTACGACAAGGGGAATGAGGATGGGCATACAGAAAGAGATGAGCAGGTTTGAGAGCATGAACGTGGTCACGGTGTAGGTGACGTTGCCTCCGATGAAAGAAACTATGACTGCGGTCGCAGTCGCAGTCGGGGTAATGGCCGTGAAGAAGGCGACCATTGCAAGTTCAGGGAAGCCCGCGCGTAAAAAGAGTTGCCAGAGTACACACGCAAAAAGGATGTTGAACCCAATGGCGAGGAACTGGCTGCGATGAATCATCTTCCACGAGGGTTCAATCCGCAGAAAGACAGCGAACAACATGAAGATGAGAAAGAATCGAATCAGCCAGCTGTACGCGTGGAGAGCCGGCAGGAATCCGCCGATTGCAAAGGCAAGCAGGAGTCCGGCCGCACGTAACACTGCAAAATTCATGACTTGCGCCTATTCGGATTTGAGTTCACGCTGTTGCTTCTTCGACTTCTTCTGCGTCAGGTCGAAGAAGGTCGCCTTGGCAAAGGTCTCTTCTGAGATAAATGAATCCTCGTCTGTCTCGGCTTCTATCACAGGGATGGACACCTTGGCACTACGTTTTTTTGCTTTCTCAATCTGGAATGCGCCGCGGGGTATGGGCTTGAGAAGGTCCTGAATTCGCTGCTTAAATGCGAGAACCCCAGGGTCATTCGCGTCTAGCGCAGACATTGGAATGGGCTTCGTACGCGTTTTTTTGATGAACGCGGGAAGATTCTCAATGGCGGCTTGCTGGTCTATCTTGTTCGCGATGACGATGGAGGGCCGTTTGAGGAGAACCTCGTCGTATTGCTTTATTTCCTTTCGCAGCTGTTTGTAATCGTCCCAGGGGTTGCGATTATCCGTGCCTGCCATGTCGATAACATACACGAGTACGCTCGAACGGGAGATGTGGCGCAGAAAATCGAGGCCGAGGCCGACACCGTCTGCCGCGCCTTCGATAATGCCTGGAATGTCCGCGACACGGAGTTGAGAAAAATTCTCGTAATTGACCGTTCCGACAATAGGGTTCAGAGTCGTAAATGGGTAGCTTGCGACTTTGGGGCGCGCATCGCTGATATGCGTCAGGAGCGAGGATTTGCCTGCATTGGGGAATCCAATCAGGCCAGCATCCGCAATCGTTTTCAGCTCAAGGCGCAGGCGGAATTCCTCGCCAGGTTCACCAGGCGTGTGCTCGGTTGGGACCTGATGTGTTGACGTACGAAAGTGAACGTTCCCCATGCCGCCACCGCCGCCTTTTGCGATGATAATTTCTTGGTCATGATCAATGATGTCAGCAATTAATTCATTCGTTTCTTCGTTGAAGACCTCTGTACCACAGGGCAGAAGAACGACCAGATCCTTGCCCATGCGTCCGAACATTTTCTGACCTCTACCTGGGACGCCGTCCTCAGCAAAAACGAGCGGTGAGAAATAAAGGGCAAGCAGCGAGTCGACATCCCGGCAGCCTTTAAAAATGATGTGCCCGCCCCGGCCGCCGTCGCCACCGTCAGGTCCGCCCTCCGGCACGCATGCTTCACGGCGAAAGCTGCAACTTCCGTCGCCGCCTTTGCCAGCCCGGATATGAATCAACACTTGATCAACAAATTTACGCGTTTTCATGGAAATAAAAAAACAAACGACCAGCGACATTCCAACGTGCGAAAAGGACCTAAGTCGGATCTCGCGGGGGTCACTGGTCGTCAGGTAATAAAAAAAGATTTACTGGACGGTCGGAATGATGGCGATCACTTTGCCATCCTTCTGGAACTTGACGGTTCCGTCGACCAAAGCGAACAACGTGAAGTCACGTCCCAGGCCTACATTCAAGCCCGGGTGAACCTTTGTTCCACGCTGACGGATAAGAACCGAACCTGCGGTGACCACTTGTCCTTCGTACCTTTTAACGCCCAAACGTTTAGCGTTACTATCGCGACCATTCCTCGCGGCTGCTGCACCTGCCATAAGACACTCTCTTTCTTAACTGTTGGTTGCCCTAAAGGATAAAACCTCTAGCCTCATGCTTAAGCAACGGATTTCACTGTCACGACCGTCAATTCCTGGCGATGGCCAATCTTGCGGGCATAGCCTTTCCGGCGTTTTTTCTTGAAGTTAATGAGCTTTTTACCACGTTTGTGGCCCATAATGGTCAGGACTACCTTTGCGCCCTTAACATATGGCATGCCAATGGTGAGCTCTTTACCGTCCGAGACGGCCATTACGGTGTCCAGCTCGACATCTGTCCCTGCCTCGGCATCGAGGCTTTCAATTTCTAATGTGTCGCCGGCAGTTACACGATACTGCTTTCCGCCTGTTGCCAAAACTGCATACGCTTCCATGTCTTTACCCTTCATCAAACAACCATTCTGTCTAATCGGAATACCTTATACCGCGACAAAAATGAGGTGTTACTTTATCTAATTTACATAGTGCTTGTCAAGCGGTGGCTTCAAGAATTTTCATTTTTTTGTTCTTCGACGAGCGGAAGCAACGCTTTTTTACAGGTATCATGGAACTTTCCGTTGGTCGCGAGCACGGCTAAACGCCTGTTGGAAAACTGCGCTATAACATCGCAGATGCCTCCTGCGCGTTCCAATATCAAGCCTGCGGCAGCCATGTCCCACAGGTAGATACCTGACTCAAAGAAGCAGTCGAAGCGGCCTGCCGCGACCATGCAGATGTCCGCGGCTGCCGCGCCCATCATGCGGGGGCGCTGAACCAACTCCGTGACGGTCCGTAGGATTTTCAGGGATGTTTCTCGGTTGCTCCATTTGCCCATGCCGGTTGCCATGATGGAAAGCTCAGGGGCGCTTTGCTCGGATACATGGATCAGGATGCCATTGCAGGTTGCGGGCCCGTCGTACGTGGCTTCGAACATTTCCGCCGTCTGGGGGATGAACACGGCTCCTGCAATGGTTTTGCCGTTATAGCGCACCGCGACGGAACAACACCACCAGTGCAGGCCGTGGAAAAAGTTCACGGTCCCATCAATCGGATCGATAACCCACACATAGCCATCATCTGGAGGACAGTGGGTTTCGGATTCTTCGCCAAAGATCAGATGGTCAGGATAGGCAGCATGAATGACGGCTGTAGCAATATCCTGTGCTTCGACATCGAGTTTGTGCTTGATGTCTGTCCGCAGGACCGAATTCGCATCGGTTCTGCGATGAAGGTTCCCAAGTACGTGTTCGCCAGCCCGCCGTGCTGCGAGTGTGGCGACGGCCTGAAGTTGTGTTGAAGGTTGCATGTCGGTATTCCCATGTCAGCGTAATAAGAATATCTTAGAATAACAGTTGAATGGCGTTTTGTCGAGTCTGTCTCGCTCCTGATACGTGAATATCAGATAAGTAAGAAATTATGGAAAATAAGCAAATATTGTGACATTGTAGGTTTGACAATGGAATCAAGGATCGAATATAATAATGCGCAACTTTAAACCAAAAGGAGAAATCACTCTTTTTGAGGTTAATGCGAAAAATGGTTTGGGAGGCTGAGTCCTTGGTATGAAATCATGAATGCAGGGTTGCAAGAGTCGGTCCAGAAGTTCATCGAACATCATGTGTTTCGGCACACAGGTTCGAAGGATGTATGGAACGTGCCCTTCTATCACATCAATGCGCTGGAATGGTTTCGCTATGACGCGGTCATGCTCGGTGTTGTGGTTCTTCTCCTGTGTGCGCTTGGGGTGCAAGTAAGACGTCGCTACCAGACCATCCCAAAAGGATTTGCGGCGCTTACCGAGTTTTATGTTCTCTTCATCCGCGACCATATATGCTATGCGAATATGGGTGAGGCCATTGGTCGCCGCTTTGTATCCTTCTTTTGCACCTTGTTCATCTTTATCCTCTGTGGCAACGTTTTGGGGCTCATCCCCATATTTAGCACAGTGACGGGGAATGTCAGCGTCACGGCTGGCCTTGCGTTGATTTTCATGGTAGTCTGCTTTTATGCGGTTCTTCGGATTCGGGGAATGCGTGGTTTAGTAAAGGCCTTTGTACCGCATGGACTGCCTGGGTGGATGTTGCCGATGATGGTGGTCATGGAGATTATCAGTTTCTTCTCCCGCGTGTTCGCTCTGACGATCCGTCTGTTCTGCAATATGCTGGCGGGGCACATCGTTATTTATTCCCTGATAGGTATGACCATCATATACGGATGGGTTGGTGCTCCTGCGGTGGCGGTGGCGGTTTTGATGTATTTCTTTGAACTCTTTGTGGCTTTTCTCCAGGCTTATATTTTCACCTTGCTTTCAGCTATTTTTATTAACATTATGGTCAATCCAGAACATTGACCCAGAAAGAAAAGAGGGACATAGTATGATGCTTCCAATGGCAGAAATCAGTACAGCCGCGATGGGCGCGGGCTTGACAATCGTAGGCGCGGGCATTGGCATCGGCTTAGTTTTCGCGGGTGGCCTTCAATCCATTGCGCGCCAGCCTGAACTGCAAACCAAGCTTCAGACGCAGATGCTGATTGGCGCTGCCTTTATTGAAGGTACCGCGCTCTTCGCATTGGTCATTTGCTTGATGAAGGGCTAAAGAGAATTGTGTTATTGCGTTATTGACTTATTGATTGAGAGCGAAGTGTTAATAAGGCAATAAGGAAATCCCCAAATAGGGCAATTCTTAGCAAGGAGTTGTATTGTGAGCGAAAACGCACAGACGCATGCGGTCGAGAGTGTGCCGGGCATTCCAGATGTGATCCAGCGGATGCCTTCGGATGTCATGCAGGTGTCAGGACAGATGATTGTCCTGACATGGGTGGCTTTTATAATTGCGGCAATATGTCTTCATAAATTGCTGTGGAAGCCTATTCTGAAGGCTGTTGGCGCGCGCGAAAAAAGTGTTTCGGATGCGATGGAAGGTGCTGAGCGTGCACGAAATGAGATTGGCGTTTCGCAGGCCCAGTGCAAGGCATTGATCCGGCAGGCTGAAGACAAATCGCTCAACATTGCGGATCAGGCCAAGCGGAACGCCTCGCTTATTGTGAGCAAGGCGGACGATGATGCGCGCCTTGTGGCGGCGCGGCGCGTCCAGGATGCGGAGCGTAAGATAGAGGTGGAGTATCGGAAATCCTTTGAGGCCTTGCGCCTTGATGCATCAACCACGATGATGGACGCCATGGAAAAGATGTTGCGGCTGAACTTGACTGACGAGCAAAAAAAGGTTTATCAGAACGAGCTTTTACGCGAGGTTAAGCTGTGACCGACAACGATGCGATTTGTGCACGGGCTTATTCGCGGGCGCTTTACCGTTCTGCGGTAGAACGTCAGGAGCTTGATGATGTGGTTGCTGATATGAAGGCTCTGGATGCTCAATGGCAGGGATCGATTGAGTTACGGCGCTTTTGCAAAGCGCATCATCCTGGGAATACCCGCAGCCATGAGCGTTTGGTTGACGGACTCTGGGGAAAGTCTTTCAGTGCGCCTGTTTTGGTGCTTTTGCGGACGCTTTCGCATCGCGATCAACTGGACATCATACCTCTGGTTATCGTCCAGTTCATGATCCGTGACGATCATGAACAGCATTGCACGCATGTCGATCTAGCCTTTGCAACGCAGCCGACCGAAGAGACGCTGGCGAAGATCAGGGCACGGGTTTCTGAGGCGCGTGGACCCTTGATGCGGATGCAGGTGAAGGTTGACGCAAATTTGATTGCGGGATTTATGATTACGCTGGACGATCATCGGATTGATGCCAGCATGGCAGGGCGATTGAAAAGGCTCAGGATGGGGTTGCAAAACCCAGGGATTACAGTGTAGTTGGCGTTTTTCATGATGTGTAGCACATGATACGAATACAGGAAGCGAGCATATAAGGTGAATATTCAATTAAAACCAGATGAGATTTCAGCGCTGTTGCGCAGGCAGATGCAATCCATTGATCGGGCAATCGACGTGATGGAGTTTGGAACGGTGTTGAGCGTGGGTGACGGTATTGCCCGGGTAGATGGCCTCTCCAATGTTTTGTTCAACGAGTTGCTAGAGTCTGAGCATGGTGTAGCGGGGCTCGCATTGAATTTGGAAGAGGACGTTGTGGGCGTCGCCATTCTGGACGATGATACGTTGGTGCGCGAAGGTGATATCTTCAAGCGGACGAAGCGGGTCGTTTCTGTTCCGGTTGGCGAGGCGTTGGTCGGACGCGTGGTCGATGCCTTGGGCCGTCCGCTTGATGGCAAGGGACCCATTGTCTCGGAGTTCCACTTGCCAGTCGAAGCTTTCTCGCCCTCTATCATCGAACGCAAAAATGTTTGCGAGCCGATGCAGACAGGCGTTTTAGCGGTTGACGCATTGACTCCTATTGGCCGCGGCCAACGCGAACTGATTATCGGAGATCGTAAAACAGGCAAGACAACGCTGGCCATTGACTCGATCTTGAATCAAGCCGCTTCGGGTGTCCACTGTTTTTATGTGGCAGTGGGCCAGAAACTCTCAACAGTCGCCTCGTTGCATCAGTTGTTGGAGGCCCGTGGTGCAATGGCCTATACGACTATTGTGGTGGCCAATGCGTCGGAGCCTGCACCCCTTCAGTATTTGGCACCCTATACAGGGTGTGCGATGGCTGAATATTGGCGTGATCGCGGTGGCCATTCGTTAGTGATTTACGATGATTTGACCAAGCATGCGCAAGCCTACCGGCAGATGTCGCTCTTGCTCCGTCGTCCTCCCGGACGCGAGGCCTTCCCAGGTGACATTTTTTATCTTCACAGCCGATTGCTGGAACGCGCAGCAAAGATGTCGGATGAAAAGGGTGGCGGCAGTCTCACGGCGTTGCCGATTGTGGAGACGTTGGCCAATGACATATCCGCCTACATCCCGACCAATGTGATTTCGATTACAGACGGGCAGATCTTCTTAGAGTCAGGGCTCTTCCACTCAGGTCAGCGTCCGGCTATCAATCCTGGTATTTCCGTCTCGCGCGTGGGTGGTGATGCACAGGTCAAAGCCATGAAGCAAATCGCAGGTCCTTTGCGCATGCAATTGGCGCAATATCGTGAACTGGAAGCCTTTATGCGCTTCTCCTCCGATTTGGATGCCAGCACCTTGGAACAGCTCGCCGTAGGGCGTTCGTTGATGCGTGTCTTACGTCAGTTACCCAACAATCCTGTACCAGTTCATAAGCAGGTCGCGGCACTGTACGCAGGTTCGAATAAGTTTTTTGCGGAAGTTAATGAGAATCGTTTTGTGGATGCGATGCGTACCCTTTATGAGGCAGTGGATAATTCGGACGATGGACGCGCTTACACCGCTCGTTTTAATGTGAATCCCGCGATGGATGACGAACTGAAGCAACTCGTAGAACGGGTGATTGTTCCGGCGCTTAATCCGTATAAGAATCAGTAAACATGTCTAATTATAGAGAATTTAATGTGCAGCTCACCGCGATGAGCGGGATGCGTCGCGTGACGTCAACCATGAAAATGGTTGCCGCTTCGCACTTGCATCGAGCGCATAATGAGATGTCTCTTCCTGTCCCTTTTGCAACGGAGTTGCGCAAACTCACGGCGATTGCATACCAGCTTCCAGGGATGCGAAAACATCGATTGTTTAATGAGCCGTCCGAGGGGCCTGCGAAAGTCCTGTTGATTGTGATGTGTTCAGACCGTGGGTTGTGCGGTTCCTTCAACAGCACGATTGTTCATGCGGTGCGTCATTGGGTTGCTGCGCAGCGCTCGAACCGCGAGGTGAAGGTCGATGTAATCTATGCGGGGCAGAAGGGATATAATGCACTGTGGCGCGAATTGCCACCCTGTATGAAAGCCTTTAATCTCTCGGCGCATCCGAGGTACCAGGAGACCGCGCCCATCTCGTCTTATGCCATGGATAAGTTTATGGATGGCACCTACACGGAGGTCTGGATTGCGGGAAGCCTTTTTGTCAATACCCTGAAGCATGATGCCGAAACCAAGCGCATTTTGCCGTTTTCGGCCCTTTCGGAACCGGAAATCACCGTACGCGAAGGGGGCATGCCGATCGTTGAGCCCATGGATGACCGGATATTGACGACCATCATGAGGCAGTGGGTCCATTACCATGTCAACGTGGCTCAGCTTCATCGTGCGGCAAGTGAGCAAGCCTCGCGTGTCATGTCCATGGAAAGCGCCACAACGAATTTGCTAGTCATGGAGAAGGATTTGTTGTTAAAGCGCAACCGTGCGCGTCAAGCTACGATCACGAACGAATTGAATGAAATTGTCAGTGGTGCAGAAACATTGGCATGAACGTAATGGCAGGGGCTTTCGCCTGCCTGGAGGAATAAGATGGCCGAACAAAAAGAATTGAAAAAAGGGCGAGTGATTCAGGTGCTCGGTGCTGTGGTGGATGTGGAATTTCCGGATGGGTACCGTCCGCGCTTGCTCCATGCCTTGGCTACTTCGAACCCCATGATCAACGACCAGCCGAACAATCTGGTTTTGGAAGTCGCACAACATTTAGGGGATTGTCGTGTGCGTACCATTGCGATGGATTCGACTATCGGCTTGGTCCGAAATGCCGAGGTATTAGATTTGGGTGAGTCCATTTCCATGCCTGTGGGCAAGCCCACGCTCGGCCGCGTCATGAATCTGCTGGGACGCCCCGTGGACGGGAAAGGCCCTATTGTGTCGGATGTGTGGTTGCCGATTCATCGCCAGCCTCCTCCCTTTATTGACCAGGACCCCAACACGCAGGTCTTGGTGACCGGCATCAAGGTCATCGACTTGCTGACCCCGTATCGCAAAGGCGGTAAGATCGGACTCTTTGGGGGTGCTGGCGTAGGTAAGACCGTGCTCATCCAGGAACGGATTCATAATATACCCCATGAACATGGCGGCTATTCCGTCTTTGCGGGTATAGGCGAAC
>JBAXCC010000090.1:0-12743 GCA_037141675.1 bacterium | reverse complement strand
AAGGCCATTTCCCTGGCGTGGATAAATATCCTCTTTCGTTGGGGCATGAGAACACGGGGATAGTGCAGCATGTCGGCGAAAAGGTCCGCACCTTCAAGAAGGGCGACCGCGCGATTGGCGGATTGGTCTTCGCCTTTGCAGAAAAAGAGATTTCAACAGGCTGGGGCGGCTTCTGCGAATACGTGCTGGTGAATGACCATGACGCCATGGTGGCGGATGGCGTGGCAGATGAGAAACATGGCTGGTTTGAATGCTATGAGATCCAGACCAAGGTTGATGCGGATATTCCGGCTGCGGAGGCGGCATTGCTCTGTACCTGGCGCGAAGTCTATGGGGGCATCGGCGACTTCAGTATCCAGCCCAAGGACAAGGTATTGATTTTTGGCGCAGGCCCAGTGGGTTTGAGTTTTGTGAAGTTCTGCAAGCTGATGGGCGTGAAGTGGGTTGGACTTGTTGACCCGCTGGCACACAAGCGCGAACGCGCTAAGGCCATGGGCGCAGATGCTGTGTTTGCACCGGATGCCCTTGACATCGAAAAGAAGTCACTCGACGTGGTGGTGGATGCAGTCGGCCATGAAAAAATTATCAACACCGCGTTGCCACTCATCAAACTTGGCGGTACGATTGGCGTGTATGGTGTGCTGGCGGCTTCGAAGCTGACGATTGAGAAGGCGACGGGCCCCTATAATTTCAACCTGATTGTCCATCAGTGGCCGACGCGTGCACGTGAACGCGCAGCTCAGGTACCACTCTGCCAATGGATTCGTGAAGGAAAGCTGAAGGCTTCCGAATTTGTGACGCACACCTATCCAGTCGAAAAGATTGTCCAGGCTGTTGCAGCGGTCAAGTCCGGTGAAGTAGTGAAGTGCTTACTGAAATATTAATATGGTACGGACCGTAACAGGTGATATTGAGGCGAAGACGCTGGGCTTTTGCCAGTGTCATGAGCATCTCTTTATTGAGCGATGCAAATCGTTTGATATTTCACCGCTTTTGCTCATGGACGATCTTGATAAGTCATCTGCCGAACTCGAACTCTATCGCTCCTGTGGGGGGCAGAGCCTCGTGGATGCCCAGCCTGGGCTGGCGGGCCGTATGGCAGAGCATCTGCTGGCAGCCTCGGAAAAGACGGGCGTGAATATCATTGCGGTTACGGGATTTCACAAGACGCTTTTTTACAACAATGACAGTTACATCTTCCACGACTCTGTCCAGAAAATATCTGAGTTTTATATCGGCGAAGTTGAACAGGGCATGCTCTCGTCCATGGCTACAGGCGCAAAGCGTCTCGCCTGCAAGGCTGGTCTCATCAAGGTTGCCGTTGACGCGGGCGGTATTTACGCGGATGAAACCTATGAGAAACTATTTGAGGCTGCCGCTGATGCTGCAATTGAAACAGGCGCAACCATCTTCTGCCATGTTGAAAAGGGGGCGGATGCACTTGAAATTCTTATGTTCTTTGCAAACCAAGGTGTTCAGCCATATCGTATCATTCTCTGTCACTTGGACCGTGCACAGTATGATCTTGCTTACCATAGGGACTGTTTGGATACAGGGGTATTTTTGGAGTATGACACGATTAACCGAGTGAAGTATCACGATGATGTTAAAGAGGCCGATTTAATTTGCGCGATGATTGAGAATGACTATACCGGACAGCTTTTGCTGGGTCTTGATAGCACGCGCAGCCGATTACACAATTATGGGGGGGATATGGGTCTTGATTACCTGAGCACGACCTTCCTGCCCTATGTGATGCAACGCGGTGTTAAAAAAGAGGATTGCGAAAAAATGCTCGTGGCTAATCCACAAGAAGCGCTGAGAATGAATAAGGAGAAGAGACATGTTTGATTTTGAACCAGCTACACAACCGACCATGTATTTCATTGGCGTGACAACAGGAAGTTCATCCATCATGAAGGTCTTTCCTGAATGGGCTAAGATCTTGGGTTTGAAAAATACGGTCATGAAGGGCATTGATATCGCGATTCATGCGGAACCCGAAGTTTATCGCAAGGTGGTGAAGTTTTTACACGACGATCCGCTTTCCATGGGTGCGCTGGTGACGACGCACAAGATTGATCTCTATAATGCTTGCAAAGATATGTTCGACTATCTTGATCCTTATGCTCTCCAGTTTAACGAACTCTCCTCTATTTCGAAGCGTGGCTCAAAATTGTGCGGCCATGCAAAGGATCCAATTACCTGTGGCTTGGCACTTGAAGAGTTTGTCCCCAAAAATTACTGGAAGAACAATCCAGAGGCCGAAGTCTTTATCATGGGCGCAGGCGGTAGCGCGATTTCCATGTGCTCCTATTTCTTGCGCGATGCATTCGCAGGCAATTACCCTGCCAAGATTATTGTTGCGAATCGCAGTAAGCCCCGTCTGGATGAGATTGAGCATATCAATAAGACCCTCCTCAATACAAAGGGACAAACAGTGTGCGAATATTATCTTACGCCGGAACTCGGGCAGAATGATGGCGTGATGCACAAGATGCCCAAAGGGTCGCTCATTATCAATGCGACAGGCCTAGGCAAAGACCGCCCAGGCTCTCCGCTCACAGATGCCGCGAAGTTTCCGCAAGAAGCGCTGGTTTGGGAGATTAACTATCGCGGGGACCTGCGCTTTATGCATCAGGGATTAGAGCAGAAGGCAGAACGCAATCTGTTTATCGAGGATGGCTGGATGTATTTCATCTACGGATGGACATCTGTTATTGCTGAAGTCTTTGATCTTAAGATCGAGGGCTCATTGCTGAAAGAGTGTGACCGCGTGGCTGCAAAATTTAACAACAGATAAGGATGAGTATGGCGAGTTTTAATGCGAGTGAGAATCCGTTTGATTATGCACGTGGGTTCTTGATTGATTTTAATTTAAAGACGGGAGCGTCTGAGAAGAAGACGACAACCAAGCGCAAATTAAGTCAGATGAAGGGCATGTTTGCGGATGATGTCGCGTATGAACATACGCTCAAACAGGGCGACCCAGTTGTCTATGAGTTCCATGAGATGGGGGTGCCAGAGCATGAGGGCGACCTCGCCTTCGGCTGTTCAATCACCTATCCTGGAAAGGTGGGGCATGAGTATTTCATGACCAAGGGACATTTCCATACGATTCTGGACACGGCGGAAATCTATTACTGTATGGGTGGCCATGGCTATATGCTGCTGGAAAACCCTGAAGGCGATTGGTCTGCGCAGGAGTTGACGCCCGGCAAAGTTGTTTATGTTCCTAAACGTTATGCGCACCGCAGCATCAATGTCAGCGCAACGGAACCCCTTTTCACGTTTTTTGTTTTTCGTGCAGACGCGGGGCATGATTATGGAACTATTGAAACCAAGGGCTATCGTAAACTTCTAATCGAGAAGGATGGTAAGCCCACTGCTATTGAAAATCCGAAATGGAAATAACGGAGGAAACGATGAAAATCTTAGCGACGCCGACATCCTTTCTGAAGCCAGAAAATGCGCAAGCGAGAAAAACGCTTGAAGCATTTGCGGATGAAGTGGTCTACAATGAGACCGGGAAACCGCTTCAGCCTGAAGAGATCCTTGCCCGCCTTGAGGGTGTGGACGGATACGTAGCCGGACTTGACTATATTACGGCTGAGGTAATTGAAAAAGCGCCTGCACGCCTGAAGGTCATTAGTCGCTATGGCGCGGGTGTTGACCGTGTGGATCTCCCAGCCTGCAAGCGTAGAGGCATTATCGTGACCAATACACCCGGTACGAATGCTGTGGCAGTCTGCGAATTGGCCTTTGCATTGATGCTCTGCGCCGCGCGCAATATCCCCCGGCTGCACAAGGCTGTGGAGGATGGAGAGTGGCCGCGTAATGAGGGTATGGAACTGAATGGCAAGACCCTGGGTATTGTAGGACTTGGCGCGATTGGCAAGAACCTTGCAAAACGTGCAGTGGCTTTTGGTATGACGGTGGTTGCGTATGATCCCTTCTTTGATGAGGCGTTCGCATCTGCAAACGGTATTGCAAAGATGACGATGGATGAGGTGGTGACCACTTCTGATTTTGTTTCCTTGCATGTCCCTTTAAACGATGAGACGAAACGCATGATCAATGCGGAACGTATTGCGAAGATGAAGAAGGGGGCGATCATCATCAATACCGCGCGTGGCGGTCTCATTGATGAAGAGGCGGCAGCAAAGGCGGTTGTTAGCGGTCAATTGGGTGGGCTTGGACTTGATGCGTTCGAGCAGGAGCCATTGTTGGAGTCCCCGCTGAAGGGATTGAAGAATGTTATTTTTACGCCGCATACAGGTGCGCATACAGCTGAAGCAGTCAAGGGCATGGGGATCATGGCTGTTGATAACATCATCAAGGTGTTGAAGGGTGAGAAGGTTAGTGCGTTAGTTTGTTAGTGCGCTGTTTGGAGTTCCGCCTTTAGGCGGCGGGGATCATGCAATAAGGGGGGAAACGGGATGAAGAAAGTATTATTCGTAATAGGGAGTTTAGGGGCTGCATTTTTTGCACAGGCCATTGAGTGGAAGTATACCTTTGAAAAGCCTGCTGACGATTGGTTTAAGCAGGAATTTGTGGATACGACCTGGAAGAAGGGCGAAAGTCCGTTCGGAGCACATGGCACGCCAAATATCGATGTGAAGACTGAGTGGAGAACAAAAAATATTTGGATGCGCCGCGCGTTCCAATTGGAACCTAAGAAGAACATCCCGCGTGTTCTAATGATGATCCACGATGAGGATGCCACGGTCTATATCAATGGCGTAAAAGCCTGTGAGACTCGGGGATTTATTGCGGATTACCGTGAATTCCCCATCTCGAAAGAGGCGCAGGCGACGATGAAAGAGGGACAGAATGTCATTGCTGTGCATTGCTTGCAGACTTCGGGCGGGCAGGGGATTGATGTAAATATAGGGCCTCGTCCAGCCGTCTCGGCGCCTGAAGAAGTAGTCGCTTTTGTCGAGCAAATACTGGGGCAACCCCTTCAGAATCAGGCTCAGACGTATAATCAGCTTTGGGATGCGATTGAAAAGAGTGATGAGTTGCTGGCTGACTGGTTGCGCCAAGACTTAAAGGATAATTATGGGATAGCCTTGCTGAAAAAGGGGGATTGTGTCGCGCAACTGAAGTCTGCCATGGAGGCGTCTCTGGCTGACGTGCGGACGAGTTTAGGAGGCCAGTGGAATACCGAACAAGCACCTGCAGGAAATGACGTAAAGGGGATACTCGCGTTTTATCGCAAGGTCTGTTTGGCGCGCCGCGCCGCCCGTCTGAAACCTGTGATGAGCGGTATGCCGAAGATAGTCTATGCACGTCACTTTGTAATGGGCGGATCGCACTATGCGTATACGGAAGCCGTCTCCGATGCTCAGGCGGAACGTAACTTTGGTGCCGGCGGCCAGCTCTGTATGGTGGAGGCTACGCCGGACGGACTTTGGAAAGAGACGATCCTTTTGGAGACAAAGGAAGGGATCATCCGCGACGTCGATGTGGACTTTGACGGCAAGAAGATCATGTTCTCGTGGAAAAAGTCTGATCGCGAGGATGACTACCATCTCTATGAATGTACCTTGGATGCGACAGGGAAAAAGATCGGCGAGATGCGTCAGCTTACGGAAGGCGTAGGTGTCGCAGATTATGAAGGATGCTATCTTCCGGATGGAAAGATCATCTTTAACTCCTCACGCTGTATGCAGATTGTTGACTGCTGGTGGACAGAGGTGAGTAACCTGTATGGCTGCGATGCCAATGGAAAGAACATTCGGCGCATGGCTTTTGACCAAGTCCATGACAACTATCCGACCATCACATGGGATAATCGCATTCTTTATACACGTTGGGAATACAATGACCGGTCACAGATGTATCCTCAGCCCTTGTTCCAGATGTTCCCGGACGGGACCTCGCAGACTGCGGTCTATGGCGAGAACTCCTGGTTCCCGACCACCATCGCGCATGCTCGCGCCGTTCCAGGGTCGCAGAACATCTTTGCCATTGCAACGGGGCATCACTCCTTCCAGCCGGGTGAGTTGATTTATATCGAGCCAGCCAAGGGACGTCAGGAGACTGAAGGCATCACGATCGTGGCGCCTGTCCGCCCGCCGCCGGCAATAGATCCGATCCGCATCGATGGCTACGGGCAAGAAAATGACCTCTTCGCTTATCCGTATCCGATTGACCAGAAGCAACTGGTGGTGACCTACAATCCCATGGGGTGGGGTGCTAAGGGCGGACGTCGCGACCGTGACCGCAAGACAGGATTTGGCATTTACTGGATGGATATCGATGGCAAGCGTGAGGTGCTTGCCTCGCGTCTTAACTTGGCTTGCGGACGTGCAGTGCCGCTGGTTCCGCGTAAGCGTCCGTCACAACGGCCCTCCATGGTGCAGGACGGGAAGCGCGAAGGCTCATTCTATATTCAGGACGTGTATGAAGGTGAGCCCATGAAGGATGTGAAGCGCGGGACTATTAAGACGCTGCGCGTTGTGGAGCTTGAATTCCGCGTGGCAGGCATTGGTAGCAATGGCAATGGTGGTCCAGGTGGCGGTGCGCTGGTGAGCACGCCTGTTGCGATTGGTAATGGTGCATGGGATCCGAAGATCATCGTGGGCGATGCAAAGGTCTACGAAGATGGCTCTGTGTTCTTCAAGGCAGAATCCTGCAAGCCGATTTATTTTATTTTGCTGGATGAAAAGGGACGCATGGTTCAGACCATGCGAAGCTGGACAACGCTTCAACAGGGCGAGAACGCTTCGTGCGTGGGATGCCATGAGAATAAGAACAGTGTGCCCTCAAGCTATAAGAAGAGCACCACAAAAGCTCTGGCTTCAGGCGCACAGGCCTTGGCGCCGATCAATGGTCCAAAACGCGGCTTCAGCTTTACAAAAGAGATCCAGCCGATTCTTGACCGTCATTGTGTGAAATGCCATGACGGCAAGGGTGACAAACTTCCCGGGACCTTTGATTTGACAAAGACGCCTGTGTTGGACTCGGGTGCAAAGCGTACATGGTTGCGTTCCTATTTGACACTGACCCATTCACGTTCAGAAGACAAGAATGGGAGCCAGCGTTGGCGCGGCAATGCTGATCACGAGCTTCTGAACTGGATTACGGCTGCTTCGACGGTGAAACTGATTCCGCCCTATTTTAAAGGATCGAACACCAGTCCGTTCTTCAAGCGGCTTGATGCTGGACATTGCAAGACTATCACCGCACCGGAAATCGTCACGATAGCCATGTGGGTTGACCTCTGTGTTCCCTTCTGCGAAAATTATGTGGAAGCGGGCGTGTGGAGTGATGGCGAGCGCGAAAAATATGACCGCTATATGGGTAAACGTATCAAGTATAAAACAGCAGTCGAGTAAGCTGTTGGAGATATTGAGCCTTTCAAGGCACGACGCATACGTGCTCTTTCTCGTGTGCGCCTGTGTTGTGCCGACAGCCCAGGCGCTCTTGCGAGACGAATGCGCAGAACTTCCGCCTATAGTCTTTTTTGTCCAAGAGCGTCTGGGCAAGCCAGATGGCGTCGTGCGTCTACATTCGCGTCCATCAGTGACGTCGAAATGGGGGACGGAGATCCGCCGTCTGGATAAAAAGGGTGTCCCTCCCCGCATACTTTATGCGAACACCAATGCGCTTATCCTGGACATGAATCTGAGTTGGGACGCGAAGACAATTTTCTTCTCGATGAAGCAGGGACTGTCCGACAATTGGCATCTCTTTGAAATGGGTGTGGACGGACAAAATCTCAAGCAAATCACCTTTGATCCTTTTCATGATTTCTCACCCGCCGAATTACCAGACGGGGATCTTGTCTTTGTCTCCACGCGAGTAAAGAGCTTCAACATGTGCGCATGGGAGTTAGCTACGGCACTCTTTCGTGTCCGAAGGGATGGAACGCTTCCACGCCAATTGACCGCCAATACATTGAATGAGTTTTCACCGCAGATTCTGCCGAATGGTCAAATCCTTTATACGCGATGGGAATATGTGGACCGCGACGTGAAGTGGAGGCAGTCGCTCTGGACCGTCAATCCCGATGGTTCGCGCGTGCAACTCTATTTTGGCAATACCATCCGAGATCCCGCCGTGTTCTGGCAGGCGCGTCCTATTCCGAACAGCGAGAAGATTGTTGCGACCTTTGCGCCTCATCATGGCTGGGTCTATGGCGCCATCGGATGGGTGGATCGGCGGAAAGGTGTGGAGGCGGCACGGGGTGTCGGCTTCGATTGGATAACGAAAGAATATAACGAGATTCTGGACCATGGCGGAGCTGTGGAATGGGCCTATCGCGATCCGTATCCATTATCTGAAAATCGGTTTCTTGTGGGTTATGGCGGTGGCAAGAAAGAAAAGCCGAATAAGCGGTTCGGGCTTTATTTACTAGGGGCGGATGACTCCCTTGAACTGATTTATGAAGATGTGTCGCTGAGTTGCTCCTATCCGCTGCCCCTGATTGCGCGTCCAAGGCCGACCGCATTGCCAACCTCTGACTGGAAGAAAGGGGAGACAACCGGGCGTTTCCTTGTGCAGAACATTTACAGGGGATTGGGCGACGCAGTCAAGCCCGGAGAGATCAAGGCGGTTCGTGTTTTGGAGCAAGTTCCTAAGTTTCCGCAGAACGAGACGGGAACAGGCAGGTTCCGTATCTATGAGATGAACCCCGTAATGGGACAGCGCGCCTTCCATGTGAAGCGTGTATTAGGAACCGTCCCGGTTGAGTCAGATGGCTCCGTTTACTTTTCGGCTCCGGTTTTCAAGGAGCTCTATTTTCAGGCCCTGGATACTGAGGGACGAGCTGTGCAGTCCATGGGGTCGATGGTCTCGATTGTGCCAGGCGAGACGCATTCATGCGTCGGCTGCCATGAGAGTCGCGAAAGCGCGCCGCCCGCTGCACAGAACACGATCGCGGGGATGCGTGCTCCATCAGAGATCAAGCCCTACGCATGGGGTAATGGTGGCAATGTGGACTTCAATGTGGTTGTCCAGCCCGTGCTCGACAAGCACTGCGTATCGTGTCACAGCGGGGCAAAGCCCAAGGCGAAACTGAATCTCAGTTGCGACAAGACACGTTTCTTCAACATGGCGTATGATCATCTTTTTAAGCGCAATCTGATTTTCAGTATCCAACTGACCGCAAATGATTCACAGATCATTCCGCCTAAGAAGGCTTTTGCGTATGTGAGCCGATTGCGTGAATTCATTGAAGGCCGCGCTCCGAAACATGAAGCGATCAAACTCACGTCAGAAGAGCGCGAACGTTTATATGTCTGGATGGATTCCAGCGTCAACTACTACGGCACTTACCAGCGGACACGTCCGCAGACACGCGGCGATCGGGATGCGTGGGCTGGGGCGTGGTTTGAAAAGCAGCTTCTGCCCTTGTGGAAACAACAGTGCGCAAGTTGTCATGCCAAGCCTTTGGGTGCTGAACAATATGCACAGGATTCCCTTCTCATCAATCTGACTCATCCTGAGCAGAGCTTGTTGCTCACGGCTCATCTTGCCACGGAAGCGGGCGGATATGGGCTTGAAAAAGAGAGCAAAGGCCAACGGCCGCCTCGGTGGACCTCCACGTCTGACCCGCTCTACCAATCCTTATTCGTTGCTCTTCAAGCAGGGCAACGCGAGTTACTGGCTAAGCCGCGCATGGATATGCCGGGCGCGGTTCCTGTGCAAGGACCTGACGACTGGGGACGTTTTCCCTGCACCGCGGATCCCTCCATCAAAGCCCCCGGAAATTTCTGGGAAGCACAAAACTCGACAGGCGTGCATTAGTTCATAGAAAACACTGAATAACCAAAAATACTAGTTCAATGCATTTTTTGAAAGGATTTACAGGATTAGATGCTCTGCCCATCGCGCCGTTTGCTGCTTTCAGCGGCGACAAATCCACAGCCTCCTGGCTCGTCAACGCCGTCTTAACAGCCGACTGGCAGGCGTTTCAGCGCGACGGGAAACTCAACTCCTTGCCGTCTACCAAATAGCCTGCCAACGCATCGGTCAACTCGCGTCAATTCATTCCCCAAGGAATCCGTTGGACAATCTGATCAAGGGTCATAGATACACGGGGATCAACTCGAGCAATTGCTGGAAGTAATTCACATTGCAGCCCGTCTCATCTAAGAAGGCTTGCGGGATGTTTTCCTTTTCATGTCTTTATTTTACAAATTGTTGGCTTAAATTTACAAGATGAAAACAATATTTTATGGTTTACTCATAACACATTTAGAGGAACGAAGTTTTAACTTCTATGGGATGCTAAGGATTATCAACTTATGAATTACACACCTGCCCTCCTCACCGCTCTGTTGCTGGCGGCACTGGCCACGTTACACACGGCAGATGCGGCGGTCATTTCTAATGCGGTGTTGCGCGTTGAGTTCTCTGACACTGACGGTGCGCTGGCGATAACAGACCTGCGTACAAGACACACATGGTGGCAGGCGTTGGTGGAAGATATGCCGGACCACCGTCAACAGCTTGTGACAACGGATTCGTCGCAACGCACACTCACGCTCGACTGCGGGCTGGCCGGACTCACGCATGACGGGAAAAAAGCGGTCGCACCATTTCGGTTGTCGGTGAAGCTTCACACGACACGACCCGATGTGGAAGTCACATTTGCCTTTGCCGGAAACGGTCAGTGGCGGCAAGCGGCCTATCCTTACGCTTTTGCGCGGGATGGTGCTGAGGTATATAATCTTTATCCACATTCTGAAGGGATGCTCGTTCCAGTGCGTCGCAATCATCCGGATTGGCTGGAGTTGCCGGACCACGATTTCTACGGTGGCGTGCATTCGTATTTGATGTGTCTCGGGCTAGTGGATCTGGCGACGGGAGAAGGGCTGCTCACGTTGTTGCCCGACATCGAGTCCACTGGAAAGGCGTGGCGCGAAGTCAATGGACTCGTTTTGCAGCAGATTGTCTGGACGCCAAACAAAGGTAACTTCGACCAGTCGTATCACGTCACGTGGAGTTTTAGTTCCACGGGCGGTTACGTAGCGCTGTCACAGCGGTATCGGCAATTTTTTGCCGAGGCCGGTTTACATCGCACGTTGCGCGAGAAGGCTGAAGAGAATCCCGGCGTAAAGAATCTCGCGGGGGCGTCGATTTTTTGGGCAATCGCGCACTCGCCAGCGGAAACGAAAGCGATGGCGGATTGTTTGAAGTCCAACAGCATTGATCGGTGTCTGTTCGCGCTGGGCAGCCAGGTGCCAATGAGCAAGCGCGAAGATCTGGCGGATGCGATCAAGCACATCCGCGCGCTGGGCTATGAAGTCTATCGCTACGACAATTATCGCGACGCGTTCCGCAAGGACGGTCACGTGCATCAAAACAACACCGAGGCGTGGCCCGACATGATTGTGCGCCGGGAAAACGGTGCGATGGTGCAGGCGTTCGGTACGAACAGCGGCGTGGTCTGCTCGCAGTTTTTCCTGCCGCTGGCGCGCCAGAATTTTGACCGCGAGTTTCGCGACTTTGACTACTCGGCACGTTTCGTTGACTGCCTCGGCTCGTGTGGTTTCGGTGAGGGCGTCTGCTATGATCCACGCCATCCGAGCAGTACCGCCGATGTGCGCCGCGAGCGAATCGCATTGCTGTCTGAATTGAACCGCCGAGGCAAACTCGCTGGCACGGAATGCAGCGTGGATTATTTGCTGCCCTATTTGCATTGGGTAGAAGGTGCCACAAGCTTGGTGTGCTGGCGGGAAACATTGACGCCCGGCGCCGACGCGGTCATCCGCGACATCAACAGCCAGAGCGACACCAAGGCCGCCGCCAAAGAGCGCTATCACGAGCTCAACAAGCTGCCGCTCGATGCCCCCGCGCCCGACACGATCAGCTTGAGCACCAAGTATCGTATTCCGTTTTATTCGCTGTGCCATCACGACGAGGTGATCGTCACGTGGCGCTGGGAAGACGGCATGGATCAGCCGCCGCCTCACTGGAGGCGCAAGATGCTCTGGTCGGTGCTCTACGGCGCGCCGCCGATGTATCGGATGTATGCGGCGGGCGTGACGAAGTGGCAGAAGCAGATCGGAAAAACGCAACGTGACGTCTCTGACTGGGTCCGTCAGATTGCCTTCGACGAGATGCTCGATCACAAATTTCTGACAGCGGATCGTTCCGTGCAACAAACGATTTTCTCTTCCGGTCGTGGCGTTATCGTTAATTTCGGCGCGATGCCTTACACGATTGCTGGCGGCTCTGCGTTGCCTGGCGGAGCGTACGTAACTTTTACTTTGGACGCGTCGGGTTCGCGTAACTACAGCCAGCCAGTCATCCCATTACAGCCATGATAAAACACACCATTCTCATCGCGCAGTTACTAGCATTGTTGATTGCGCCTTGCGGCGCCGAAACGACAACCCTTGAATCCACGCAAGCGGCTTTCATCGAGTCGCTGCCGGTCGCGCAGGAGGCTGCCCGGATTTCGGCACCGGCGAGTTTCAAACCTTACGTCAGCAAGGTGGTCAAGGGCGGAGCACCGGCGGAGAAGATCGCTGTCGATGTTTCGGGCTGTGAGTGGTTGGTGCTTCAAGCGACGGGAGTGCCGGATAACACGGAGGGTTTCGCGGTTTGGGGAGAACCGGTCTTGACCGACACCGCTGGCAAGCAGGTCAAGCTTGTGGATTTAGCGGTCGAGTACAGCGAGGTCGGGTTTGCGGAACTCGTGGTCAAGAAACCGGGACCGCCGCCACACTTTGATGGTGGTGGGCATAAGTTTCAGCACGGGATATACGCCCACGCGGACAGCGTCG
>JBAXCC010000089.1:0-12893 GCA_037141675.1 bacterium | reverse complement strand
CGAAGCGACGAGATGACCATCAGATCGCTCGTTGCCAAAAGATCACGGATATCGTCCCGATGACCCAGCAATTCGATCCTATCCCCCAGCCCATTCTCTTCAATCAGGGCTAAAAGATGTGACCGCTCTGAGCCATCACCAGCGATCCGGAGTCTTGCCCCTCGGACCAATGACCATGCACGAATCAAAAGGTCAAAGCCTTTGACGGGAGCGAGACGTCCGATAGCAAGGACTGAACAGGGACGCACTGTCCCACGATTTCTCTGCGGTGAGGAAGGGGCTGCGAAGGGAACGACCCCATTCAGAATGACTGAAATTGCAGAGGCAAATCCCTGACTTTCCAACTGCAACTTGACCGCATTACTGACCGCAATCACTTGGTTAAACCCATGCAAGAATTGACTCCGTTTCTTAATTCCATGAACCGTTGCAATCCGCTTAAGCCATTTGTATCGATTCGCTGCCACGAGTTGTCCAGCCTTACTACCATGGACATGAACCAGATCCGGACTGAGAACCTTCAACAATCTCCAGAGCCTAATATGCAGCAACGGATTCCATCTCGAACCTGCAAGCGATTTCAAGACAACAACCGTTACAGAGGAAGAGAACCCAGTCGTTACAACAGGGACGATCACGGTCATGCGGAAACATGTTGCAAGCGCATTACAGAGCGTCTGGACATGAGTCTCCATGCCTCCCGAACCTGAACTTGCAAGAATATGTACGATGTGCTTCATAACAAAATATGTACTCGCGACATATTTCTGAACACCTATTGGTCATCTCTTGGCCAATAGGCAGATAACCACTGAACCGGTTTGCAAAATTGATGGACATGCTGTCCATTATAACCTACAAAGGCTTCATCAGGATCAGGCTTCCCATGAAATGCCAAGATCCGACACTTGGCAGGCAATGTTGGGACAAAAAGGTAGTTTAGAGGGAAACTCCACATCGCGTGGCGCTTAAAACTGCGGACCCACTCATCGGGCCACCAATAGACCTCCTTCATCGCATACGTCAAGAAAGCCTGCTCGGTCCTAAAATAGTTTTGGTCAGTAGCCCGATTCATTTCCGCCAGAAATGTTTCATAAATAGTGTTCGATGTCCCTGCTTCAAATCTGAAGGCAGAGGAATTCCCTACAGCCGGTGCCTTTTTAAAGATCTTCTTACGTGCTTCAACCCAGTTATGGATGATGCAGTTTTTTCCTGGCATATAATCAAAGAAACAATCTAAATCGCCCGTGATCGCAATATCTACATCCAGAAACAAAGTCGGACCCTTTAGATCCGCAAATCCATCTGCCGTCACCAGCAACTTCATGAAGACGTTCGGCCATGAGATGGACATGCCAGGATTGCCTGGGAAAGGAACCGTCTCAATCCCGGGAACCAATTCCGAAGCATCGTCTGTTACGCAGACAAATCTGAATGACCGATGCAGGTGTTTTTTTATTCCAGCATACAAATTATTGACATAGTAAGCTGGGTACCGTGTACCCCATTTCAGACACAAAACGTTCACCTGTTCTTTTTCTTTACTCATAATAATTTCCATTTCGCGGAATAGTTAATAAAATTACGCATGCGGTGATTGGCTTAATTTCCATCTGTCTCGCGCATGCCATTTCAGCAGGGTCGCATTCTTGGCAAATCACAAGCCGTTCTTTGAAAAGAGGGAGAATGCCTACTGCGATGCCAACCTCCGTTGCAAGGTCACCGGAGCCCTCCATAATAGAATAGATAACGGGCAGGATTCATGTTTTAACCTTTCTGAAAAAATGCCCTATGCTTTTTAAAAAATTTTGGCTCCTCCACGCTGCAAAGCGTAAGAAGTCAACGGGATGACGCTTCAGGATGTCGCGGCGCCTGTACATATCCCCTCTTTCTGCATCAATCTTTGGCGTTTCTGCCCCTTCGATAATTCGGCTGAGCATAGCAGGCAGATTGTACTTTTCGATAACAAGCCGACGAGCTTCTTTGACAGCTTCAAGCCGACGTTCGTATGCTCCTTCGTCGGCCAACTCCTGCCGGATGACTTCAATCGCGCCTTGGACGTCTCGAATATCAATCGGAATGATACTCTCTTTCGGAAAATAATCAAACACGTTCGGGCATCCGCAGTAGAACGGCACAGTGTACCCAAGAAAGGCATCCGCCAATTTCTCGGTCCAGTGGTGTTCAGCGATATGATTTTCAATGGACAGGTGAAACTTGTAAGCATCCAGCGACTCGGCCTTTTTCTCGATATATCGGACACCGTGCCCAAAAATGTCGAGTTCCGGCAACTCGGCTTTCAGACGTTGGGTAAAATTATAGCGCTGCGCATGCAATGTGTGTGCCTGCTGTTTGGAGGAACAAACCGTGGAGATCATCCGAGTTTTGGAACTCGGCATTGCGTGGACAATTTCGTCATACGATTTACCATAAAACCAGACATTACAAGTCGCCGCACGAATGGCGTGCGGATGGGGCAGCGCCCATGCCTCTTGACTGGTTAGAACCTGCCCGAATTGCGCGGAGAATGCTTTCCCATAACGGGTAATGGATGACGGTTCTGAAGTTACCAGAAGGGTGTTCATTCGGGGACAGGCCAGTTTTTCTTTGCGGTCAGGCAGGATGGATGACAGATCATCCATGACAACGAGCCAGTCGTAGTCCCTGGCAAATGGATCTGAAATAAATTGACAGTTTCCCCATTGAGGCAGGTTGCCTGGACATTGACTGATGAAGCCTAAGCCTGTTTCTCGGCATTTGCTTCTGGTGGCTATTTTGACCTTGATTGGTGTAGAATTTTTCATGTCATTACTCCGTAAATGGCTGCGCATACGAGGGCCAACGAGAAATCAGCTCGCCCGTGGGAATGTCGCGCCACAGCCGATAGGCAAACAACCACTGTGTTGGAAAACGGCGAATGAGCTTCGAGGATGCGTCCGCAACACGTTGCGTTACCGCCTCTAGACTTTCGCCTTCTCGTCGCGAAATAACAATCGGAGGCACCCCTCTGTAATGTCCGTCAGGCCGCGCTTGAAAATACCCGACAAAAATACGCGCTTCCTTTATTCGTTGCAAGAAAAAGGCAGGGGTCGGTGCTATCTGCGCATGATTTCCAAGAAAGGTAGTCCATATCCCCCCCCTCCTTGAGCACAAATGCTGGTCTGCCAACAAAGCAATATTCCCCCCCCTGCGAAGCGTGCGTAGCAAGGGGATAACAGCCCCCTCCGACAACACAATCTCCTGTCCAAACCGGGAACGGAACGCATTGAGTCTACGGGTAGTCTCTTCAGTCCCCAGCGGCCTGCCAACACTCATCAATGGAAAACCATGCGTAACCGCGATCTGCGCTGCCATTTCCCAGTTACCATGATGCGCGGTCACGATAATCTTCGGCCCTGTCTGTTCGAGAGCTACCTGCCAGGAGGGAGGGAGAGTCGCCCAGCGTTTGATCAACGCCGCGTCAGCGCGGCTGAACCAGAACATGTCGAACAAGACCCGCGTAATGTTCCGGTAACAGCCCACAAGGATCGCATGACGTCGTTTAGCTGAGAGTTTGGGGAAAACAAATTTAATATTCTCGACGGCGAATCGCCGCCCCTTCCGATCAAACAACATCCCGATAGAGGCAACCACCCTGACAAGCCGAAGCAACATCCGTCTGCTCAGGTGCGGCAGGAAAAAATACCCAAGAGAAATCGGCAGCCACTGTAGTTTAGCAATCAGATACTGCGTCATGTTTTTGGGCTTTTTAGCCATGTCGTGCAACCTCCTGATAAACAGCAACCGTTTTCTCAACCATCTGTTCAAGAGTAAAATGTGAAAGCGCGTAATCACGAAGTCCTGTAAGTTTTACACGGGATGATTCAACAATCGCTTCACCTAACGCTTCCGCATTTTTAACTGGCACCAGCCAGCCTGAGACACCCGGCTTGACAATGTCCAGTGCACCTCCATGTGCCGTTGCTATCACGGGACAGTTCATCGCCAATGCTTCGACCAGTGAACGGCCAAAGGTCTCCGGTTTGCGTGTTGTAGCGGAAATCACAACATTTGCACACGCATACACTTCCGGCATCTTTTTTTGACTCCCTGTAAACATCACACGGTCTTCAATATTGAGCTTTTGAACAAGCACTTTGAGTTCCTCGGCATAATTCTCCTGGCCTGCTTGAGGACTCCCCACAATCAGAAGTTTCCAGGGCGGCAGCCTGTCAGATACGTTCGCCAACGCCTTTATGGCCCAATCAATGCCCTTGAGCGATGAGATACGCCCTGCGATCACAACTACAAAACGACCGTCGATTTCGCATTGGTTCTTAAACTGTGTCATCCATGCTGTATCCACCTTAGCTGGATTAAAATCCTCTGGATCTATACCACGCGGTATCAATCGGAAGAGATCCTCGGTGACACCATAGTGCTGATGCAAATAATCGCGCATGGCCCCGCTTGCGCCAATAATTCGCTGAGCATCTACCATAATGCGGCTATACCAGCCGACGGTATTAAAGCCATGAACCGTTGACACCACAGGAATACCCAACGGCTTATTGGCAAAGCGTACCAGCCACCCTGGCACGCGGCTACGAACATGCAAAATATCCGGTTTGATTTCACGCAAGATCTTCCGTAACTTGAACACTCGCAAGGGGAATGTCAACGGATTCTTGGATTTCACATCACAGACAATATGCGCCCCCCCCTGCTTCACAATCTGCGAAACCAGTTTCCCACCCGATGAGATAACTGTATTTTGAATACCACGTCGGACAAACTCGCGATTCAGATCGGCCACACCGCGTTCCGTTCCTCCTTCATTCAAGGAGGGTATTAATTGCACGATATGCATAGATGTTACTTTTCAGTTGCGCCGTTGGAACTTAAATAGGATCGGAAAATAGTCGCTAGATTACCGATTTCACCATCACTGACATTGAAGGGTATGAAATCGGTGAAATTACTCAGAATCACAACCGCATTTAAGTTTGTATCTTTTGCCGCCTCGGACGTGATGCGTTTGCAAAAATGCGTGTTGAGCGTGTGAATCTCGGCATACGTTGAAATGAGCTGGTCCAGCTTCCAATCTGCTGACAGCCCTTTTTGCGCGCGCAGAAACTGCGCAGTCAGGTACATCGAGATATGCCGGTATGCGGTTTCCTCCAATGACGCAAAGGGCAAGTGATACCTCACCATCGGTTTGAGTTTCTCCATGACAGGACAACCGCTGGTGGTCATGTATATGCCCAACAGCGAGCTCACGGCATGCTGGAGTGGGCCACGATGCGAATAATTCCGCTGTTCGGTTTCAACACAGACATTCACCGTTTCGTGGGACACATGGTCTTTGAAAGCCGTGACCAAGTCCATGACTTGAACCGCTATGGGACAGTATGTGTGTTTCGAACCCTCCAAAGTGCAATTCGGACATTGATGATACCTGCGCTCTGTCCACGCCGGCAGGTTTTCCACGTCCTTGCGCATAACATTAAGCGTATCGGGATCGAGATTGATCTCGAAGTCCAGCTTTTTTCCAGACTCGAATTCAAAATGATATTTATAACAGATAGGTTCTTCTGTTGTCATAAAATTAACTTCACAAGCATATCTGCCACACGGTCTACTTCAACAAGTGCCCCCTTTGACTTCAAGCTGCCAGTTCCTTTCCAGATGTCAAAGGATGTGACCCGCCCATCGCCTTCCAGCATTTCAATTCCTTTCCCCACACGACTCTTCTCCGCCGTTACACCGCCGTGAGGAATCATGTTCAATAGGCCAACAGGCGCGCCACTCCCGAGCGCCTCATAGATCATAGATACGCTGTCTCGGGTTACCCAGACAGCCGTTGCTCCCGCCAACTTCTCTGCTATCCAGCCACGTGGTGTTTCCTCGACAGGAACAACCTCAATAGACGGGCACTCTTTCCGTAACGCGTCAACAAATCCTGCTGGCGTCCGCCGGGAGGTCGTCAGCAAAAACTTCGTCCGACCTCCGTCCTCTGCCATCTTGCCTCCGTCCTCCGTCCCCCCTGTCCGCTGTAGCCTTGGCGAAGGAGGCTGCTGACTGCTAACTGCTTTCAGTTGCTCAATCACCTGCTTTCCATCCCATCCATATTCCTTGCTCGGCCCACCAATCAACATCAGCGTATGGGTTTTGGGACGCTCGGGCGACGGGTGCACGCCATTAATCGCCCCAAAGGTTGGAATGATATGTGCTGGTGGCTTTGCCAACAACTCTGGAGATAAATCATGCCGCGGCACAATGCAAAAATCAAACCACCTCATGGGAAAAGAGGGTTTCATGCATACGACGGTCTTCGCTTTTTTATACAACCAACCACACAGCAGCAACGGCAGATGCGTCCCATGCCCAGCTGAAATAATATAATCCGGCTGGCAGTTCTCTACTGTGCTATCTAAATTTTTTAACTTTTGATTTTTGCCCTTCGATTTTTCTTCCCACATCGCCTTCAGCTTGCCGAAAAAACCTTTTCCCTCCAAGCCGATTTCGCGGATCTGGCCTCCCCTGCACTTGATCAGCGCCATAGCAAGCCCGCGCGTCTGGCTCAGATGCCCCGCCTTGCCATCACTTAAAATCCAAATCATTTTATTCAAGACAGACTCCGTCCCCGTCAAAGATGCAGAAAAGACCCTTATCAATTCTCTTTAACTCACTGAAAATAAACATATAACAGATCTTCTTCCCAACATCCTTTCAAGGGTGTTGTGCCACAAAGAAGATTAATAAAAAGATAGCATATTCTGACGCTGGCAGTCGAGCCTCTTTTCAACTTATGACATCCATCTTCATTTTATAATTGCTATCTGGACCCAAATAACTTTTAATACTCACCATTACTGAATAACTAAGGAGTATTTATGGCGTTGAATATTGTGAGCGAAATTGATAACCGGGTATCTGTTAAACATGTACTGATGAGTGTTTCGGATAAGACTGGTCTCGATTCCTTTGTTCCTGCCTTGATTTCAGCCTGTCCGCAGGTAAAGATTTTATCAACAGGAGGCACTTATACGGCGATTCAAAACATGCTGACCCCTGCGCAAGCAGCCAAGCATCTTGTTTCGGTTTCGGATTATACCGGCCAACCTGAAATGCAGGGCGGACTTGTGAAAACATTGGACTTCAAAATCTATCTCGGTATTTTAAGCGAAACCTATAACGACGCACACCAGAAAGATTTGGCGCGCACCCACGCTATCGCCATCGACATGGTGGTCGTGAATCTCTATCCCTTTAAGCAGGCTGTTGCAAAACCCGACGTGACACCTGAATCAGCACGTACGAATATCGACATCGGAGGTCCTTGCATGGTCCGCGCTTCAGCAAAGAATTATCTGCGCGTCGCATCCGTCACAGACCCCCTAGACTATGCCTCACTCATTGAAGAACTCAAGTCCAACAGTGGGACACTCAGCCTCAACACACGCTTTGCGCTCATGAAGAAAGCCTTTGCTCATACAGCTTCTTATGATTCCGCCATCGCTGCTTTCTTCGCAACCATCGCCCCTGACCGCGTCGCCAGCACGTATACCCTAAAATAATGAAAGACCATCTTCTTGAACTGATTCATCGCGCGACAAGCGACCTGCCTGCTGATGTCGAGTCAGCCGTATGCCAGGCCCGCTCGTTGGAGACGCAGACGTCGCAAGCGGCCCTTTTCCTGGACTCCATCCTCGAAAACGTGCGGCTCGCTCGCGCACATGCGGTTCCAATCTGCCAAGATACCGGCACCCTGACCTTTTTCTGGACGGTTCCGCGAGGCACCGACACCTGCACGCTGGAACAAGCAGCGCAGGAAGCAGTCAAGGAAGCGACGGCCAAAGGTTGGCTTCGCCAGAATACCATCGACCCCCTATCCGGAAAGTCGGTTCCGAGCAATGTCACGGAAGGGTCCCCTGTCTGCCATTTCGAGCAAACAGATACCCGCGCCATCGAGGTCTGGCTAGTTCAAAAGGGAGGTGGTTGCGAAAACATGAGCGGACAGTACAGCCTTCCGGATGAGTCGCTCCATGCCGGACGCGACCTGGATGGTGCTCGCGCGTGCATTCTGCATGCCGTATGGCACGCGCAGGGCTATGGATGCGCGCCTGGCATCCTGGGCGTCTGCATCGGCGCTGACCGCGCAGAGGGCTTCTTGCTCGCCAAAAAACAATTGCTTCGTCCCCTCTCCGACTGCTCGCCTTCAGCCGAGCTGGCCGAGCTTGAAAAGCGAATCGTCCAGGAGGCTAACACGCTGGGGATCGGCCCCATGGGCATGGGGGGGAAAACTACGCTGCTCGGGGCTAAAATCACGTCCTCTTCCCGGCTGCCGGCCTCCTATTTCGTAACCATCGCCTATATGTGTTGGGCCTGCAGACGCCGTGGCTTCCGCATTGACGGCGACACACTCACATGGCTCGGGTAAACTTTATTGTGACCACCCTGTCCTCCGTAGCCGTATTCGCGAAGGAGGATGTGGTCTCAATAACCCCCGCCCTCGTGATGAAAATCCATTCGGGCCCAGGGTTCAATGGCGGGGAGCGGAAGGGCTGCCTTTTTAATCGATTTGATCAGCCATGCCATATTCTTGCCAATCGTACGCATCTGTTGCATGCCTTCACAGTCTTTGAGGACTTCTTCCGGGGTCATTCCGTGAACGCCATTCCAGTAACTCCCCGAGACTATCGGCATGCGTGAAATTGAAAAATACTTATTTAAACGATCAAAGGCCGACCCTGCGCCACCCCGACGGCAACTCACAATAGCAGCAGCCGGCTTAAACGCATATTGATCATTCTTGAAGAAAAAGGCACGATCCAGCATTGCGCATAAGGCACCATTGGCGCCAGCATAATAGACGGGGGAACCGATCACGATCCCATCTGCTTTAGCCATGTCCTCGATCAGCACATTCACGCGGTCGCTATCAAACACGCACCGCTTGGTTTCAACGCATTTGCCGCAGGCCGTACAACCAAACACTGGTTTGACCCCCAGATGAAAGAAAGAGGTTTCTATCCCCTCTTCGTTCAAGGCCTTCGCCACTACGCTCAATGCTGTAAAGGTGCAGCCATCCTGCTTTGGACTTCCATTGACTAATAATACGTTCATCGTTTATCCTCCTGTACTGTTACACATGATACCGAGCGCTGATTGTATGCTGTTGTAGAGATTCAATGATAATATCCGGGCGACGACAGGCAGCCGCCGTCTCCCGCATCAAGCATTGAGCAAGGTAGTGCGTATTGCACTCTTCGCTGAGATGAGCCAGCAACAAAAGACGCAAGCGATCCGAAAGAACCTGTTGTAAGAGCTCGGTTGCCTGCACGTTGGAGAGATGTCCGCTACGCCCGGCAATGCGTGTCTTGAGCGGCCAGGGACGATTGGAGGCCATGAGCATATCGTAGTCATGGTTGCTCTCAAGAACAAGGGCATCACACGAAGCAAGCTTATTGATAATTAAAGGCGTAGGCTGCCCCAAGTCTGTGACAATGCCTAACGTTCCCGTTCCATCCGTAATAATAAAGCCTACTGGATCAGACGCATCATGCGGGACCGAAAAAGCATCAATATGCAAACGGCCTATATCAAACGACGAAGCCGTCTCAAAAATTTCCCAGTCCAGTTTTGTTTTGGGAAAGGCGCGGTCAATTCCAGAGGCCGTCCCCTCGTTGGCTAACAGACGGACAGCAAATTTTTTGAAGAAGACTTCTGCTCCACGATAGTGATCAACATGGTCATGCGTGAAAATGATGGCCTGAATGGTGGCAGGATCAATGTGTGCCAATTCCAGACGCGCAACGATCTCACGGGCTGACAAACCAATATCCACTAATACAGCGGTTTCGCCGTCCGTCACATATGTACAGTTTCCCTTACTGCCACTTGCTAATACGCAAAAATCCATTACGCTCCGCTATCCAGCCCAATGCGATAGAACTTAATAAACGTCATAATCACATCTTCTTTGGTCACAGCAGCAATCGTATAGTTCTGCGGGTCCGCACGGAACATGCTTTCATATTTTGTGAGGCGCTGACCGCGGTTCACCCGCACTTCCGCACGAGGTAAGATGCCGTTAGACACATAGTGTTTCATGACACGGAAAATGATCTCTTCCGTGTCATTCGACCGCACGGAGAGCGTGACCGACGCCGGTGCCCGACGGACCTGCGCATCACGGTTGTGTTTCTTACAAAACTCATCTGCAATTTCATTTAATCCCGGAACTGCAACGGCATCCAAAAACGCCTCGAAGTCAGCGTTTTCCTGTTCCGCACGCGTAACACGCGCCTTACCTTCCATAATGCTACTCAACTCATTTTTCCAGTCCATATCAACTCCTCCTCATACAGGTGATCAGCAGGTCGCTCTTATTTGGCCAAATAAGCATTCATCGCTGCCGCCGCGCGACGCCCTTCGCCCATTGCAAGAATCACTGTTGCTGCACCCAGGACAATGTCGCCGCCGGCAAAGATGCCATCGATCGATGATTTTCCCGTCTCATCAACAATGATATTGCCCCACTTGTTGACAGACAACCCTGCTGTTGTCTGGCTAATCAGCGGATTCGATCCGTTGCCAATCGCGACAATGACAGAATCAATGTCCATCAGAAACTCGCTGCCCTTGATCTCAACAGGGCTGCGCCGACCAGATGCATCAGGCTCACCAAGTTCATAGCGGAGACATTCCATCTGTTTTACGCAGTCATTTTCATCACCAATGATGCGTATTGCGTTTTGCAGTAGATGGAACTGGACGCCTTCTTCCTTTGCATGAGCGACTTCTTCAATACGCGCAGGCATTTCCTTCTCAGTCCGACGATAAATCAGGTGTACTTCTTCCGCCCCTAAACGCAATGCTGTACGCGCAGCATCCATCGCCACATTACCGCCCCCCAGCACAGCAATCTTCTTTGCCTTGTAAATTGGCGTATGCGCGCGAGTTGAATCATAAGCCTTCATTAAATTCGAGCGTGTGAGATATTCGTTTGCAGAGAAAACCCCCACCAAGTTTTCGCCAGGAATGTTCATGAATTTGGGCAGCCCTGCCCCCGTCCCGATAAACACCGCCGCAAAACCATCCTTCTCCATCAAATCCTTGATCTTCCGCGTACGACCCACCACGAAGTTGGTTTCGAGCTTCACACCCATGGTTGTCAGCGTGTCGATCTCTTTTTGCACAATGGCCTTGGGCAGACGAAACTCCGGAATGCCATAAACAAGCACGCCCCCGGGCTTATGAAAGGCTTCGAACATCACAACCTCATGGCCCTCTCGGCGCACATCCGCCGCAACCGTGATGCTCGCAGGTCCGCTACCAATAACAGCCACGCGCTTGCCTGTCTCTGGCTTGACAGCCGGAACTTCTTGCTGCCCCTTTTCACGCTGCAAGTCCGCAACAAAGCGCTCAACGCGTCCAATAGAGACCGACAGCTCCACATTCTTCAACGCCTTGCCCAGCGTGCAGGGCTCCTGACATTGCGTCTCCTGTGGGCAGACACGTCCGCAGACCGCGGGAAGCAAGCTGTTTTCACGTATAATAGAGACAGCGTCATCAAAGCGACCCTCTGCTGCTGCCTTGAGAAAATCGGGAATCCGAATACCGACCGGACAACCCTTGATACACGGCGCTGTCTTACATTGCAAGCAGCGCATCGATTCCACACGCGCCTGTTCAGCAGAGTAGCCTAGGGCTACCTCGGTCATGTTATGAGACCGCACCTGAGGATCTTGCGCAGGCATCTCCTGCGCAGGAATGCCCATGCGGTCTTTGGGGGTCAGGTTCTTGTTTTCCAGCTCCTCGAGTTTTCCGGAAGCTTCGCTGTAAAGTGTTTCAGGTGTCTTATGCATAGTGATGAACTCTCGACTGAACGATTGAACGATTGAGCGACTGAACGAATCAGGTTAAACCTATTTTGCAATGGTGATCACTGTGGTCAGCATCTTCACGGGGCTTGTATGCACGAAGCCGTTTCATCATGTTATCAAAGTCAACTAGGTGACCATCAAACTCTGGGCCATCCACACACACAAACTTGGTCTTGCCCCCGACTGTGACACGGCAACCGCCGCACATGCCAGTGCCATCGATCATGATGGTGTTCAGCGACACCACGGTCGGCACAGCAAACGGACGTGTCGTCTCTGCCCCAAATTTCATCATGATGGGCGGCCCGATAATAACGGCCATGTCCGGCTTCGGCGACTGCTCGCAGAGTTCCTTGAGCGGTACCGTCACCAGCGCCTTGCGCCCATACGAACCATCATCGGTCACAACAATCAATTCATCCGCAATGTTGCGCATCTCCTCTTCCATGATGAGCAAATCCTTGTTACGGGCGCCCATGATGATGGTTACCTTGTTGCCTGCAGCCTTCATACCCTGCGCAATCGGATGGAGTGGCGCCACGCCAATACCGCCACCCACACAGACGACATGCCCAAAATTCTCAATGTGCGTAGGCAGGCCGAGCGGACCGAGCAGTGCTGGAATAGTGTCTCCAACCTGCTTATCTGCCAACACATGCGTCGTGCGTCCAACAGCTTGAAAAATGATGGTAATAGTCCCTTTTTCAGTATCTGCATCCGCAATCGTCAACGGGATGCGCTCACCGACATCATTGTCGATCTGCAAAATGATAAACTGACCCGGCTTTCGTTCGCGTGCAATAAGCGGAGCTTCAACCTCCATACGAAAAACATCAGCCGACAACTGCTTTTTTGAAACAATTTTATACATGATATCTCCCACCATCTCCTCCCTTTGAGGAAATGAAGTTTTAAAGTATAGCAAAGTTCATACCGTGGCGCAAGATTGCGACTATAGAAGATGCTGACCTGCGATGTGCATAATGAAATGCACGCTTTTGGAAAATCATGCCATTTTCCAGA
>JBAXCC010000088.1:0-13014 GCA_037141675.1 bacterium | reverse complement strand
GGCTCCGGCTGGTTGCAGCGGATGGCTTGGCTGGGGTTCATGGCCAAGACGACGCGCCACTTCCCGACGGTTCAGCGATTTTTGAAATGTGTGAACGCTGATGTGGTGGGGCTTGTCGAAGTCGATGGCGGATCATATCGTTCAGGGCGTCAGAATCAGGCTGAGATGCTGGCGCGGGAACTGGGTTACGCCGCTGTGTATCGCGGCAAGTATGCGGAAGCGGGCATGGGGCGTCATCTGCCTGTCCTGAATAAGCAGTTCAACGCGGTATTGAGTCGTCCGCCTGTGCTCCGCAAGGTGTTTCATGAACTGACGCGTGGCTTCAAGCGGCTGGTCATTGAAGTGGAGACCGAAGAGCTCACTATATTTGTCGCGCATCTGGCTCTGGGCAATTATGCCCGTAGACGCCAACTTCACGATCTGCATGATATTGTCATGGCCCGCAAGAAACCGTGTATCCTTGCTGGAGATTTCAATTTTCTAAAAGGGCCGTGGGAATCTACGCTCTTTCTCAAAGCGTCAGGCTTGAAAAGTGCTAATGATTGCGGTCGCGCGACTTTTCCAAGCTGGGCACCGTTGCGCGAACTGGATTATGTGTGCTATAGCGAGGAGTTGGAACTGAAACGGTTCCGTATGCCGAGCGTGCGGCTATCAGATCACTTGCCGCTGGTATGTGATTTCGCCTTTAAATAATAAAGAGCGATTATTTAGGCTCAACGACAAAAATGAGTTCATTGGCGCGAATGCGTTTATTTTGACGCGCAATAAGCTCAACAAATTCTGGATCTGTAGAAAAACGCTGTTGGCGCAACTTGAGGTTCTCGATTTCTTTTTCTTTATAAGCGATTTTTCGCTTCATCTCATTGCGCTGCATTTCGAGATTTTGCATGTTCTGAATCTTCGGTGGAAGAATAAATAAACCACCTGCAATCACTATCGCGAATGCTGTGAAAACGGCTACTCTCGTTATAATTTTGATCAATGCTTCCACGTTTTAAACCTGCAAAAACTATCTTCTCAGTTATGTAGGTCATAATGTCCATCTTATTGATTAAAAAGTCAAGCGAATTGTAGAAAAAAAATGAAAAATAAATATAACGATAAAAAAGGCAGGGGTTTTTCATTTGCCACTGTGAAGGATTTGGTGATAATATGTTGCCTATGGATAATGTAGTAAGTTTTTACGAAAGTCTTTGATATGCAAAAAACATCCGAACAGCAGAAGAAAAGCCTTTTGCTTACTTCTTTCTTTAAGCAGGAAGACATTTTGATTCATCAGGAAGACTTGCATCGAAATGCTTTGATCCGCAAGATGCTGGAGCATCTAGCCGAACGCCATGGAATCCAGGATGTGGATGCGTGCTATAATGCAGTGATTGAGCGTGAAAACACAGAGAACACGATTATTTCTGAAGGTATTGCCCTCCCGCATGCCCGCATGGATGGATTGTCCAGGCCGCTGGTCTGTGTTGCGACCTCCGCCCTCGGGGTTGAGTTCCGGGCTGGCAAAAGCAAGCCGGTACATATTGTTTTCTTGGTTTTGATCCCCCATGATCAGCCGGCCTTTTACCTTCAGATTCTAAGTGCGCTGGCGACCATCTTAAAAGATCGGGGCGCGCCGCATACGGTCTCTTCGCTCCAATCAGCGGAAGAGGTCATGAAGTTCTTTGAGCGAGGAAAACTGGCGCTTCCGAGTTATGTCTGCGCGGTGGATATCATGTATGCGCCTCCTATTGTCCTGAATGATAGCGACAGCCTCAAGAAGGCGATTGACTGTTTTACGTCCAAGAAAGTGACTGAAATACCAGTCGTTGATCGGGATGGCGATATCGTTGGCGTGGTCAGCGCTGGCGCGTTATTGAAGGTCTGCCTCCCGGACTATCCATTGTGGGTGAGCGACTTGTCGCCGATCATCAATTTTGAGCCGTTTGCCAATGTGTTGCGCAAGGAGCAGAGTGCCTGTCTGTCTGATATCCTGACCGCGAAATATTCGTCGGTCCAGGTCGATGCGCCAGCCATTTCAGTGGCGGCGGAGCTGACACGAAATAATGCCTCCCAGTGTTATGTGCTCAACGGCAAGAAGCTGGAGGGCGTGATTGACCTCCCCGTATTTCTTAGCAAAGTATTTCGTGAGTAATGGTTTGTGAAAAACGAGACAGGTGACCCACCGTCTCTTCTTCAGCCAGCCTTCTAATAGGCCTCGATGAAGCTTGTTGTTGTCGGTGCAGCTTCCAGCCGTCCGCCAACGGATAAAGGCAAAGGCCGAAAACGTGCACGAGATGCCGCCGCATGAGCCAATCCCCTCTCCCCAATTTAATAACAGCATAAACAAATCAGTCACGAAGGCTTGACGTAATCCCCTATCCTGTCTATAATGTCAGCTCAAATTGAGAAAACGATTTTAACGTGCATGGATTAGGATTTTTTATGGCAGAAGTAAAAAGTGATTTAACCGCGCAGCAGGCGCAGAATTTTTATAAGAAGGGAGTAGCTGCTTTTGAGCGCGGGAATTTAGATATTGCAATTGACCTTTTAATGCAATGTGTGACACTTTCCCCTGGCTTCTCCCTCGCCCGTAAATTCTTGAGGGCTGCTCAAATCACTAAATTTAAGCGAGAAAAGAAGAGCAGATTAGCAACCCAGGTGCAGGAATTTACTGCCATGTTGGCGCGTGCAAAAATTTCGGCCCTCCAAAAGGGTGGCAAGCTTGAGGCGGCCCTGGTTGAATGCGAAAAGTTGCTGACCAAGAATCCGTTGCACTCGCTGAATGTCGAGCTCGCGGTCGAAATTGCGGAGGCTTCGGGTCATGCTGATGCCGCCCTCTTTACAGTTGAATCCGCGTATGAGAACAACCCGGATGATATGAAATTGTTGCGGCGCGTAGCTGAGTTTTATATGAAGCTGGGGGACTACACCAAGGCGCGTGATGCTTATGCCAAGTTGAATGCCTTCCTGCCTAATGATCAGCTGATTTTCAAGCAATTGAAGGATGCTGAAGCTCGTGTGAGCATGGCGGCTGGATGGGAAGCAGCCTCCGGCAAGAAAGACGGATATCGCGATCTCATTGCGAACAAGGATCAGGCCAGGTCGCTCGATATGCAGGCCAAGTCTGTCATCTCGGGTTCGGATGCGGATGCCCTGATCGAAGAGGCCAAGGAACGCATTGCCAAGGAGCCGAACAACCTCAACTTCTACCGTGCGTTGGCCCGTGTCTATTTGCAAAATAAGCGATTTAATGAAGCCGTCGCGACATTGGAAGATGCGCGTAAGATTAATGCCGCTGACCCTGAACTGGATCGGGCCATCACGCAGGCCAAGATATCAGCCTTTGAGTCCAAGATTGACGAGCTTAAGGCTGCTGGCAATGGTGCGGCAGCAGCGGATTTGGAAACCGAGATGAATCAATTCGTTTTTGACGACCTCTCCGCACGCGTGCAGCGTTATCCGAATGATCTCAAGCTCCGTTTCGAGCTCGGCTTGCTATACTTCAAGTATGAGTACTGGGACGATGCTATCGGCCAACTGCAGATGGCGCAGCGCAGTCCGAAAGAGCGCGTGGAATCGCTCTACTACTTGGCCAAGTGTTTCGCGAAAAAAGGCCAGCGTGATATGGCGGTTATGCAGCTGGAGACGGCAAACGAACAGTTGGAAATTATGGACGATCTCAAGAAGAAAGTCATATTTGCGCTTGGCGTCCTTGCGGAAGAATCAGGCGATTACGAAAAAGCGTTCAGCTTTTACAAGGATGTCTATGGTGCGGATATCGGATATGAAGATATCGGCGTACGCATGGAGCGCATTTACAAGTTGCGTCAGGCACAATAATCATGTTAGAATAAAGAAGATTTGAAAAATGTTACTGTGATGGCTGGGTGAAGGGGAAGAACCAGCCGTCAAAAAGCATCAAATCTTTAGTAGTGGATTGAGTATCATGAAATTTGAAAGAAACAATGCGGGGGTATCTGGAGGCATCGTCACCGTAGGTGGCTGTGTTTTTGGCGGACCAAAGGTTGTTTTAATCGCAGGACCCTGCTCAGTCGAAAGCCGGGATCAGATGATCGAAATAGCCTGTGCGGTGAAAGAGGCTGGAGCCACGATGCTGCGAGGGGGTGCCTATAAGCCACGCACTTCGCCATATTCTTTCCAGGGGCTTTGTGAAAAAGGACTTGAAATCCTTGCTGAGGCTCGTGAAAAAACGGGACTGCCTGTCGTCACAGAGGTCATGGAGTCCAGCCAGTTGAGCCAGGTCGCCCGTGTCGCAGATATGCTTCAGGTGGGGTGCCGCAATATGGACAACTATGTTCTGTTGCGTGCGGCCGGCGAAAGCGGCAAGCCCATTTTCTTAAAGCGGGGAATGAGCGCGCGCATCGAAGAATTTCTTTTGGCGGCGGAGTATATTCTTGCAACAGGCAATGATCAAGTCGTGATGTGTGAACGGGGCATTCGGACGTTCGAGACCGCGTCACGTTTTACTTTGGACCTGAATGCGGTTCCGTTGCTAAAGCAACGTACATGGATGCCGATTGCTGTTGATCCAAGCCACGGGACAGGAATAAGGTCTCTGGTGACACCGATGTCGCTTGCGGCAGTTGCCTGCGGCGCGGATGCACTCATGGTTGAGGTGCATAACCAACCTGAAAAGGCGTTGTGTGATGGAGATCAAAGCGAGAAGCCGGAAGATCTCTATCGCATGGTTAAGCAGATAAAGGCCGTTGCAGAAGCTGTTGGACGTACAATTTAAGGGGAGCAGATCGAATGAAGAGGATAGGTATGAAAAGACACACTATAATTGTTATCTTATTGGCGGGGTTGACGTGTCACGCCATGGCAAAAACATATTTTTCACCTGAATATGTTGCCCTTGCGCCAGATGGCAAAACAATTTATGTCACGGCGGCTACTTCAAAGCAGGTGCTGAAGATTGACTCCACAACAGATCAAGTCGTGGAAACGTGGTCTCTCAAAGCTAATCCTTCGGGTATTGCGGTTGCAACAGATGGAACTATTTATGTCACGGGTGGCGTAGAAGAGGGAAAATTGTTTAAGTTGAATGCCGCTGGGAAGAACAAGGATAGCATCGCCGTCGGACATACTCCCGTGGCGCCTGTCGTTAGCGCAGATGGGAAGACCGTCTATGTGCTCAATCGTTTTAACAACAATGTGATGGTGATAGACACAGACAAGATGAAGATTGTTGAGACCATCCCTGTTGTGCGCGAACCGCATGCTGCCGTCATAGCAGGCGGGGGCAAGTTGCTCTTTGTGGCGAACCATCTGCCGTATGTCAAGGCCACCGATGATGTCGTTGCCGCGACCGTTTCCGTCATCGATACAGCAACACGTAAAGTGCTGAAGAACATGATGCTTCCCAATGGCAGTACGGGTGTTCGCGGCACGACGGCCTCTCCAGATGGAAAATTTGTTTATGTGACGCATACCTTCGGACGTTATCAGTTGCCGACCACACAGCTGGAGCGCGGCTGGATGAACACAGCGGGCTTGAGCGTTTTCAACGGGGAGACAGGCGATTATATCAATACCGTGTTGTTGGATGATGTTGATCTAGGTGCGGCAAACCCGTGGGGTGTGACCGTCTCTCCGGATGGTAAGACGTTGGTCGTGGCCCATGCGGGTACACGCGAAATTAGCGTGATTGACCGCGAAGCTTTGCATGTGCGCCTCGATAAAGCAGCCAAGGGCGAGAAGGTGACAGAAGTCACAAAGTCTGCGACAGATGTTCCGAATGATCTCTCCTTCCTGGTGACGATTCGCCGCCGTGTGAAACTTGAAGGCGATGGTCCTCGTGGTATTCTTATTTGCAAGAGTCGCGTCTATGTCGCGTGCTATTACGCCGAGCGCGTGGTACAGGTGAATCTGGCGGACAGCGTTCTGAAGCCCGTTCCGATTGTGCTCAGTAAGGATTTTGACTTGACGAAAGATCGTGTGCGTCGCGGCGAGATGCTCTTCAATGATGGCGCCATGTGTTTCCAGCAGTGGCAAAGTTGCGCAAGTTGCCATCCAGATGGGCGTGCAGATGCGCTGAACTGGGACTTAATTAATGACGGTATCGGCAATCCGAAGCAGACCAAGAATATGCTCTATTCGCACTTGACCCCGCCGACGATGGTGACGGGTATCCGCGACAGCATGGCGGTCTGTAACCGCAAGGGGTTAACACATATTCAATTCGTGGTTCGTCCGGACGAAGACGCCACATGCATCGACGAATATGTCATGTCTCTCAGACCCGTTCCGAGTCCCTATCTGGTGAATGGCTCGCTCTCCAAGAGCGCCAAGCGCGGGGAAAAGATTTTCAAGAAGGCAGGATGTGTGGATTGTCACCCGTCGAACAAGAAAGCACCGGATGGATATCCTCTCTTTACAGACCTGCAGAAACACCAGCTCTTGGGCATCGGCAATGAAGAGGGCCGTGCCTTCGATACTACATCTCTTACCGAAATGTGGCGGACGGCCCCCTATTTGTATGATGGCCGCGCGCTCACCATGGAAGAGGTGCTGACCACCTGTAACCCTAAAGATGTGCATGGCGCAACTAAAGGTTTATCAAAAGAAGAAGTTAAAGATATGGCAGAATATATCCTGTCTTATTAAGTTTATAAAGGCGAAGGGGGGAATAATGAAGTTATCATTGAAAAACGGGGGAGTCCTGCGCTCGCAGGAATGGGGGCTGTTGGACATCTCAAAAGGGGTGCCCAGTTGCGAGGGCCGTGCATTATCGCTAATGGGCTGGGGAAGTCCGGCGGCGTTGAAGAGCGCAGGCCTTGACGTAAAGGGGACGGATGTCCCTCAAATGTGGCTGTGCAACCAGTCGGATGCCTTTCCTCCTGTGTGGTCCCGTTGGTCTGCAACAGGAACAGAGACACGCCTGATTAAACGTAATGGCATGACCATCGGGGTCTGCTATGAAGACGAAAATGCGGAGTATTGCTTGCTGACAGGCGTATTGCCCCAAGACCTTGCCGCTTCGCGTGTCGACCAGACCACGTCTGTTTTTGAAACCATTGAAGATGCGCTCAAAGAAGCAAACATGACGTTTGCGGACGTGGCGCGCACATGGTTGTACATGGATAAAATCTTGGAGTGGTATGATCCCTTCAATCGTGCGCGGGATGCCTTCTTTACAGCGCGGCGCGTGTATGATGGCCGTGTCCCGGCCAGCACCGGCATTGGCACTGCGAATATTTGCGGCGCAGCGATTACGGCTTGCGCTATTGCTGTGAAACCCAAGAACAGTCGGACTACGGTCCAGATTGTTGAGTCGCCTTTACAATGTTCGGCCTTGAGCTATCGGAGTTCTTTCAGCCGTGCAGTGGAAATCGGCACGCCGGACTACCGGACGCTCATGGTCTCGGGTACTGCCAGTATTGAACCCGGTGGTGCAACCGCCTTTCTTGACGATGTTGAAAATCAGATCCAGTTGACCATGGATGTGGTCGAGGCGATCTTGGTTTCGCGTGGCATGAGCTGGGCGGATACAACCCGCGCTATCATGTATCTCAAGAAACCGGAATATATGCCAATCTGGCAAGCGTGGCTCAAAAAGAACAATCTGACCGCTATGCCGCTGTTGACCATCGAGGCGGATGTCTGCCGCGATAATCTGCTGGTCGAGATTGAGCTCGATGCAGTCAAGAAGATGTAGCGGTCTCGATGAAGGCGCTCCTCAATAAAATACTTGGGCTAGATGTTGCGACATGGCTTTGCTGTGTACTGTCTGTTGGTTCTATTGTGCTCGCCTGCTTGGGTGCGACAAACGCTGGCGCATGGATGAGCACCTTGCCTTGCCTTGTGGGCGTGGCGCTGCTGACAACAGGTCTTGCCGTGACAGCCATCCGGACTCTTTTTCGGAAGCGTTATCACTCGGCTCTGTTTCATAGCGGGTGCGCAATCATTATGTTCGGTTGGCTTATTGGGCAAGTCGCAATCCGTACGGAGACGCGTGAGCATCCAGTGAATGGTCTGATGGCCATGATCGACGGAGATGTTAGCAATGAACTCTTCACAGGACCACGGCTAGAAACATTTGTCGGCCGCGTTCCTTTCTCTGTTCGGTTAGAAAAATTTGTTGTCGATCGCTACCCGTCACGTGAACCAGGCGAAGAGGGGACTGTGCGCGAATATCGCAGCGAAGTCACCATCCTTGAAAAAGACAAGCAGCCCCGCGTTGAGCATATCCGCGTCAACCACCCTGCGCGCGTGCAAGGGTTTTATATCTATCAGATGAGCTGGGGGTCTTCGCAGGATCGGCTGGGCAGGCCTGTGAATTATACCGTGTTGCATTTCATTCGTGATCCCGGCCTTAATGTGGTTTATGTCGGATTTGCTGTGCTCTTTATAGGCGCCTTCTGGTTCGCTTTGCGCTTCTTCCGTATCACGAAAGGAGCTCAGTAATGGACGTGAAATGCACACCTCAGGGGTTGCTGATTTATGTGACCATGGCCGCCTTTCTGCTGGCCGCGATCCTGCTGAAGACACAACATAAAGCACTTGGCCGCGGTTTCTGGTTTGCAGGCTTTGTTGCTGCCACAGCGGCGGTGGTGTTTCGCGGCTTCCATACCGGCCATCCTCCCATGCAGAACCTGTTTGAGTTCTTCTTGTGTATGGCGGCTTTTTTGTGGCCGTTATCCAAGCTAAGCCGCTATCAGACCGGCTCGGACACTGATTTTCAGGATGCGCTTCTGGGTCTCGTTATTCTTGTTCCAGCCGGTTTTGTCTTTAGCGAAGAACCTCGCGCCCTTCCGCCAGCGTTGCAGAGTCCGCTCTTCATTCCGCATGTGGGGAGCTATGTCGCGGCCTACATCATCCTGGCACGCGCAGCCTTCATGGCGATCCCGATGTTTAAGCATGTCGATTCAACGAGTACGCCGTCTCTTGCGCTTTCACGCGCGGACGCCGTATCACGGCAAACAGCAGCTATGGGTTTCGTGCTGATGACAATCGGTCTCTTCCTGGGCTCGATATGGGGCAAAATTTGCTGGGGCCATTACTGGCAGTGGGATCCTAAGGAGATGTGGTCGCTGGCGACCTGGTTCATGTATGCCGCTTACTTCCATTGCCGGCTTAAGAATGGCCTCCGTCATCCGCGCATGCTCGCCATTTTGCTCTGGATTGGATTCTTCTTCGTTGTCCTGACCCTGACCTGGATTAACGTCTCCAGACTCTTCTCCGGCATGCATACCTACGCATAAAAAAGAGAGATACTATGAAGGCATTGAAAACGGTCGCGCTTCTGTGTGTGAGTCTGTTCTTCGGTGTTATCCATGTGTCTGCCGCGGATTGGCCCTCGTGGGGTGGCACGCCTTCGCGCAACATGGCCTCTGAAACAGAGAAGGGCCTTCCTTCCTGGTATGCGCTCGGCCAGAAAAAAGACAACGGCGACATCGACCTCTCCACCACGAAAAATATCAAGTGGGTCGCCAAACTGGGCAACAGGACCTTCGGTAGCCCTGTCGTCAGCCAGGGCAAGGTCTTCATCGGCTCCTCCGGCACTTCCTACGCAGAGGCCATGATGCTCTGCTTCGACGAGGAGACCGGGAAGGAACTGGGCCGCTTTGTCTGCGGTCCGTCACACGTCAAATGCGATAACTACGGCATCTGTTCGACTCCGGCTGTCGAGGGCGACCGCCTCTATTTTGTGGCCCCTTACCCTGAGGTGATGTGCCTGGATCTGAACGCCTGGCTCAAGCCCTCGGACACGCCTACGGTGCAGCCTTTCGCGTGGCGGTATGACATGGCCAAGACCTTTCCCATCATGCAGGATCATGTGGCCAGTTGCTCTGTCCTGATTCATGGCGACTTTGTCTATGCGTGTACGGGCAACGGACGTTACAAGACTCAAAACAAACCGTTTTATCCGCTGACGCCAAGCCTGATCGTGCTCAACAAGAAGACTGGTCAGCTCGTCGCACGTGACGACGAGCAGATCGGCGAACAGCTCTGGCGCGGACAATGGTCGTCGCCCTCGCTGGCGATGGTGAACGGACAAGCGCAAATCCTGTTCGCCACCGGCGATGGACGCTGTACCGCGTTTGAAGCGGTTGATCCCGCAGCGAAGGTCATTCCAGACCAGTGGATCACGACCTCCCTGCGCGGGCCGATCGTCTACTATATCGACGTCAAAGACAAAGACACCGCCGGGCTCACCCCAACAGAATATGCAGAGCGGTTCAACGTCCTCTCCGCCACGCAGAAGCCGGCGACAAAACTGGAGTTCCGTTATTCGATTAAATTGCCGGTCGCCACGCCGATCGATGTCCTCCCGACAGCCAAGGTGCCAGACGTGCCGCTCCTCAAGAAGATCTGGTCGTTTGACTGCCTGCCGAAGGACTACAGGAACGCGCCGTTTTATCCGCATGGCATCAAGGGTGATGGTCAGAAACATCCGTGCGATATCATCGCCACCCCTGTGTTTTATAGCAACCGGGTCTATGTGGCGATCGGCGGGGATCCGGTCCATGGCAGCAAGAACAGCAAGGGCTACCTGGTCTGCATTGATGCGACAAAGACCGGCGATGTCACTGAAAGCGGAAAAATCTGGAGTTGCGACGACCTGAATGCGTCGATGACCACGGTGGCCATTGCCGGGGGGCTCGTGTTCGTCATCGATGAAGTCAGCGTGATCCACTGCCTGGATGCGGACACTGGGAAGAAATACTGGACCTACTCCCTCAAAGGCGACCACGGCCAGTTGAACACTGGCTTGCTGGCTGTGGACGGTAAGCTGTATGCCGCCAAAACCATCCTGGCCGTGAGCAAGACCCTGACCGTGCTCGGGACCATCGACGATAAGAAGCCGGACGGTTGCAGCACGCCCTGCGTCGCCAACAACGTCCTCTTTACGGTCCACGGCAAGATGTTGTGGGCCGTGTGCGACAAAGGGGATAAACCTCCGGTTGCGGACGCAGAACCCCCCAAACAGAAGGAGTGATGAACATAATTCAAAAAAGCGAACGTGATCTAGGTCCTTTTACTGGCGCTGTTGGATGAACTAAACGGGTGCGTTCCTCCCCAGGCAAAGTACAGGACTGGGAACCGGGACAAAGAGATAGAAACGGATCAACAAAAAAGGAGACACAAACACATGAAACGCCGATCATTCCTCAAACAAAGCGCATGCACTGGCGCGGGGCTCATGCTTCTCAGGTCCGGCTTACTTGCACAGGGAAACTCGCCGAACGAGAAACTTAATATCGCCGTTATCGGCTGTGCCGGCCGAGGCGGCTCAAATCTGAACGATGTCAGCAGCGAAAACATTGTCGCTCTGTGTGACCTCAACAAGAACAATCTCGCGCAGGCCTTAAAGAAACACCCCGGCGCAAAGACGTATGAGGACTGGAGAAAGTGCCTGGAGCAGAAGGACATTGATGCCGTTGTCTGTTCTACCACCGACCACACCCACGCGTTCGTTGCAAACTGGGCCATGAACCGGGGTAAGCACGTCTACTGCGAAAAACCGATCGCCATATCCGTGCAGGAAGCCAGGGTCCTCCGCGAAACCTACGCAAAGAACAAGAACAAAATTGCAACCCAGATGGGGACCCAGATTCATGCTTCGGACAATTACAGGAGAATGGCTGAACTCATCAGGGGCGGCATGCTGGGCACGATCCGGTCCGCCCACGTCTGGTGCAGTCGCACGCCCAAGGGCGGCAGTTATCTGCCCGAAGTCACACCCGTGCCGGAACACATCAACTGGGACCTGTGGATTGGGCCCTCCTCGTTCCATCCTTACAACCCAGGGTATTTCCCCGGAGGTTGCCTGGGCTGGAACCGGTTCTGGGACTTCGGCGCCGGCCAGATTGGCGACATGGGAAGCCACATGATGGACATGGCGGCCTACCTGCTCGACCTCAAGAGTCCGACAACCTGCGAGGCGCAGGGTACACCGTTAAGTACCGATACCTGCCCGGAATGGCTGACCGCAACCTGGGAGCATCCAGCCAACGACTGGCGCCCAGCCATTAAGGTTCAGTGGTATGACGGCGGAAAAAAACCTGGAATGCCCTCGCCCATTTTTAACCGCGAAACCGCTTTTAAGGGAATTATCGTTTACGGTGACAAAGGCATCCTGTATGGGGATTACGATTTCAGGATGGTAATGATGAAGGGCGATCTGACCCAGTACACGTCACCGAAGAAGGAAGACCTGATCCCCGCATCCCAAGGTCATCACAGGGAATGGATTAATGCCTGCAAGACAGACAAGAAGACATCCTGCAACTTCGAGTTCTCGGGAACCCTCGTAGAGAACAACATGCTCGCGCTTGCTGCTTACCAGGCCGGTAAAAAACTGGAATGGGACGCGAAGAGCATGAAGGCAACAAACTGTCCAGAAGCTGACCGACTTTTCAGTAGGAAATACCGCGACGGCTGGACGCTTAATGGTTGAGACCTGCTAGGATGGCACAGGGATCATTTCCTGTAGCCTGTACACGAACGCAACCCGTTCGGAGAAGGGAGAGTGTTAGATGCAAACTGTTATGCCCCGGCGTGATTTCATTGGAGCTTCCATTGCAGGCCTTGGCTTTGTAGCCCTTGGGCGGGCTGCCGAGCCGCCGGCTTTCAAGACCAGGCTCCACAAGGCCGTCATCCTTCGTGCTAACCAGATGAACGAGGAAACGTTCAGAAAAATGAAAGATGCCGGACTGGAAGGCTTCGAAGCCCACACCGTTTCGGTGGATGCTGCGAAGGCTGCCCGCGAACTGGCCGGAAAGTACGGGTTGACAATCCACTCGGTTATGGGAGGCGGTTCATAAAGCGGCCTGCGTGCCGCACAGGCGTATGGAGCCGATGCCGTGCTCGCCCCTGTTGGCGGCTGCGGCGTCAAGCCCGTTCCCGAACCGTGGGAGTTTGACATCACGTTTGATGAGGCCAACGGCCACATCACCCGGCTCGTCGCCGGTGACAACGAAAAGTACAATGCCGCTATCGAGGCGCACAATCGCTCAATGGTTGGTGTTCGCGCGTCAGTGAAGAAGCTGCTCCCGCTGGCCG
>JBAXCC010000087.1:0-13079 GCA_037141675.1 bacterium | reverse complement strand
GGCACTAATAAAAACCATAAACGGGCTTGACTTTTGGGAGGGGATCGGGTTAAATGACAATGTTTAAAAGAGAGATACCTTTATGAAGACAGCATTGTTTACAGGCATATTTAATCGTTACTTTGCGTATGACTACGCAGGGACGGTTACCTTTTCACTGTAGACGTTATGCCGGTTTTGAAGATGAATAAAATAAGCATCCTGCAGTGAATAAACACTGTGGGATTTTTTTTTGGAGAGCGTATGATTATCACACTAAAGAGCACGAGTTCACCCCAGCAGATCGCCCATTTGAGGGCATGGTTGGAACGTCAGAACATTGGCGTGCATCTGTCCGAAGGCAAGTACCAGACCATTATCGGACTGATTGGCGATACGACCAAGGTCGATGTCAAGTGCCTTGAGGGCTTGGAAATGGTCGACAAGGTGATTCGCATTACCGAGCCTTTCAAGGGTGTGAACCGAAAGTTTCATCCCGAAGACACCATTATTTCCGTGGGGGACGTCAAGATTGGCGGGGGTCATTTTGGGATGATTGCCGGCCCCTGCTCGGTCGAATCCGAGGCGCAAATCTTGGAAATCGCCAGGTGCGTCAAGGCGTCAGGCGCGAACATGTTGCGCGGTGGCGCGTTCAAGCCCAGGTCTTCGCCGTATGATTTCCAGGGTCTCCAAGCTGAAGGACTCCAGCTCCTTTCCAAGGCGAAGAAGGAGACGGGATTGCCGATTGTCTCGGAGATTATCAACATCAATCACTTGGACCTCTTCTCGGATGTGGACGTGATTCAGGTCGGCGCGCGCAACATGCAGAACTTCGACTTGCTGCGCGAACTGGGGCGTTCCAATAAGCCAGTCCTCCTGAAGCGTGGGCTAGCGAATACGCTCAAGGAGCTGCTCATGAGCGCGGAATATGTGTTCGCCGGCGGAAACACGAATGTCATCCTGTGTGAACGGGGCATCCGCACGTTTGAAACCTACACGCGTAACACCTTGGATATTTCCGCAATTCCAGTCCTGCAGGAGCTGAGCCATCTGCCGGTGATCATTGATCCCAGCCATTCCAGCGGCGTGTCCCGGTATGTGAAGTCCTTGTCGCTGGCTGCAGCGGCGTGCGGTGCAAACGGACTCATCATCGAAGTGCATAACGATCCGGCGCATGCTCTGTGTGACGGTGCGCAGTCGCTGACGCCTGCGCAGTTTGAGAATGTGGCCATCCATGTGAGACGAATCGTGGAGGTGTGCCGCTCATGAGGATCGGGATCATCGGATTAGGTCTGATCGGCGGCTCGATCGCCAAGGCGTTACGCGCCCGCACACGTCATGAGGTGTTCGGCTATGACCTCAGTGCCGCGACTGTGGATGCGGCCTGCGCCGCTGGCGCTGTGAATGGCGGTTTAGCCTTTTCAGACCTTACGACCTGTCAGGCGCTGATTATTGCGGTGCCGCCCAGAGCGTGTCTCACCTTCTTGCGCGAGCATGCAGGCCAGATCGCCTCGGGAGCCCTGGTGGTGGACTGTTGCGGCGTGAAGCGTTCCATCTGCAACGTCGGCTTTGAGGCGGCTGCGAAACACGGTTTTCATTTCCTGGGCGGACATCCCATGGCCGGACGAGAATTTTCTGGATTTAAGGCATCGCAGGGTACGCTCTTTGATCGGGCAGTCATGCTGTTGGTCCCTAGAGAGGGCGAGGATGAAGGGGTTGTTCACCGCGCGGAAGAACTCTTTCTGTCGGTCGGATTTGGCCGTATTCTTCTGACCAGCGCGGAGAAACATGATGAAATGATAGCGATTACGTCGCAATTGGCGCATGTGGTATCCAATGCGTATGTGAAGAGTCCGCGTGCACACGTGCATCACGGTTTCTCCGCTGGCAGTTTTGCGGACCTTACGCGTGTGGCACGTTTGAATGAAACGTTATGGACTGAACTCTTTCTCGAAAACGGCGATTGCTTAATTCGGGAAATCGATGAGCTGACGGGCTCACTGCGCGACTATCGCGAAGCCATCGCGGACAAGGACGCGGCGCGGCTGTGCGCGCTTTTAAAAGCTGGACGGGAATGCAAGGAGGAGCAAGATGAACATAGATAATCTAAGAGGACAGATTGATAAAATTGATACGCACCTGGTGGAGCTTTTTAAGGACCGGATGCAGATTTCACTGGAGATCGCCAAATATAAGAAGGCAAGCGGCCTGCCGGTCTTTGATGTGTCTCGCGAGCGGAGTCTGCTGCACAAAGTATCGGAGAGCGCCGGGAGTGATTTTGAAGTCTATATGCGCGTCTTCTTCTCGATGCTGATGGATGTCAGCCGGTCGTATCAGCATAAATTCTTGGCGGAGGCATCCAAACTGGGAGAAAAGATTGCAAAGGCGGTTGAACAGACCCCCAAGCTCTTTCCGGAAAAGGCGGTCGTGGCCTGTCAGGGCATGGAGGGCGCCTTCTCGCAATATGCCTGTGATAAACTATTCGCCATCCCGAATATTATGTATTTCAATACCTTTGAAAACGTGATCCAGGCGGTCAGCAGCGGAATGTGCCGCTACGGCGTGTTGCCGATCGAGAATAGCACGGCTGGTTCGGTGAATCAGATTTACGATTTGTTGCAACATCACAATGTGAATATTGTCCGCACGGCCCGCATTCAAATTGCCCACACCTTGTTGGTGAACAAGGGCGTGACGCTGGCCGATGTGAAGGAAATTAGCTCGCATGCCCAGGCGCTTGCCCAATGTTCGGCCTTCTTGTCCACGTTGAAGAATGTGAAGATTACAGTGGCAGAAAATACGGCGGCCGCTGCGCAGTACGTTGCCGAGAGCAAGCGGAAAGATCTGGCAGCCATCTCGTCTAAATCCTGTGCAGACCTTTACGGCCTTTCAGTGATCGAGGACAGCCTTCAAAATAATGATGGCAACTATACGCGGTTCATCTGTATTTCAAATGAGCTTGAGATTTACCCAGGCGCGAATCGCACAAGCTTCATGATGGTCATCCCGCATAAGCCCGGCGCACTCTATCGCGTGCTGGTCCGCTTCTATGCGCTCGGAATGAACCTGGTAAAGTTGGAGAGCCGTCCGATGCCTGGCCGCAACTTCGAATTCATGTTTTACTTCGACGTGGAAAGCTCGGTCTATTCGCCGGCGCTGTTGCAGCTGATCGGCGAACTCGAAAGTCAGATTGAGGACTTCCGTTATCTCGGCAGCTACTCTGAGATGGTGTGAGGCGGAAACTTGGAAATGGAAACTTCAGCGTTAAGAGTTGGGCGTTGAGCGTTAAGAGTTTAAACTTCCAACTCTCAACATTTAACGTTTAACTCTTAATTTTGTCCTCGTGGTTTGTTCCCGGTCCCCGGGCGGCGGGCTTGTCTTTAATTTCATTTTTTGACAGGATTCACAGGGTTTTTAGGATTGTTTTCTTACTCTGCGCCTCAGCGCCTCTGCGAGAAAGAAGTTGCTCCTTCGTTTATTCCCGCTCTGCTGCCGGAAGCCCCGCCACCAAGTTTCAAGTATCAAAAAAAACAACGCTCGAAATTCCGAGCGTTGTTTTTTTTCTTAAGAGTGAAGATGTGACTTACTTCTTTTCTTCTTTTGCCTTGTCGCCCTTGCCTTCATGACCCTTGACACCCGGGTGGTTCTTCATGAAGTCTTCGCGAGCGGCTTTCTTTTCGTCATCGCTGAGCTTGCCATCGCCGTCCTTGTCATACTTCTTGAGCATCTCGGCCTGACGCGCTTCACGAGCAGCCTTCATCTCGGCCTCATTGAGCTTGCCATCGCCGTCCTTGTCGAACTTCGCAATGACTTCCTTCGGAATCGCATGTCCGCGCATGCCTTCAGGATGCGTCGCAGGACTCTTCGCTGTGGCGGCTTTCTCTTCTGCCATGCAGACGGACGCAACCAACAGGGTGACAACATACAGTGCTCTCTTCATTTATGTACTCCTTTTATATGATAAAACTCGTCGCATCATGCGTCGATAAACAATTTAAACGGACAATCTGATTGTTTATTGCCACTCATTTTAAAAATAAAAAAAGAGCGGAAGCGTGAATACGCTCCGCCCTTTAAAGACAGTCCTCTCAAGAATTACACGAGAACTGCATCTTTAGCAGCCTTGGCCAGACGGAACTTAACAACCGTCTTCGCTGCGATCTTGATCGTTGCGCCGGTAGCAGGATTGCGACCCATACGCGCAGCACGTTTAACTTTGATCAGCTTACCCAGACCAGGGAGCATGAAGCCCTTCTTGTCTTTCGCGCCGACGTATGCGATAGCGAGCAATTTTTCATAAACAATTGTTGCTTGCTTCTTGCTGATTTCTGCGCTTTCTGCGAGAGCACCCAAGATTTCGCTCTTGGTTGTTGGATTCTTCTTTGCCATACAGTAACTCCTTAATAGTTAAACATGAATACAATCTCATGTCGTGTTTCCAAAATAGATCGATTTTCCCAAAGAATCAAGGGAAAAATGAGATTTTTCGGAAAATTATTTTTTTAAAATATGTTTCTCTTCCATTGACATCTCCCTGCGCTTCGTGGTTTAATTACAAGATGCTATGTGATATGTGACTTTTATACACGGCGTTTTATCGTTTAGCAAATGCATCATAACAACATGAGGAACAGACATGAAAAGACGTGATTTTCTGACGGTATCAGCGACTGCGGGGATTGCTGCTGTGGGTATGTCAAAAGTTGCACGCGCAGAGGCGGTACTCAGCGCGATGCCTAAATTGGCGGCACCTGAAAAATCTGCAGAACTGAATCTTTGCTTGCAGTGGGGCGCTATACCCGGTAGCGAAATTAAAGAGAAGTTGGATTGGTTGGAAGCCAACGGATTCGCCGCTGTTGAGATTCCCTCAGGCACCTGGCCTGCACAGAATTGCGAAGCGATGAAGGCAGCCATGGTCGGCCGCAAACTCTTTATTGCAACCGCGTGCGGACCGAGCGATTTCTCGCATGCTGAAGCAGAGAAACGCGAAGCTGAAGTGCAGAAGTTCCTTCCCGTGATTGAAGCCTTGGGCGCGATGAAGTCAGTGGGTCTGATTCTGTGTCCTGCGCGCGGCAAGGTGCCAATGGGGTTCAAGGAACTGCGTGAAGACTTTGTTAATAATACCGGCAAGCGCCTGGCTGAGCATGCGGCGAAGAACGGCACGAGCATTGTGCTGGAACCGTTACGCCGTAATGAGACGCCCTTCTTGCGTCAGGTAGGGGACGGAGCGCGCATGGCCGCTGATATCGGACCCGGCGCGACCGTGATGGGCGATTTCTGGCATATGCAACTGGAAGAGACGAGCTTTATGGGCGCCTTCATCTGCGCGGGTAAGCTGCTTTCACATGTGCATATTGCTGGCTTGAAGGAGCGCATCATACCAGGTGTTCATGTAGCCGCAGATAATTATGTTGATGGTTTTAAGGGCTTGAAGCTTATTGGATATCGTGGGGCCGTCAGCTTCGAAGGCGGTTGGCCAAAGAATCCAGCGGATCCCAAGAAGGGTATTCCGCAAGAGGAAAAGACTAAGCTCATCTTGAATATGTGCAAGATGCTGCGTGAGCAATGGGCAATGGCGTAAGGGAAAAGGGCGACCTGCGGGTCGCCCGTACGTAAGGGCTGGCCGTCGCGCCTGCCCAGTAAGGATAGGCCGTCGCGCCTATCCGGAATTAAGGAGATAAAATGATGCAAAATCGTAGAGAGTTCGTAAAGAGTTCAGCAGTGTTTGCCACGATGATGGCGGCTGCGCCGACGATTCTGAAGGCACAGGGAGCACCGCGCGTGTTCAAAGTCGCGGTGGTGGGTTGTGGTGGCCGAGGCAGCGGGGCCGTGAAGAATATCATGGACGCTGCGAAGAAGATCGGACAAGAGGTTAAGCTCGTTGCAGCAGCAGACTATTTCATGGATCAGGCGCAACGCATGGCCAAGAACCACGGTCTGGATGAAAAGTTCTGTTTCGCCGGCGCCAATGGCTACAAGAAAGTCATGGAAATGCCGGAAGTCGAAATCGTCATTCTCACAACGCCGCTTAGTTTCCGTCCGCAACATGCTGAAGCAGCAATAAAGGCCGGCAAACATGTCTTCGCCGAAAAAGGCGTCGCAATCGACGCGCCTGGCGTACGTCAATTTATCGCCGCAGCCAAACTCGCAGCCGAGAAGAAGCTCACCCTCGTTGCAGGTACGCAGCGCCGTCATCAGCAAGGTTATCTGCTTCAGGCGAAGGCGCTTAAGGAAGGCAAGATTAGCCCGATCCTCGGCGGTAACGTCTACTGGAACGGTAATGTGCCCTGGATCAAGCGTCGCGCTGAAGGCATGAGCAACAAGGATTACCTCTGTAAGAACTGGCTCAACTTCACGGAGCTCTCGGGTGACCATATTGTCGAACAGCACGTTCATAACATCGATATCGCCAACTGGTTCATCGGCCGCTTCCCGAAGAGCGCAGTCGGTTTTGGTGGTCGCGCGCGCCGCGTGACAGGTAACCAGTTCGACTTTTTCGGCATTGACTTTGATTATGGCGACGGCGTACACATCCACAGCATGTGCCGCCAGATCAACAAGTGCCACAGCAACGTCAGCGAAAGCTTTCGCACGAACGACGCCCTCATCTCGGGCGGCGGCCGCGTGGTCCGCCCCGGCGAAGCAGGCGCTCGCGTCGAACTGGCGGGCGATTTCATGGAGGGCAATCCTTACGAAATCGAACACATCGACCTGCTCAAGAGCATCATGGGCACAGGCCCGTACTTCAATGAAGGCGAAACCGTTGCCATGTCCACCGCTTGCGGTATCATGGGCCGTATCTCGGCTTACACGGGCCAGATCGTCGGTATGGCTGACCTCCTGACCAAGACGGAATCGCCGCACTACAAGGGTTGCGCTCTCACCGCAGCAGCCTTTGAGGCAGACGGCGATGTCGAGCTTCCGGCAGAAGTTGCCGCCATCCCTGGCGAACCAGACCCACGCTTTAAATAAGCATATAAACCGCGTAAGCGTCAAAAAAGGGTGCAGAGCTCAGGCTTTGCGCCCTTTTTTTAGCTTTTTCAATCACAAGGTTGACGAGTCTGATAAATTCTTGTATAGTTTTACACCCGAAACCCTCTTACTATAATTTATTTTAAAGCAGAGCAGAGTTTTGTACTGTCAAATGAAATTGAAAAGGATGCGGATATGCAAAGTTTAATTAACCATCTGAACCAGCTGCAAGAGCTGTTGCTGATTCGCGATGAACATCGAACAACGGGTGATGGCCGACATATGGATCGGTTGAATGACTCGATTGACCAGCTGACCGAGGTGTTGCCGGTCGAGGTTAAGTCTTTGTATCAGCGGCTGTACAAAAAGGATCATATCATTATGGCTCCCATGTATAATGGGTGCTGCGCTATTTGTGGCATGCGGATGCCCATCAGTCAGGTTCAGTCGGTGCGTATCTGTAAACAAATCCAGAATTGCCCGAGCTGCGCCCGCATTCTTTATGAGGAGGCCGATGCGCCACGCTGGATCGGCGATGCGCCCAGCCGTACAGAGCCCCGCAAGTCAGGGGTCTCGCGTTTTTCGGCTGAACAATTGATGGTCGCTGACCTGAAAGCCAAGACCCCTGCCGAGGCGATTGATGAACTTTCAAAGATCATGGAGGAGAAAAAGTTCATTTCTGCCGCGGATAAACTGGTGCAGTCTGCTCTGGAACGCGAAGCGGTGCTCAGCACAGCCATGGAAAACGGACTGGCCTTCCCGCATGTGCGCGGGGTCGAAGGCGGCGGCCTGACCTTAGCCATGGGTGTCTCCAAGAAGGGGATTCCCTGGGATGACGCGGGGAAAGTCGTAAACATCATCTTTTTTATCACTATCCCGACAGCGGTCAGTGCCTTCTATCTGCGTCTCATGTCCGGCCTGACTGAAACCTTCTTGAAGGAGCAGAACCGCGAAAATATTCTTGCCGCAAAAACATCAGAAGAGCTGTGGAAGGCCCTTCTGAAGGCGACCCGCTATTCGATTAAGTAGGGTGGGCGGATTGGGACGGTATACACGCGAGAGCTTCTTTCGGATAGCGCGGTAAGCGCGAACAGCACGGATAGCCCGAAAGAAGCTCTTTGCTTTTAACTTTTCATTTCTCATTTCTCCCTTTCCCCTCTCTGCCTTTTCAGTTATAATTAAAAACCTATTTCTAAAACGAAGGAGTTGTTTATGGGTGGTATTTTTAAGGCTTATGATATTCGGGGCATTTATGGCCAGGATCTGACAGATGAACTCGCATATAAGATCGGACGCGCTTTTGTCACCTTCACAGGCTGCACAAAGGTGGTCATAGCACGGGATATCCGTCCGCACTCTGAGCCGCTCTTCGCCAATCTCGCCAAGGGGATTATGGAGCAGGGCGCAAATGTGATCGATATCGGCTATGGCTCGACCCCTATGTCCTATTTCGCAAATGGGTCGCTGGGTGCGGATGGAAGCATCATGATTACCGCATCGCACAATCCTGCGGAGTGGAACGGCTTTAAACTGTGCCGCGCGAAAGCCGTGCCGATCAGCGGTGCCACCGGTATCATGGAGATCGAACAGATCGTCCTCAAGGAAGCTTTCGCGCCCAAGGCCGCCAAGCCGGGGACGCTCTCAACCGCTGATGTGAACGTGGCCTATGCCAAACATGTGGCCCAGTTCGCACACCTGGCAAAACCTGTCCACGTCGCAATCGATTTCGCTAACGGCATGGGCATCTGGGAGGTCAGGACACTCAAGGGCCTGATCACTTGGGACGGTCTCTTCGAAGATCCCGATGGCCGCTTCCCCAATCACGAGGCCAACCCGCTTCACCATGCCACACTCGTAGACCTCCAGGCCAAGGTCCGGTCCGGCACGTATGCCTTTGGCGTGGCGTATGATGGTGATGCCGACCGCGCGGGCTTTATTGATGAAAAGGGCGAGATCATCCCCATGGATCTGATCACCGCCCTGATCGCACAGGATGTGCTCGCAACCCGCAAGGGGGCGATTTTCTATGACCTGCGCAGCAGCTGGGTCGTGAAGGAAATCATCGAGGCCGCCGGCGGAAAGCCCATGATGAGCCGCGTCGGCCATGCCTTCATCAAGCAGCAGATGCGCGAAGCCGATGCGCTCTTCGCAGGCGAGCTGAGCGGACATTACTACTTCAAGGACAACTTCACCGCGGAAAGTTCCGCCATGGCCATTCTCTCTCTGGCGAACATCGTCAGCAAGTCCGACAAGCCCCTTTCCGCGCTGATCGCCCCGCTGCGCAAGTATTTCGCCAGCGGCGAAATCAACACCCACGTCTCGCGTGACCCGAAGCTGATTCTCGAAGAGATCCGCGCCAAGTATACAGATGGCCGGATGTTTGAACTCGATGGTATAAGTGTGGAATATGCGGACTGGTGGTTCAACGTGCGTTGCTCGAATACCGAGCCGCTTGTGCGCCTGAACCTCGAAGCCAAGACCCAGGCCGTCATGGTCGCCAAACGCGAGGAACTGCTCGCAATCATCCGAAAGTAAGGGAAAAATGACCAACCAACCTGTTTATGACGAACTGATTCAGAAGTATCGCAAACATTTCGGTCGCGATCCCGAAGTCGTGGCGTATGCGCCTGGCCGCATTGAAGTGCTCGGAAACCACACGGATTATAACGAAGGTTTTGTCTTCTCGGCGGCCATCAACTTCGGAACCTTCTTCGCAGTTGCGAAGAGTGCCACGAAGCATTGCCGCCTCGTGGCGGGGGACATCATGAAGGAGGTCACCTTTGAGGCGAACGACGTGACGCCCTCTAAGACAGAGACGTGGCAGAACTATGTCAAGGGCACCTTTGCAGGCATTACGAATAACCAGGCAATGTTTGGCTTTGACGGCATGATTCTCGGCAATGTCCCGCTGGGCAGCGGCTTGTCTAGTTCGGCGGCGCTCGAGATGTCGACTGGCCTCGCACTCGCCAAGCTCTATGCCGTGACCGTCGACACAGTCACGCTGGCGAAGATCGGCCAGAAGGCGGAACACACGTATGCCGGTTGCATGTGCGGACTGCTCGACCAGATTTCAAGCCTGGCCGGACAGGAAGGCAAGCTCGTGAAGACAGACTTCCGCTCGTTGGTGTATGAGAATGTGGACATGGGGCCTGACGCGTGCTTCCTGATGTGTAACACGCATTCCAAGCATGCACTGGTCGACGGCGCTTATAACCGTCTGCGCGAGGCATGCGAAACAGCCGCAGCTTATTTTGCAACCGTGCTGCGCCATCCGGTCAAGGCCTTGCGCGATGTGAGCATGGCTGAGTGGGCGCTCTACAAGGGCGGCCTGCCGGAACTCGTCGCGAACCGCGCCGCGCATCCGATCGGCGAGGATGAGCGCGTGCTCAAGGGCGCTGAACTTCTGGCAGCCGGCGACCTTCCGGGCTTTGGTGCGCTGATGTTCGATTCCCATGAAAGCTCGCGTACACTCTTTCAAAATTCGTGCGAGGAACTCGACGTGGTCGTGGAGGCCGCGAAGAAGATTCCCGGAGTCATGGGCGCTCGCCTCTCAGGCGGTGGCTTTGGCGGCTCCGTGGTCGTCCTTGTCCATCCGCGTGATGCGGAAACAGCCGGTGCCGCGCTGGCGAGTGCCTATGCGGCGAAATTTGGAAAGCCCTGTGACGTCAGCATCATCAAGCCCGCCGCCGGGGCGTATATAGTGTAGGGGCAGGCCGTTGCGCCCGCCCGGTAGGAGAAAAATATGTCAGCAAACCTAATCAGTCTCAATACAGCAAACTTTGATGCCTCTATCGCGGAGGGTGTGACCCTGGTCGATTTCTGGGCGCCATGGTGCGGACCCTGCCAGATGCTCACCCCGATTCTTGAAACCCAGGTCGCGCCTGCCGTGGCAGGTCGCGCCAAGATCGCTAAGGTCAATGTCGATGAATCGCGCGATCTCGCTGTGAAGTTCGGGATCAGAAGCATTCCCGCGCTCCTCGTCTTTAAAAATGGCAAGCTCGTCCAGCAGATGGTCGGACTCCAGTCCGGCGATGCACTCGTCAAGGCTATCGAAGCCGCACTTTAATGGAATGGTGGAATACTGGAATGATGGGGAGGCTTCATACTGATAGGTGCGCTAGCCGCCCGCTTGGCATACGATCGGACAACATCCCGTTTGCCGATTATTCCAACATTCCAACATTCCCGTATTCCAATATTCCAACCCCCTTATGAATACTGAACAGCAACTCTCGGACTGGCTGAAGTCCGCTTTTGTAGCAGCCTGCGGCGTGGAGGCCTCAAGCCTCTCGATCCGAGTGACCCCTGCGACGGACACCAAGTTCGGCGATTTCCAGTGCAATGATGCCATGCCCCTGGCCAAACTGCTCAAGAAGCCGCCGCGTGCCATTGCCGAGGCTGTGGTCAAGGCACTTCCGCTGCCGTCCTTCATCCAGAAGCTGGAGGTCGCTGGGCCGGGCTTTATCAATGTAACCGTGAGTATTGAGTGGCTGGCGGAGGCCGCCTGCGCGTTGGCCGCCGCACCGCGCTTCGGCATTCCCGATGAAGGCCAGGGCAAGACTGTCATCATCGACTACTCTAGCCCCAACGCGGCCAAGGCCATGCATATCGGCCATATCCGCTCAACCGTCATTGGAAACGCCCTTGACCGCATGTATCGCGCACTCGGCTATCGCGTCATCGCGGATAACCATCTGGGCGACTGGGGGACGCAGTTCGGTAAACTGATTATGGGCTATCGGGCATTTCTCACGGACGAGGAACGCGCCAACCTCACGGTTGAACTCCTGGAGCGTGTCTATGTCCAGAGCCACAACCTGACCGAGGAAGACCCTGCATGGCTAGACAGTTGTAAGGCTGAGCTTGTGAAGCTCCAGCAGGGCGATGCGGAGAATCGGGCCATTTGGCAGCGCTTTATCACCATCAGCCTGGAGGAGTTTAATCGCATCTACACCCGTCTCGATGTGAGCTTTGACCTCTATCGCGGCGAAAGCTTTTATAATGACATCCTGCCCGAGACCATCAGCCTGCTCCAGGAAAAGGGGCTGGCCGTGGTGAGCGAGGGCGCTCTCGTCGTGAACCTTGAAGCCGATGGCATGCCGGTCTGCATCGTGCGCAAGAGTGACGGCGGATTCAACTACGCTGCCACGGACATCGCGACGGTCCGCAACCGTGTGGCGGAGTTCAATCCAGACCGCGTCGTCTATGTCACGGATGATCGTCAGCAGCTCCATTTCAAACAGTTTTTCAAGATCTGTGAGAAGATCGGGATTGCGACCTCCTCCCGTCCCGGTGCCACTTCCTCCCTCCTCCCTTCTCCCTCCTCCCTTCCCCTCCTGGAGCATGTCTGTTTTGGGTTGATGCGCCTGCCCGAAGGCACCTTCTCGACCCGCCAGGGCAATGTGATCAAGCTCGACGCCCTGCTCGACGAGGCTGTCAGCCGCGCGCTGAAGATTGTCCAGGAGTCCAATCCTGCCATGACCGAGACGGAACAGCGCGAACTCGCCGAGGCTATCGGCCTGGGCGCCATCAAGTATGCTGATCTGAGCCATGACCGCCAGACGCTCATCGTCTTCACCTGGGAAAAGGCGCTGGCGCTTGACGGCAATTCAGGTCCCTACCTCCAATATGCCTATGCGCGTGTCTGCAGCCTCATTGACAAGGCGGCGGAACAAGGCGCGAATGCGGGGCAAGCCGCCAAGCTCCGGCTGGATACCCCCTTGGAGAAGGAGTTAGCGCTGAAACTCTTGCAGTTCCCCTCCGCGGTTTCGCGCGCCGCGGAACTCTACAGGCCGAATGTCCTGGCGGATTATCTCTACAGTCTTTCCCAGACCTATAGCAGTTTTTATCAGCAATCGCCTGTGCTCAAGTCCGAACCCGAGATCCGTGACAGCCGTCTACGCCTCTGCGCCATGGTCGCCCAGGCACTGAACCAGGGCCTCACGCTCCTCGGTATCCGGACGCCTAGAAGAATTTAGAATAGCAGGGTAGGTTGTTTTGGAATTCTCCCTCTACGACCTACAACCTACGACCTAAAAAGCCTTATGCTCCTAACCCTTCCAGAAGTTTGCACCGCCGAGACCGTCACCCTGCTGTGGAAGCAGCGGATGCCGGAGGTTTGGGCGTTG
>JBAXCC010000086.1:0-13087 GCA_037141675.1 bacterium | reverse complement strand
CCAATAATTATCAGAACCCTTCGCGACCCAGCTGAGTGTGGGATTTTTATTATTCCCACGTCCCAAGTCCAATGTCGCAAGTCCAGAAGTTGAATTAGGACATGGGACTTGGGTTCAGTCTGTTATCTTCCTGCTCGGCTGATTGAGTAGCATTCGTCTTTGTTCGTTTCAAACTCGATGAGCCCGTTTTCAGGGCTGGTCGTCTTGACCGGCTTGTCTTTGCTTGTGATTGTAAGCGGTACATCCGAACGAAGGCGGCAGGGCTTGCCGCTGACTGACTTGACCTGCGCTTGCGTGAGTTTACCCTCTTTCCATTGGACATCAATCTCAAAACCATTACGGGCACGCAGACCGGAGATACTTCCTGTCGGCCAGGCTGAAGGCAATGCTGGCAACAACTCGATCCAGCCGAGATGACTTTGCAGCAGCATCTCGGTGATTCCGGAGGCGGCTCCAAAGTTCCCGTCAATCTGGAAGGGCGGATGGGTGTCAAACAGATTGGGAAGTGTGTTGCTTTTCAGAGCTTCTGAGAGCATCTTGTACGAATGATCGCCATCCAGCAGGCGAGCCCAGAAATTGATCTTCCACGCCTTTGACCAGCCCGTGCCGCCATCGCCTCGCTGCGCCAGCGTCATTGCACACGCCTTAGCCAGCTCAGGTGTCGTGCGCGGATGGATTTCTGCGCCGGGATGCAGTCCCCATAGATGCGACACATGACGGTGCGTACTCTTCGGGTCATCTTTATCCTCCAGCCACTCCTGCAACTGGCCATGCTTCCCGATCTGGTTCGGCGCGATCTTTGCACGCATCTCGATGAGTTGCTTTCGCATTTCCTGATCCACATTCAACACCTTTGAAGCTTCAATGACATTGCTGAACAGATCCCGGATGATTTGATGGTCCATCGTTGGCCCCATCACCAGTCCGCCGTTTTCCGGGGAGTTGGAGGGACCGGAGATCAGCCAGTGTTTATCGCTGCGTGGATCGACAACTAGATAATCAATGAAAAAGAGCGCAGCCCCCTTCATCAGGGGATAGGCGGTCTCCTTTAAATATTTTTGATCGCCGCTGAATTCATAGTGCCACCAGAGATGCTGACTCAGCCACGCTCCGCCGACAACCCATATCCCATGGTTGGCATTGTTGATCGGCGCCGCCCCTCTCCAGAGGTCAAAGTTGTGGTGAATCACCCAGCCACGTGCGTTGTAGTGCTCTTGGGCCACAACAGCGCCGGATACAGAGATCTCCTGCAGTGCCGCCACCAAAGGCTTAACACACTCCGCGAGGTTAGCGATCTCCGCCGGCCAGTAGTTCATCTCAGTATTGATGTTGATGGTATACTTGCTGTCCCAGGCTGGCTTGAGACTTTCATTCCAAAGGCCTTGCAGGTTAGCGGGCTGTGAACCTGGGCGGCTGCATGCAATCAGCAAGTAACGGCCATATTGATAAAAAAGCTCTGCCAGTTGCGGATCAGCTTCGCTAAAGGATTTGATCCGCTCAATCGTGGGCAGCTTAGCACGGTCTGTGGTTCCGAGATTAAGTTTTACCCGTTGGAAAAGGTTTTGATAGTCCGCGATGTGATCCTGTTTGAGCGCAGCATAATTTTTCTTCTCCAGTTGCTTCAATGTCTTTTCATTCGTTGCAGCAGGATCTCCGCTGATATCGCGAAAGTTGACATAGCTGGAGGCCCCTACCAGAATCAACGTCGCGGTATCGGCTTGAGCAATCTCAATCCCGGAATCTGTGACATTTATTTTTCCGCCCTCTGTCCTGACACAGAGGCGCGCTTCGAAACCGGTATTCGCGCCCTCGATTTTGCCGGACATGCTGAGCGTTTGTCCATCCACACGTTTAACCACGGTATTGGGATGTGGGCTAGGCAGCGTGGCCTTCATATTGATCTTTCCCGGCTGATCACAGGTCAGGTGCACAACAATAGCATTATCCGGGAAGGAAGCGAATGTCTCACGCAGATAAAGGGCACCATTGCTCCTGTATTGAACCAGCGCCAGCGCGCGGCTCAGATCGAGTTCCCGGCGGTAATCCGTGACGCTCGTGATCCCGGGGAACTCAAGCTTCAGGTCCCCGAACGGCTGATAGGCCTCTTGCCGGTTTGTGCCTCGGGTGTTGATGCTCATAAATTCTTTGTTGGCCAGCGCCTCCGCATCCTTCTGCTTATTATCAAAGAGGAGCTTGCGGATCTCCGGCAGAAACTTCGCTGCGCCTTTGTGCGCGTAATCATGAGGCTTGCCTGTAAAGAGGGTGTCGTCATTAAACTGAATACGCTCCTCAGCCACACCGCCAAAGACCATTGCACCGAACCGCCCGTTGCCGATGGGCAGGGCTTCATCCCATTTCTGTGCCGGCTTGCGATACCACAACGAGAGAGCTTGTTCAGGCGCAGAGGCATCATTGCTGAACGTCACGTCAACCGCACCCAGATTGCATGCGCAACACAGGACAAGAGCTGACCCAACACCGACCCACATCTGTTTATTCATAGGACTCCTTGTCTAAAACTTAAGCGTTACGAGTTGAGCGTTCAGCGTTCAAACTTTCAACTCTCAACGTTTAACTTTTAACTCTTAATTTAAGAAGTTACTCCCTCGTTTATTCCCGCTCAGCGGGCTGGGGGCTTACCTCTATTTTTATCTTGTCACAACGTTGCATTACGTTACCAGATCAACAGCACTGCGACAAACTCAATTTGCGAGGCATCAGGGTGCTAGGTTCAGTTTTTAACCACAGAAAACGCGAAAGCCGAATTAATCGAATTTTAATATGGCGCTAATCATATTTGAATGAATATTCCATATTCTATGTTCAGAGGAGAGATTATGTCACATCAACGAACGATTGCCCGAGCTGACCTCCATGTTCATTCGCACCACTCGAGACATCCCAGCGAGTGGATCCTGCAACGTCTCGGCGCAAGCGAAAGCTACACACCCATTGAAACAATATATCGTCTTGCAAAGGAACAGGGCAACACCTTTGTAACGATCACCGACCACAATACGATCGACGGAGCCTGCGAACTCTGCAGGCTACATCCTGATGATTGTTTTATCAGTACAGAAGCCACAGCCTATTTTCCAGAAGACGGTTGCAAAGTCCACATTCTCTGTTACGACATTACCGTTGAGCAATTCGCAGTGATTCAACGCGCCCGCGACAATATCTACAACCTTCGTGATTACCTGCGCCAGGAGAATATTGCCTGCTCTGTCGCCCATGCCACTTACAGCGTGAATGAGAAACTCACACTGGAGCATATTGAAAAACTACTGGTGCTCTTTGATGTGTTCGAGGGAATCAATGGTACGCGCGGCCAGGAGAGCAATCGCATCTGGCAACTCGTCCTCGACAAACTTGATCCCGAAGAGATGGCGCGCCTCAGCATGAAGCATCATATTGATCCGTGGTCCGCAACCTCCTGGCGTAAAGGTCAGACTGGCGGCTCGGATGACCATGCAGGCCTTTTCGCCGGCTTTACGTGGACGCGCGCTGAAGCCACCTCAAAATCTGAGTTCATGCAAGCCATCCGGGGAAAATCGACATGGCCTGACGGACGAACAGGCGACTTCAAATCGCTCGCATACGGCATTTATAAAATCACCAGCGAACACGTCCGCCAAAAACAGGGTAGCACACCGGGCTTGACCGGCTTGCTAGCCTCCATTCTGTTTCAGGACAGAGGACCCAGTCTACGCGAACGGTTCTTTCTCAAGAAGCTGGGGTTGCGCCGTTCAGCCCGCGATCAAATCATGTCGCGCTTTTTGAATGGCCTTTGGACGATCACACACGATGCAGCCTCCTTCGGAGCGGATTGGCAGATCACCCAGGCCTACGATGCTTTGGCCGTGTTGCTGGATGACCTGATGGGTGAAATCGGACGAAGCCTCGAAAAAGGGATCAAGGGGCAATCCAGCGAAGATATTTTTCAATATCTCAGCTCGGTTTTACCAGCCCTCGTTTTCGCGACACCCTTTATCAGCACCCTTCGCATTCTTAACAAGAACCGGGGACTGAACAACCAGTTGGCTGAAACGTTTCACTTGCGTCCAAAAGGAAACGCCAAGCGCGTCCTCTGGTTTTCAGATACCGTTGCGGATTTGAACGGCGTCTCCGTGACCATCAATGAACTGGCTGAATGCGCCTTCATCGAAGAGGCTCCATTACGCTTTGTCGGTTGCTTAACCGCGCAAGAGCAGAACCACCCCATTGCCAGTCGCCTCCTCCAACTGCCCTGCATCTTCGAGATCACGCCCACGTTTTACAATGCGCACACGATCCGCTTTCCCTCCCTCTTACGTTCACTCGATCTCATCACCCAGGAGCGTCCGGATAAAATTGTCATCTCCACGCCTGGCCCCGTCGGACTGACCGGTTACTTGGCGGCTCGGCTGCTCGGAGTTCCCTGCGAAGGAATTTACCACACTGATTTTACCAAGCAAGCAGAGGATATCATTGGTGACCGCCAGATGATCGATTCAATCGATGGGTACATTCAATGGTTTTATGCCCGAATGGACATCATCCATGTCCCCAGCCACTATTACATGACACAGCTTGCGGACAAGGGACACGACCGTTCGCGCATACGTTTGTTTCAACGAGGCTTTAACCCTGCGTATGGTCAGGTGCTCCCCCAGGACGTTCAAACAGCACGTACGCGGTGGTTCTCCACAAACAGTGACCATGTTACCCTGCTGTATGCTGGACGACTCAGTAAGGAGAAAAACCTGGATGTCTTGGCCACTATTTTTGAGGCCTTGCGTGCTCAACATATCCCTGTACGCCTGCTAATTGCGGGTGATGGCCCCGAGCGGAGCGTCCTTGAGAAAAGACTCGCGCCGCATGCATCACATGTCTGTTTTGCGGGACGACTCGAGAGCCGCCAGTTGAAAAGTCTTTACCTGCTCTCGGATATTTTGGTTTTTCCAAGCACGTTCGACACCTTTGGCATGACCGTACTCGAAGCGCAGACGATGGGGCTTCCCGCGCTCGTCTCACAAATCGGAGGCCCCCAAGAGATCATCATCGACGGACAAACAGGTTATGCGTTGGACATTTCCTGCGTCGAACGCTGGATTGAGACGTGTCAAAAACTGGTGCATGCACGCTTAACAGATCCAATCGAATATCAGGCATGGCGCGATGAGATTAAGCATCGCTTTAAACAGTGTCCCACCTGGGCGGATCTCATCGACACGATAACCGAAAAAGAGAGTGCGTCTGTTCGGCCACTGGCACACACTGAAAAGGTTTCCGTACTCTGCGGGAAGCCCCGACAGAAGGTATAAAGAGCTCTCATCTTAGAGCGGGAGTCACGTGTCAACGGGCCTCTGTCGATTAATCTCCGCTCGGACGAATTGTTAGTCGTCTAGGCTCGATTTTTAACCACAAAGAACACAAAGATCGCAAAGATCAACTTCTAAATGCTTTGCCTTGGCTATCAGGGGTACTTTTCATTTCTCTGTGCTCTATGCGTTCTTCTTGACCGCCGTAGCCTTGGCGTAGGCTGGTTGCGGTAAACATTTCCCAATCCGCGTCACTCCGCCAGCACCCGGCGCAGGTCGGCGAGTTCCGCTTCGATCTCATCCGGACTCTCAACCGTGTGAGCGATTTCTTCGCGCAAAATCTGGCGGTAGCGTTGCCGCAAGCGATGGACTGTCACGCGCAACGCGCCTTCCGACTGACCCAGCCGCGCTGCAAGCTCGGGATACGGAATAGCACCCGCGCCACTGGTCACAGCGATCTGCAACGTCTGGAAGAGTTCGCCTTTGCCTGATGACTCGTATTCGCCACGCAGACGGCCGACCACGCGTTCCAGCAGGGTCAGTGCCCATTGCCGCTCGTAGAGTCGCTCGGGCGTGAGACGTTCCGAGGGCTCTGCAGCATAACGCTCCTCTGCTTCCAGCGCATCCCATGAGATCGTCTGACGTACATCGCGCTTGGCAGCGGATGACTTGTCCCACTCGTCTGCCAGATAGTGCTTCAGGCTGGCCAGCAGGAAGGCGCGAAAGCGTCCCTGCCCGCGATTCAAATCCGCTAACGAGTTCAATCGGATCAACCGCTCAAAGAAACCCTGCACCCGATCCTCTGCATCATGCGATGAATAGCCGCGACGGCGAACATACGCATAGAGCGGATACCAGTAGGTCCGGCACAACTCCCCCAGAGCCTCGCGTGCACCGGTCGTGTCACTCGTGCGGCCCGCAGCCAGCACGAGGGTCCAGCGCGTTGTCGCAAAGACCTCATGCGGAGTTGCTGGCTTGCCCTCTATCATCATTGCCGCAGGCTCCTCACATGTGTTGTCTCTTCTCTCTCGATCTGCTGTTGCTGGTGGCGCCGGACCTCTTCATCTTTGACATGCTGCTGATTTGCTTCCATCTCTCTCCGCAGGTTTGTCCGGGTCTGAGACCACCACGCAAAGGTTAACCCGACGGAAAGCAGCACGAACACGAGACCGACCAGGAAGGCCACACCGCAACCGATGGCGACTGACTTGCCCGGCCCGGATTTGGCTTTCCGTATCCAGATCACCAAAAGAACGACGACCGCCACCAGGACACACAGGAATATACCTCCCACAATCAACAAGACTCCTTCTGCCCAACTTAGCATTGGAACGCTCACGTTTCGAGGGTTCTCAGGTGAAGACCGTGTTCCTTCTCTAGGCGTAGGGAACGGCGACTTCGTTTGTACAGACATGTCACTCAGTTGTTTTTGAGCAACATTGCCCGAACCCCGCCAAAGCACCGTCATGACACGCCCCACCAACGCTTCACGCTGGACCCGAATATCCGACACACCATTTCTACTCAACAGCATTTGGCCAGGAACTATCTCCTGAACGCGCCCAGCATAAAAGAATTTTTCCATCCTATAGACGACTAAGTCACCCTGTTTATACAACTTTGTCTGCTTCCAGGCCAGCACAAGACTGCCTGCAGGAAGCTCAGGAGCGAGCGAGTTGTTCTTGATGGTATACGAGCCGATGACCCACTGCTTCAGCGCCAAGCCGATCAAGACAGCCAGAACGATCTTCGCCATCATTTTCTGCCAGCCGTTGCATTTTCGATCCAATGCCTCTGCCGAAGGTTCAGACCGAAGACATCCTTCGCCTGTTTCAGCGAAACGCATCAACAGCAGGATCACCCAGATCATGAGCGAGATCAGGAAGAACATCACAACCATCAAGAGACCGCCCATCGGCAGTTGCGGCGGCTGGACGCGGTTCGCCTCAAGAGTCAGCACATGCAGGCCTCCGAAGAAGAGCGTCATCAGACACGCCAGCCACGTCATGCGACTGCGAATGATGGAGGCCGTCAGTGCCCGACGTTCCGGTACTAGCCAGAAGTCTTTCCGAGGAAGATTGACGTACTTGGCGGGGAAAAATCGAATCATCGCTGACGTGCCTGTGAAGATCAAACCGATCACAAGCGGAAATGTGATCTCGAATATCTGATACACGTTCCGGCTCATCCAACCGTCGGCTCGTCCCTCAAAGCCGAAATGCGTCGCCACCCGTTCCGGCAATTGCGACGCGGTTGTGAGTACCATTGCTACGTAAGCGGCATAAAGAATAATGAACGCCATTGTTGACGCAAAGCCTGGCTTGCCCCCCTGCTCGATGCCAGCAGAAGCTTTGTTCGCCGGCGCGGTATTGATGATCTCCAACGACGTCCGCACCTCGCTGACCTGCTGGTAGCGTCGCTCAGGCTTCTGTTCCAAGGCGCGCAAGACGACTTCATCGAGCCGCACATCGATCGTCACCTTTTTAGACGGCGCCTCAAGGAACTTCCCTGGCAGTTCGCCGGTGAGCATCTGATAGAAGACAACGCCCAGCGAGTAGATATCGGCACGGTGATCTACCTCCGCAGGCCGGTCGCGCTGTTCAGGCGCCATGTAGGCGGGGGTGCCCATGATCAAGCTGGGTTGAGAGACTTCCGCTCGAAGATCGGACTGATCCGTCCGATCCGACTGATCTGTCTGATCAGTCAAACGCACCAGCTTGGCCAGTCCGAAGTCGGCGACCTTCACACGTCCGCGACGGTCGAGCAGAATGTTCTCGGGTTTGATATCGCGGTGGACAATACCTTGGTCATGCGCATATTGAAGCGCATCACAAATCTGTGGCACGATCGCCAGCGCCTCACGCGAGGCCACCCGGCCCTCCAGGATCAGTTGCCGAAGGTTGACACCGTCCACATACTCCATCAGGAAGTAGAAGAGTTCGCCGGCCTGGCCGAACTCGTAGAGGGTGACGATGTTCGGATGGTTCAGCTTGGCCAGCGCCTTGGCCTCGCGTGCGAAGCGCTGCGCGAATGCGGGATCGCGTCCAATATCGGGAGGCAGGATCTTGAGCGCGACTGAACGGTCAAGGTTCTTTTGGCGGGCCTTATAGACCGCGCCCATGCCGCCACAGCCCAGAAGTCCGTCGATCTCCAATTGCGGAAAGAGCGGGGCCAAGTCCGCGATCTCCGGCGGCGTGAAATGTTTTGCAGCCCCGGCTGCCGTAGCATCCGCCACGCTTCCGAGTCCGGCAGCCAAGAGACAGTCTGGGCAAAGTCCCATGCAATCCCTGCGGGGCGCCGACTTACCACAACGTGAACAGCTTGTCATTGTATTCATAATAGTCCTCTACAATCCTTCAGAGGATATCCATTGCTGCTGTTACACACTTTTTTACAAGAAGTCTCATGTTTTTCAACCCAGCAGTTTCATGATACCAGAAGACCGACTGAAAGAAAAGCGCTCCGCCTGTAGAGCTGGAATAAACGAAGGAGCAACTTATGGGGAAAACACCGTATTGTTTCGGGATGCGGAGATGGGCTAACATGATGCGCATAGAAGGTAAACAATCACAAAAGGATATTAATCATGAAACATTCTACCATGTTGCTACTGCTGACAGGATTCATCGCGTGCGCACCGTGCTTTGCCGAAACAGCGGCGGAGAAGACGCCTACAGAGAAGAAGGCACCTGCCCACGAAAGTCACAGTGCCATCCACAAGATCGCGCTGTTCATCCCTAACGTCATTCTTGATTTGTTTGATGTTGTGCGTCTTCGTGTGCGTGTCGGGCCTGGTATCGCCGCAGATGTCCGGGCGACTGAATTAGCTTCTGTGTTCGTAGGGTCCTACGGTTCGGTCTATGCGGGCTTACCCGGTCCACGTAACAGAGTGAAGCCCAAACTCCCGATTGGACTGGAAAGCCGTAGCGGACTTCAGGTCAGCGTAGTCGATGGCACTGCGGATACCAACATCGGTCCGGATTACGGCCCGACAGAGATCGGCGTCGGCGTGCACATTCTCATTATTGGCTTGGATGTCGGTATTGAACCTCTGGAACTACTTGACTTTGTGACAGGCCTCGTCTTCATTGATCTACGAGACGATGACCTGTAAAAGGGTATAACGCGCGTAGAAACAAACGAAAAGCCCCAACAAATGTAATATTTGCTGGGGCTTTAAAATGGTGGCGGGTGAGGGGCACGATCCCCCGACACGTGGATTATGATTCCACTGCTCTACCAACTGAGCTAACCCGCCGAAAGTCCGTTAAGCTTACAAAATCCGACTGCCGATTGTCAACGGGAAAGCGCGGAAATCGCTTTATTATTCCTCGCCGCCGCCCAAGGCCTTATAAAAGGTCACTACTTTTTGAGCTAAAAGCGCCCGATGGCGCATCTGCGTATCTTGCGCTAACAAGAGGGCTCTCTGAGCAATCAGGACCTCGGTGTAGTCTGTACTTCCAGCCTTGAACAGTTCTCCGGCAATATGGACGGCGCGCTGATTCGCCTCAACTGCTTTTTGAAGCGTGTCGCCCCGTGACGCCTCTTGATTGTAAGTCTGCCAGGCGGATTCCGCTTCGTTATAGGCCTTTAACACGGCCTGCTGATAGGCCAGCACCGCCTGCTCTGTCTGCGCTTTGCGTTCTTCGACCTGCGCACGGATGCGTCCGGCACTAAAGATGTTCCAGGAGACACGCGGGCCGACACGGACAGACTCTGTAAGCATGGACCATCGGTCCAAACCTGTCGTTGGGACGGATGCGCCAATAGAGCCGATCAATCCGAACCTCGGATAGAGCTCTGACTCTGCCACGCCAATGCGTGCGGTTGCGGCTTTCACGGCCTCCTCGGCCTTGCGCACATCCGGACGCCTGCGCAGCAGTTCATTGGGCAGCATGGAAGGAAGGGCAGTGGGCAGCGTCGGAAACGTTGCGGAGGAGACTAATTGGGCTTTCCGTGCATTAGGCACGTCCCCCAGCAGGAGCTCCAACTGAAGAATACCATTCGCAAGCCCGGCTTCGAGCGAGGGGATCTGCGCAGTCGTGGAGTGCACTTGCGCTTCGGCATTGGCAAGATCCAAACCGGAAACTGCTTTAGCCTGATGACGTTTGCGGGTGATCTCGGCAGACTGCGTCTGTGTCACCAAGTTCGACTGTGTCACATCGATGATGCTCTGAAACATGCGGACATTGAGATAGGCCATCGCAATTTCTGCTGCAACAGAGATATTCACATCGCGTTGCGTATAATGCATTCCTACTAGTTCGGCTTCCCGCGCTTCGATCTCACGCCGCGTGCCGCCAAAGATATCCAGTTCCCACGTGGCATCGAATCCTGCTGCAAAGGTTCCGCCCCATTCGCCCACGATTCCGCTCCCGGTTGCGCTGTATCCCACGCCTGTTGGACTGCCAAACTTGCGACCGTAGTTGTAATTTGCCGTGCCGGTCAATGAGGGCCACAGACCCGCTTTCATCTGGAGCATCTGCGCACGCGATTGCCGGACGCGCTGAAGTCCCGTCTGAATCGTGAGGTTGTTAATCAGCCCGGCACTTACCAGATCCGACAACACAGGATCATTCAGCTTCTGCCACCACTGGACGAGTTGCTCAGTGCGGTTCGTCGAACCCGAAGCCAAGAACTCTTTCGGCTCCGCACTTTCAGGCTTCTTATAGTCTGGCCCAAGGGTGCAGCCGGAGAGAAGGAGGAGGAAAGAAAAAAGAGGAATGATGGAATGTTGGAATAATGGAATAATGTGAATCGTGAGGCATGTTGCCGCAGACGTTGCATACGTTTGGTGATCAATCGGCGCACCACCGTCTCTCCCTCCAGGAACATCATTCCCACATTCCCGTATTCCAGTATTCCAGCCTTGCCGTTTACGCATGATTGGCCTCCAGTTTGTCCAGCTGGCGCTCGGTTGCACGCGGAGGCTTCTGCCATTTTGCCAGCAACAGATAGGCCGTGGGCACCACGACCAACGTGAGCAGACAGGCGCTCAGTCCGCCATACACGACTACGGCTCCGAGGCAACGGCGGCTCATGGCGCCTGCGCCACTAGCCAGCAGCAGCGGGATCGCACCGACTACGGTCGAGATGCCGGTCATCAGAATCGGTCTTAGTCGCATGCTGGCCGCCTTGATGAGCGCTTCTTCAAATTCGATTCCTTGGTCACGCAATTGGTTGGCGAATTCGACAATCAGGATGCCGTTCTTCGCGGCAAGGCCAATCAGCATGATCACGCCGATCTGGCTATAGATATTCATGGTCGCGCCGGTATACCAGAGTCCTGCGAGTGCGCCAATCATGCCGAGCGGCACTGTCAGCATGACGACAAGGGGACTGATAAAGCTCTCGAACTGGGCGGCGAGCGTCAAGTAAGCGATCAGCAACGCGAGAGCAAAGATGATCGTCATGGAACCTGATGCATCCTTATAGTCCCTGGACTGGCCTTTGAACCCGATCTGCACTTCAGGCGGCAACTCTTTGCGTACTGTCTTTTCAAGGAAATCAAGGACCTGTCCCAAACTGTAGCCCGCAGCCACGTTACCGGTTATCGTAATCGAGCGCATACGATTAAAGCGATTAAGCGTGGCAGCGTCGCCAACCTCCTTGACCGTCACCAGGTTGTCAAGCGGGATCGGCGTCTGTTGCGTTGCGGAGCGTACATAAATATTGCGCAGATCATCCAATGAGCCGCGATTATTTAAGGCTGCCTGCAACATGACATCGTATTCCTGGCCGCGGTCAACAAAGGTCGTGATGCGCTTGGAGCCGAGCAACGTCTCCAGGGCGCCACCAATAGCCTTGGTGGGCACCCCAAGCTCAGCCGCGCGATCCTTGTTGATCTGGACATGAAACTGCGGCGTGGTCTCCTTGAAGTCAAAGTCGACATCCAGGAAGCCTGGATAACCCTTGATCTTTTCCATCAGCTTGTCGCGCCACACCAGCAAATCCTTGTAGTCCGGCCCGCCAATCACAAACTGAACAGGCATGCCGCGTGCACTGATGCCGGAGGGCAAGGAGGGCAACGCGCGCGCGCCGGGGATCTTGGCCAGCAGCGGCCGCGTCTGATCCAAGACCTCCATACTGCTGCGTGAACGGTCGCGCCAGGGAGTAAAATCGAGTATGAGACGTCCGTTATTCACTGCACCTTCGCTCCCGATTTGCGACGGAAGGATGAGAAGGCCCCATTTTAATTCATTATCATTGAAAGCCGCCATCGAAGCTGGAATAAATTGGTCAACCAACTTGTTCATCTCGTAGTATCCTGTGCCCTCGGGTGCCTGCAGCATGACATAGAAGAAACCACGATCTTCGGTCGGTTCAAATTCGGTCGGGATCACTTTCCATCCCCAGACGACAAAAACACAGACCGTTGCGAAGAAAAGCACCGTAAATATTTTAACCTTTGTGATCATTCTCAGAAAGGCCGTGTACCCCTTCACCAGATAGCCCATTACCCAATCAACGCCCATGCTTGTCAGCGAGACGTCTTCATGTGTTTTCAGCAATCGCGAACAGAGCAAAGGCGTCAGTGTCAAGGCCACGAGCCCGGAGAATCCAACGGCTGCACTCATCGCCACGGCAAACTCCGTGAACATTTTTCCAGCCTTGCCCTCCCAGAGCAGAATAGGAAGAAAAACAGCCAACAACACAGCCGTTGTTGCAAGCACAGCGAGCAGCACCTGCGATGAGCCGCGCGCGGCAGCGACCATGGGAGGTTCGCCCTCTTTGATTCGACGATGCACATTCTCCAAAACGACAATGGCATCGTCCACCACAAT
>JBAXCC010000085.1:0-13239 GCA_037141675.1 bacterium | reverse complement strand
GCCCCCCGCAAGAACACACGATAATGCAAGCTTAAACATGTTAGAATGATGGCAGGTCTACCCAGAAGAGGCAAGAAGATAGTGAGCAAAGTCGGGTCAGTTTTTGCTTTGTTTGCCAGAAGGGGGAACCGCATGCCATCGGGAGAGGCGAAGGCTCTGCGTCAAAGACTTTGGCGAGCCGATCGAGCGGTACGATAATAAGCAGAGGAGTAACTTCTTAAATTAAGAGTTAAAGGTTAAACGTTGGGAGTTGAAAGTTTTGAACATTTAACACTTAACGCTCAACGCTTAACGTTTAAGTTGTTATTCTCAATGCGGTAGAGGTGGGTGCGGGTGCGGACGATGAGGGATTTGTCCACAATTGCGGGTGATGCGTAGCAGCCGGAGTCCAATTTGTTTGTGGAGATCAGGTTGAAGCTGTCGCCGAGTCCGACCACAGAGCCGACACCATTGACGTTGAAGAGATACATACGGTTCTCTGCACTCACGATGGAGGAGAGGTGTTGCCCCTTCAGGTTTTGCGTCCAGATGACTTTGCCGGTCTTAGCCTCAAGGCAGTTGAGCTTGGCAGTCTTGAGCGTGTAAAGACGGTTATCCGCGAGTAACGGAGAAGACATGTCTGGTACATCTTTGTCTGTTGACCAGAGAATGGCATCCGTGCCTGTGATGTCGCCTTTTGCTTTGTCGAGCTGAACCGCCATCATGACGGGCTTGATGACGCCGGAAAAGAGATAAACAATGCCGTCTTCAACAATAGGACGTGGAACCGTTGACCATGCTTCATGACGCGCAATCCAGAGTTCCTTGCCTGTTTCAAGGTCGTAGGAGCGAACTCCGTTCGCACCGGGACTGATGAGCTGCTCACGTCCATTGACTGTGGCAACAATCGGGATGCAGGAGGAATGTGTGTACTTGGGAAGCGGATTCGGAAAGACGCGGTCTGTGCGCCAGATGGTCTTGCCAGTGTCCTTGTCAAGCGCTGTCACGAAACGCGAGGCAGCAGGTTCTCCGTCGCAGGTGAGGATGAGCTTGTTGCCGAAGAGGGCAGGGGAGCTTGCAGCACCGACATCAAAGTACTGATTCGTGATATCGCGGCGTTGCCAGATGATCTCACCCGTCTCGGCATTGAGACAGGCGGTCCCAGGATTGCCAAAGGTCACATAGACGCGCTTGCCCTCTGCAATCGGAGTCGGCGTGGCATAGCTGTTCATCTTGTGGTTGCGTTCGCCTGTCGGATTATAACGGAAGAGCTCAATGTCCTTTGTGATCTTGCCGCTTTTGAAATCGATGCAGAGTAGGTGGCGGTTCGTGCCTTGGTCTGGTGACATGGTCAGCCAGATACGTCCGTCGGCAACGACAGGCGAGGAGTGGCCTTCTCCGGGGAGCTCGGTTTTCCAGACAATGTTTTCAGTTTCGCTCCACGTGGTGGGCAGTCCGGTTGCGGCAGACTTGCCATCACGCGTTGTGCCGCGAAATTCACTCCAGGTTGATGTATCTGCTACGCATGCACCTGCTATGCAAAGTGCGCCCATGATGAATGTGCTTGTTTTTTTGCTCATTGTCGGTATTCCCCCTTAGATTGACAATGTTGATAAGCCTCAACGGTATAATTATTTTGATGCGAACTCGAGGGCGCAGGCGAATGCGCCGTCGGTCTTGTTCCGAGTCGGTATACGCTCTTCGACGCCGATGCATTCGATATCCGGATGCGTCTTGCGGAAGAGGGTGATCTGTTTGCGATTTTCTTCAGGTTCCAAGCTACATGTTGAATAGACAATTCGTCCGCCTGGCGCAAGAAGCTTGTATGCGGACTCCAAAAACTGGGACTGCGCTTCACACAGTTTCTTCATGCGCTTGGTGGTCCAGCGCCAACGTGCATCAGGACGTCTGCGTAAAACACCCGAGTTGGAGCACGGCACGTCCAATAGGATGCGGTCAAACAGGCCGTGTTCAGCTTGAACACGTGCACAATCAGCAATTAAATCGCCTTGTGCAACAGTGACGCCCGTCAGATTTGTCCGCGCAAGATTTGTCCTCAAGGTTTGCAGGCGGTCTTCATACATATCTAGTGCAACCAGCGTGCCACCCTGCATACGCCATGCGATTTGGATGGTCTTGCCGCCCGGAGCAGCGCAGGCATCAAGTACGCGCGAACCAGGTTGAATATTCATTAAGCTGATAGCTGCATCTGTTGCAGGGTCTTGTACAATAAAACGACCTTCCTTATACCCTGGCACAGTTTCAATGCGTGTGCCATGGGGTAGGGGTGTGAAGGGTTGTTCGGCTCCAGGGGCCCAGGCGAGGTAGGTTTCTGGCGCCGTGTTGTCCCATTCGCATAAGGCGATTATTTCAGCGTCGTCAAAGCGTTCCTGCCAGCGTGTGATCAATGCGTCAGGATGCGACAGTCGAATACCGATGGACTGCTCTGAGAGGGATTTGCGTGTAGGCTCCAGACTCCTTAAGATATTGCGTAGCACCGCATTGACGAGTCCTGCAGCCTGCTTGGAGGTGAGCTTAGCAGCTTCGACGGTCTCATGGACGGCTGCATATTCCTTGACGTCAGGCATGAATAAGACTTGGGCCGCACCGAGGAGCAAGGCTGCCTCGATTTCGCCCTTGGGCATCTTCTTTACGAACTGTTCGAGGACCCATGTAAGGGAACGATAACGGCGAATGGTGGTATAGACCATATCCATGATAAAGGCATGGTCGGGATGGTCTATGATCATGCGGTCAGGGAAGTCGCGGGTCTCTAGCCAGCGGGTTAAAACAAAAATAGCTTCACGTCTTGAATTCATTGCGCATCATCATAGACGAATGTGGGCCAAAAGGCAATGCGTCTTTTAAGACTGGAGCAGATGTCTTTTACGGTAGGTGAAGGGGGTGCAGGACATGACCCCTTTGAATGTCTTTGTAAAATGGCTGTGGTCATAAAACCCGCAGCATTGAGCAATATCTGTAATAGTACGGTCACTCGTCTCGAGTAGCTCGCGTGCGGCATTGATACGGACGCGCTGCAGGTATTCATTGGGGTTCGTATTGAAGAGTCGAATAAAGCGCCGGTCAAGTTGTCGTTTGGATACGCCGGCCATCTTTGCGAGCTCATCAGTCCTGATGGGGTGCATATAGTTTTTGTGGATATAGGCCAGCATCTTCGCAAAGTGTCCATGCCATTGAGGAAGGTCGCGCATGCCGTCAATAATGCGATAAATCCCCGCGATGCCGACGATCTTTCGCTTGGGGTTGTAAACGGGAACTTTACTATAGACAATCAGCTGATCGGTTACGCCAGGTGCAGGGCACATGGCGTTGATGATAGGTTTGCCTGTTCGCATGACTTCCCGGTCGCCGCGCACATATTCATCGGCCTGATCCTTAGGAAAAAAATCATAGTCAGTCTTGCCATACGTCTCGCTCTCATGCTTCACCCGGCAAAATTCACAGGCCCGATGGTTGTGCATCACAAAGCGCCCCTGGCGGTCCTTCATAAAAAAAGCGACATCGGGGATCAACTCGAGCAATTGCTGAAAGTGATTCACATTGCCGCCCGTCTCATCTAAGAAGGCTTGTTGGATGTTTTTCTTTTTCATGTCTTTATTTTACAAATTTTTGGCTTAATCTTACAAGATGAAAATATAATTATTTGGTTTACTAGTAAATACATTTAGGGGAGAATTAATCATGAACGTATCACGAAGAGTTTTTGTTAAAGCAGCAAGTGCGGCCTTTGCAATGCCGGCGATTATTCCGTCGCATGTACTGGGTCAAGGTGCGCCATCGAAAAAAATCACGCTGGGATGTATTGGGGCTGGGACTCATGGAATGGGGGTCAACATCCGTAATTTCTTGTCCATTGATGATGTGCGCATCGTGGCGGTCTGTGATGCCATGCGGAGCCGGATGGATGGGGCAAAGAAGACGATCGATGCAACGTATAAGAACACAGACTGCAAAGCCTATCAGGATTTCCGGCAGATTATTTCAGACAAATCAATAGATGCCGTGGTCATCAGCACGCCGGAGCACTGGCATATCACGATGGCCATGCTGGCGCTGGATGCAGGGAAAGATGTGTTCAGCGAAAAACCTACGAAATTTATCTCGGAAGGCTTTGCGCTTCAGGCTTGTATGAAAAAGCATCAGGCTGTTTTCCAGACGGGACTCGAAGATCGCTCCTTGCCGCACTATCACAAGATGGTCGAATGGTGTCGGAATGGAGCCATTGGAGATGTGCAACGCATAGAAGTAACCTTGCCGCGCTATCGGACGCTTCCGCCTCCAGACAAGGATGTCCCGATCCCTGAGGAGCTGGACTACAATCTCTATACAGGTCCGTCTCCGTTGATTCCATTCCAAAAACCGTTCATTGATCCGTGGGGATGGCGAGTCGTCCGCAATTTTGGTAATGGAACACTCCTCGATTGGGGTGCCCATCTGTTTGATACCGCGCAATTGTGTGCGAATGCGCCAGATGTTCTGCCTGTGGAGATTAGCGGGAAGGGCATGATTCCGACGAATTCTTTGACGGATGTGCCGGTAGAGTTTGATGTGGATATTACCTATTCCAATGGTGTGGTCGTCAACCTCAAGCACGGAGGCACAGGCATCAAGATTCACGGTTCAAAGGGGTGGGTTGGCAATGATAGCTGGAATGCGCAATTGAAGGCCAGTGATGAAACGATCCTGAAGACAAAGTATACCCCGGAGACATCGAAATATCAGCAGATGCCCAAGGGTGAGCACAAAAACTTCGTTGCCTGTGTGAAGTCCCGGGAAAAGACGACTTATCCAGCAGACACCATGCACTCTATTCATCTGGGGCTCCATGCAGCAGATATCTCCATCCGCCTCGGGCGCAAGATAAAATGGGATTCAAAGACGAACGAATTTCTCAATGACGCAGAAGCCAACAAACTCGCCACAGCGCCCACTCCGCGCGATTGGCAAAAAGTTTAATAGTTCAGTTGATATACTCCAACCCTCAGAGGAAATACCGTATGAAAGCACTCACTGGAATAGTATTATCCATGGCCATCACGCTGTCTGCCTATTCGGCGCCGAAGATTTTTCCGTATTGCGTAAAGTCCTCGCCTGCGGCGCTCAAGGCCCTTGGCTATGACGGCTGCGAAATCCCTTTTGTGGCCGGAGCGGATTTAGAACGGCGGATCAAAGAGGCGGATGACGCGAAAATGACTATTGGGAAGACCTACATCACCCACGATATCCGTAAACCTTTTCCCATGGAAAAGTTTGAAGCGTTCATGGCGCCACTGAAGGGACGCGAGACGGTTATCGAGCTTGCGCTAAACGGATATCCTGCCGGCGCTCCCGAAGGAGTTGAGCCCACGGTGAAGCTGTTGAAGGAACTGGGGGCGCTCGCCAGCAAGTATCAATTACGTATCGCGCTCTACAATCATGTTAAGACGTATTGCGAATCCGTGCCCTTCGCCATTGAGATTGTCAACAAGGTCAATTTGCCGAATGTCGGATACTGTTTTATCGTTTGCCACTGGCTCCACATGGAAGGGGCAAAGGACTATCGTCCGTTGCTGAAGGCGAATCCTGAAAAGCTGTTTATTGTGGGCACAAATGGAGCGACTGTCGAATTGAAGGGCTGGGACAATCTGATCCGCCCCTTGGATGTCGGCAATTTTGACAATGCCCAACTGCTTCAAACGTTGACTGAAATGAACTACAAAGGCATGGTTGGCCTTCAATGCTATGGCATTAAGTTGCCGGAGAGCGAGCACCTTAAACGTTCCATCGACACGTGGAAAAAACTGACAGTTAAGAACTAAAAAGGAGAGAATCGCATGAACACACAGGAAACTCAGAAATCACTCAAGCCGGGCTTTTCACGGCGTCACTTCGTAGCGGCGATGGGGGCTGCTACCATGACGTCACCGTTGCTCGCGCAAGAAGTGCAGCCAGCGGCCCCCGTGATTAATCTGGCGGGCGCGAAGGTGAAAATCGGTCTTATAGGCTGCGGTGGCCGCGGACAGTTCATGGCGAATCTCTTCCGGCAACACGGCGGCTATGAAATTTGCGCAGTCAGCGATTATTTTCAGGCCAAGGCCGAGAAGGTGGGCGAAAAATTGGGTGTGTCGAAGGAGCGTTGCTTCTCGGGATTGAGTGGTTACAAGCGTGTGCTTGAAGCAAAGCCGGATATGGTGGCGATCATGTCGCCGCCCTTTTTCCATCCAGAGCAGGCGGCTGCTGCAGTGGATGCCGGAGTGCATGTCTATGTTGCAAAACCCATTGCCGTGGATGTGCCTGGTTGCCGCTCTATTGAGGCAAGCGCCAAGCTTGCTGGCGAGAAGAAGCTTTGTTTTCTGGTGGATTTCCAGACGCGTTCAACTGCGTTTTATCAGGAGGCGATCAAGCGTGTGCATGAAGGTGCTATCGGCGAACTGGCCTTTGGCGAGGTCTTCTATCATTGCGGACGGCTTGGTAAGCAGGCTGCGACGGATGAGGGCGACGGCCGAATCAGTAACTGGGTCTTTGACAAGGCTCTCTCCGGTGATATTATTACAGAGCAGAACATCCATTGTCTTGACGTGATGAACTGGGTCTGCAGGACGCCACCTGTCAATGCGTATGGCACAGGCGGACGCAAGGTGCGCGTGGATGCAGGGGATTGCTGGGATCATTTCACGGTTCACTTCAAATACCCTAACAATGTAGGTATGGTCTTTAGTTCGCGTCAGTTCGAGGGACATGGCACTCAGCCAGATGGCATTGTCTGCCGTGTGCTGGGGAGCAAGGGTGTGCTGGAAACAGCGTATGGCGGCAATGTGATGATTCGCGGTCAGAACTTCTATCGCGGCGGGGCTACCAAGCAGATCTATCGCGATGGTGCATTTAACAATGTCGTCTCTTTCTATGATGCCATCAAGAAGGCCGACTTCACCAACCCGACAGTGGCGCCGAGTGTACAGAGTTGCATCATTACGATCATGGGACGCAAGGCCGCCTATACTGGCAACATTGTCACATGGGATGAGATCAGCAAGGACACCGAGCGTCTCGATGGCCGTCTGGCAGGGCTGAAAGTGTAATAGGCATTGCGTTATTGCCTTATTGAGGGAGACTCTATGAATGGATTGTCGAGACGTCATTTTCTTGTTCGAGCCGCTGGCGTCGTGGCGGCTAGCGCTGTTGTTCCACCCTCTGTATTAGGTGCCGAGCAAGGGGCACGCATAAAGGTTGGAACGTGTATGATGGGGCTTGCACAGGCCAAGCTGGCAGGTTTTGACGGTGTGGAAGTTTCCGCAGGAAGTCCTGCTGATGAATTGGATGTTTGCTTGCCTGGCACTCGGACTCGTTACAAGGAACAGATGCAACAGACCGGTCTGCCCATCACCTCCATTATGATGGGCGTGTTTAATCAATGTCCCCTGGCCACGGATCCGCGTGCCTCTGCCTGGATCAGACAGAGCGTTGATGCGGCGAAGGATTTGAAGGCAAAGAACATTCTTCTGGCCTTCTTCAGCAAGGGTGATCTGCTCTCCGGCACGCAACTGAAAGAGGATGAGTTCAAGGCTGCCGCGCAACGGATTAAGGCGCTTGCCCCTTATGCAAAAGAGGCTGGTGTGACCCTGGCGATTGAGAATTATCTGAATGCCGAGCAGAATCTGCGGATGCTGGAATTGATTGGCGATGAATCCGTCTGCCTTTACTATGACGTGTTTAACACGGGGAAGACAAAGAAGTACGATTCGCCAGCGGAGATCCGTCGACTGAAGGGAAGGATAGCGCAGGTCCATTACAAGAACGGGTCGCAGTATCTGGATGAGGACAAGCCTCATTTTGAGGCAGTGTCAGCGGCACTCAAAGATATTGGTTATAAAGGGTGGATCACGTTGGAGACCTCCAGCCCGTCAAAGAATCCAGTCGAGGATGGTAAACGCAATGCCGCATTTGTGCGCAGTTTGTTTTCGTAAGGGATAAGGATATGAAAAACCTGTTGATTGAGGGAATCGTGTTTAGTCTATTTGCCTTCGCAAGTTATGGTGCTGACGGGGTCTTGCATGGCTATACCAATACGCCGTTCATTCCCGGCCAGCCGTGGCGTGTCCATGACGATACACGGCCTTTCCCTTCAATGGTGACGCCAGCTCCTGATGTGCAGGCTCCTGCCCCCTCAGATGCAATTGTGCTTTTTGACGGCTCATCCATGCAGGCGTGGCGTGACACAGAGACATGGGTGGTGAAGGACGGCGCGATGATTGCAGGAAAAAAAGATATTCGGACAAAGGAATTGTTCGGGGATATGCAACTGCATATTGAGTGGATGACGCCAGTGCCTGTGCCAGGTGCTAAAGTGTCGGATCGCGGAAACAGCGGCGTATTCCTGTTGGACCAATATGAAGTGCAAATTTTTGACACCTATAAAACAAACACCATCTATGCAGATGGCATGGCAGGCGCCATCTATGGGCAGCATCCGCCACTCGTCAATGCATCGCGTGCGCCGGGTGAGTGGCAGACCTTTGACATCACGCTGACGGCTCCTCGTTTCTCGCCGACCAACACCATTCTTGGCCGCGTGACAGTCTTTCATAATGGCATCCTTGTGCAGAAGGACACGGTCTTGCTCGGCGGCACCAGTCATCGTTCGCTTCCCAATGTCAAACCCCATCCCGTCCCTGCGCCGATCCGACTTCAAGCGCATGGGAGTCCTGTGAAATTTCGCAATATCTGGGTTCGCCCGATTAAGAGGTAAATTATGACGCTAGAAGAGAAGTATCAGGCACGGTTACGCCGTTATATTACAGCGCTCAACAATCGCAAGCCGGACATGATTCCGATTCGCCCTTTTGTGGCGGAGTTTACAGGGACGCATGCGGGATTTGATTGTCAGCAGTTGACGCAAGACTATCCGCAGGCCTTTGAGGCAGTGATCCAATCCTGTAAGGATTATGACTGGGATTCGGTTGTGCCGAACATGGTCTATGTCTGGACGGGTATTACGGATGCCGCCTCTGCCCGTTATTATGGCGTGCCTGGCGTGAATGTCCCCCCCAACCGTGGCTTCCAATATGTCGAGCCTCCTGAGGAGCAGGCTTTCATGCGCGAGGATGAGTACGATCGGCTCATTGATGATCCCACAGCTTTTCTCTATGAAGTCTGGTTTCCGCGCGCGACGCGCCGCATTGCGGCTGCCGGTACGCCATCGACCTATCGCAATCAGGTTGCGCTAGTCTCCTCTGCCATGGCGATGGTCCAATACTTCAACGCCTTTGGTCCGCAATGCGCCCGCATGCGCAGCGAAGCAGGCATGCCGGGTGCAATCTGCGGCATCTTCAAAGCGCCGCTCGATATCTTGGCGGATAAATTCCGCGGATATATCGGACTGACCATGGACTTGTTTGAACGTCCAGAGAAGGTGATGAAAGCGTGCGAGGCCTTGATGCCGCATCTGCATTGGGTGGCCGCTGCTACGGCAGATCCATCGTCACAGCTTCCGATTGGCTATTGGATGCATCGGGGTGGTGTGCCCTTTGTCACGCCCGACCAGTTCAACAATGTCTACTGGCCGACCGTCAAGCCGATCATTGAAGAGCTCTGGAAGAGCGGCCACCAGACGATGTTTTATGCTGAAGGCAAATGGGACTACCATTTGGATTCCTTCCATGAACTGCCCGAGCGCAGTATTGTTTATCATATCGATCGGGGTAATCCGCAGTTGATTCACGACAAGCTGCACGACAAGTTTGCCATCAGCGGTGGCGTCAGCAATGTGACCATGGCCATTGGCACACCTGAGCAAGTGCGCAGTGAGGTCATCAACCTGATCAAGATTCTCGGCAAGGAGGGCGGCTATATTATGGATGCCAGCGCCATCATGCAGAACGACACCAAGATTGAGAATATGAGGGCCATGGTGGAAACAACCCGCGAATGTGGCGTGTACGACTCACCCGATGCACCGCTTGAAGAGCTCAGTGTCCGGCCGTCCTCATTACCGGCGCATGCGGGTAAAATCCCGGCACCTACTAACCGCGCTGCTGGACGTTGCGTGAACTGGCAAGAGCACCTAAAAGATCTCGGATGCGATAAGGTTCAAGGCAACCCCGAATTGGCCGAGCGCGTCTGGAACACAGTTGATTCCAATGCTGCCATGTACATCTGGCAGATGCTACTCTCCTTCTAGCGCAACACGATACGTTTTGCTGAGCGCGTGCCAGGAATGAGACTAGATGTTCCCGACAGCGTACGTCTTATTTTTCATTTCCGGATGCTGGCTTGCTGGATGATTTCTTCCGGTTGTAAACACGTACCCAGTCGACTTCCATGTTGGCTGGGTAGTGCGCAGGATCGGTTGGGCCAGGGGTGTTGACCCATTTGCCGCCGATCTGCATGGAGAGTATGAAGTAGAATGGCTGGTTGAACGGCCATTGCTTTTCACCTAAATTTGGCACACACGGATAGGTCATGGTGGGCTTGCCATTCACGGTAAATACAACCGTGTTTGTGTCCCACTCGCAGCCGTAGATGTTCCATTCATCCCGTTCGATAGTGGCTGTACATCCCTTCTTTGGGGTATTTTTTTTGTCAATTTTGACCGTGTATTCGGAATGGATGGTCTGATAGACCTTGTTGTCGAAGTTCAGATGCTCCATCAAGTCGATTTCGCCATTGGCTGGCCATTGTCTTTCAGCCCCGAGCATCCAAAGTGCTGGCCAGGCGCCTTGGGCACTCTTGAAACGTGCCCGGATTTGGACTTGGCCGTACTGGAAAGCAAATTTCCCCTTGCTGGTCACGCCAGCAGTCAAATAGTCCACAGGGTCTTTGTCTTTTGCATCATTTGCGATTCCGCTTAGGCACAGGATGCCGTCTTTGATTTTCAGCAAGCGTGGATCGTCTGACATGGTATCGTTCCAGTCGGATTTGCCGCGCTTACAGCGTTCCCACTTGGTATTATCCAGCTGGTCTCCAGTAAAGTCATCCTGCCACAACAACTCCCAGCCCGACAGAGCAGAATTCTGTGTTATTGTGCTCATGCAATTTGTGCTAGGAGTGCTTTGTACAGAGATAGCTGACATAACAATAAAACCGACTAGCTTGAATGCGAGCATTTCGTGTGTCATGTGTATTTGCTTCTTTCCTGTCAAAGGTTAGGGGTATTGTGGATCGTATGGGTTGAGGGTGAGTCGTACGAAAATCTTACTGCGGATTCTGTGAGCGATGAGGCGGACGGTCAAGCAGGTGGAGACGCACCAGAAAAACATCGCTCGGAAGCCCCGTGCTGAAACTGGGCAGTTTCACTGTGTGAAGGACCTCCATGCGGATTTTATCTTTGTGTTTGTTATAATGGTGGAAGTGGTAGTTGTGCTCAGAGTCTATGAGAGCATAAAGAGGGAAGGCAGGGTATTTTTTATTTACTGCGTAGAGAAAGGGGACGGGATTTTTATTCGGCAAGGCCGACACCCGCGGCTGGAGTGAAAGAAGTACTTGAGGCGCCCTTTCCCCGAAGACTACCGCATTAGCGGGAAGCAGGCGGGCGAGTTCTGCTGCAGCCTTATTATGCAGGTGTCCACGCTTCGTCAACTCGACCGCCGCAGTGCGCCAGGCTGAATTAGTGACCACGCCACACACCAGCAGTACTGGCAGTAAAAGATGCCAACGCATGCGCGTTCTAAAAAATCCTGGCATCCCCCAGACTGCGAATAAGAGCAGGATTGAGGTTGCCTGAAGAGAGAATGCTATCGAGCGTATGTGAGGAGAATATATTGAAATAGTCTTGTACGCCTCGCATAGCGGGATAGTACTGAAGCAGATGTCTGAAACCAAGAGAGCTGCGAAAAAGGTTCCCGCAATGACCCATAATGTCGGCCTACACTGCCGGGCCCAAAGTGTCAGAGCCGTGAGAAGCAGTGCTCCACCTAAGATGTATAGGCCGTTCCACACCCAGATACATGTAGCGGGTAACTGGTAGGCGGTGGAGACATAATTCACCAGTTTTGCCGCCTCTCCTGGATGAACTTTAAATGTGTAGTACACGACCAGAATTGCACCCAGTGAAGCAGTGACCAAAGCTGTGGAGAGGGGCCACCTGCCACATGTCCAGCGTTTCAGATCACTGCGTGCCTCCAGCCAAATAATCGGAACAAACATAATAACAGGGATGAAATAGTGAGAGTAGTAAAGAGGCAAGTACAAAATACCCAACGTATACAAAGGGGGCGTTGCGTAGAGTATCAGGCGACCGTCCAAGTAGAAAGGGCGCTCAGCTAGACGTCGCAGGAGGAGAATAGACGGAAGAACTAAAAAGAGGGCGATCCAGAGTCCAAGGACTCCATCCGTGGGCGGCCGTGGGAATGAGGAGAGCGCCTTTAACCAAAGTTCCCAGTGGAAGACATTGGGTAATCCATAGGAGGTGTTGGAGAGTTTTAACAATTCACTTACACTGATGTTTTGATTCAACGCATCCGGCCGAATCATGAAACGAATCAAGAAATGCTGTAAACAGGCTGAAACGGCAAAACCAACAAGGAAAAGCCCCATTCGCGGGAGACGCAGGCGGCGTTGAGTGCTCATTGCGGCAGCGCTCAGTCCGAATGGGAAAAGGATCCAAATAGACATCTTCACCCAGAGGCCTAGGCCAAACACAAAGCCACCGACAAGAGATGGCAACCATCCTTGCTTTCGCGTTAAAATGTACCCGAACACTAAAAGCGAGCCCATTATCGTGTCGTTGCAAGCTGTGCGCTCGTAGACCATCAAAAACGGGTTGAATACGCAAACAGCGCACCAAAAAAACGCGATCCAAGGCAGCGTCTTTCGCGACAAGAACATGAATAACCCTATCCATGCAGAAGTACAAAGGAGCATCGGAAAGACCCGATGCGCCCACGTGTTCTGACCGAAAATATTGAAAGACGCCCATGTCATGACGTGAGTCGAAGGACAAATTGCAAACGTACACGGCGCTTGGCGTACGGCAGAGATAAACTTCTCGCGCAGAAACTTCATCTTCCCGCCGCCACAATAATAGCCTTCATCTGTGGCGAAGTAGCCATATTCGTTCAAAGAGGGGACGCCTCCGTCGCAATTGATCCATGCCCAACGGGTCGTGATCAATAGTAACAAAAGCAAGCCTCCGAGAAACAGTCGCACGGAATATGTTCTCCCCGCAACCCACTTCATCGTTATCAGCATGTTTTACTCCCTGATAATAACGAACACACGAACACACGAACACACGAACACACGAACACACGAACACACGAACAC
>JBAXCC010000084.1:0-13291 GCA_037141675.1 bacterium | reverse complement strand
TTGATTGACGTTGAACCTAAATCAATTGCTGCGATCATAGAGGTTACGCCCCTTTAGTTGATTACAATGAATTCGCATACGCCAGGATGCAAACACCTACAACCAGGATGACAAGCGCCAAACGGATGCCATTGACAGCCCGCGGGTCAACCCCCTTCCACTCGCCAGCAAAAAACCCATTGAGTGTGCCCGTAAAGATGGCGAGCGACATAAAGATACCATAACCAATCGCATTTCCAACCTTGCTGAGCATGGGAGCGCCAATGTTGTAGCAGGCAATCGCACCGTCGTGCAAGAGCGCCATGAGCAGCGCAATCACGTAAACACGTATCTGTTTGGACTGGGTTAACTCACCCCAGGTCTTATTCACGGTCAGTTGCTGGACGCAGTAGCCGCATGCTGAAACGGAGCCACCCCACAAGATGAGCGCGGTCACCATGAATCCTGACAGGCTTGAGCCAGGGTTCGCGGCTTCGGTCAGCTTCATAGCTTCACTTCCATAGCCAGAGGCAACCGAGTAACAGGCACAGAGGACGCCGGACAATACCGCTACCAAAATCCCCATAGCCATGTTCTTTTTCTGTGTCGTTCCAGAGGTTTGCTGGGAGGCCTCTTTCAAGAGTGCCGCGCGTCCAGAGATTACAACGCCAAGAATGCAGACTGCTGCACCCAGAATAATCAAGGCGCCTTGCGTTTTGCAAAAGACAGCCGCATTGAAAATGAGACTTGGGGCCAGCATGCCAAAGGCAATCTGCATCCCATAGTTAAGGGCGTAAGCAAGCGACAATCCAATGAATGCAAAACTACGTCCCAATGTCATTGACCCAAGACCCCACAAAAAGCCGAAAAGGACAGGCATCAGCCAATGCTTCAGTTCCATCGTGCTGCAGATTCCAAAGAGATCTTTTACGAGCACTGGTCCGATGGTCAGCGGCAACAGAATGGTTGCAAAGAAGAAGAAAGGCCCCCAGAGTACTTCCCACGGCGTACCCTTCGGCGCAAACTTCGCTGGCAAGCCAAACGAGCCACCACAGATAGCTCCTATTGCAATCAGAATCAGTCCTGTTGTCATTCGTTCATCCTTTCGTGTGTGTGCTTATCGTAGATGCTTGTCAGCAAAATTGATGTATTGAACCCAGTCGTATTCTGTCAAAAAATGTACGCCGCTGCGGAGGTGATAGCCAATATCTGCGTCATGAAGCGGCTGTTCAGGCCCTGGGAACGTGGCACCTGTCAGGCCTTTCTTCCCATAGGCCTCCCACAATGGCGACGCCAATACGCAACTTTGAAATTCGCCTTCGGGTCCAGCCCATAAATCGAGCGTCGCGGAAGAGACATACAGCAGGCGGGGCGCAATCAGTGCGGCAAGCCAATGCATATCAAAGGGGGCGCGCGTTTCATCAGGCCCATAGAGCGCATAGTTGGGGCAGAACCAATGTGGGAAAGACTTATTCAAACGGGCGACCGGCTCTGATTTCGGCAAATTCATGCGCATCAGTTTTGCGCCGCCTCCGCCTGAACCGCAAGCGACTGTCATGGCGATCCGTTTATCTGTCGCACCAGCCCATAACGCGGTCTTTCCCCCACGAGAGAAACCGACCACAGCAATTTTCTTTGCATCAAGGGTCGGCTCTGTTTCCATCCAGTCAATGACGCGACTGATACACCAAGCCCAAGCAGCGATCGAGCCGCCTGCATCAGGGGCGCGCTCGCCCGTCTTTCCCCAAACATCAGCAGTCCACGTCTTAAACCCAGGCAGGTTGTCAGGCACGGCATTCGTGTAGTCGAACACAACCGCTGCATATCCACGTTTAATAATCAACTGTGCGGGCCATGCAGCCGAAGCACGCCCCAAATTCTCATCAACCCGATCCGGGTAATTGATGCTCATCTCTAAAAAAACAGGGACTGGCGTTTTTGACAGGGGAATAACTGCCGTCACCGGGAATGAAGCTTTCCCTGTGGTGCCCTCATACGAAATCAAGATTTTCTTCAGGATGGCTTGGCCGTCATAAACAGTCTTGTCAGGCGCAAGCGATTTAAAGGTAAGAGCATTGGGCTTTTCAGTGGGGGCACGGCCAAACATTTCGCGTGTCATCACCTCTAGCACTTCAGCACGCCGTTTTTCCTCCCAATTTTTTGTAGAAGGCTCATACGTTCCCCATAATCCAGGAATTTGTGCGTGACTCAGGAGGGTTAACGAGATGAAGACAGGCATAACTAGTCTGTTACTCACAATGCACTCCCCTACTTTTTGTACAATGGATCCATGCGTGCTGGCCATGTCGGTGCAAGTGCCTCCGCAATGGTTACTTCCGGTCGGAAGAACGGGGCGTCTTTATGCTTAATATTCTTCTGTCCCCAATAACTCGGATAATATTGACAGGAGGTATCAAGCCAGCCATAAATCTGGCGCTTTTCATACGATGTAAGAACGACTTTCTTGTGCTTTTCGCGCAACTCCACGAGTCGCTTTTGCATGACATCAGCCTGTCCCGGGAAACCATCAAAGCAAGGTGTAAACGTATCAAACATTGCCGCGAGGATGCTGGAATACGTGCCATAGAAGTAAGGCTTCTTATACTCCGTGTCACCGGTACGGACACTATTTTCATTGGCTTGCTTCCCCGATACATTACGCTTCGTCAAGTTTTCATACGAAAGCGAAAAAAGGTCCGTGCGGTCACCAGCAAGGCTCATATTCGCTGCGGGCTTCTCTCCTCCATGACAGGAGACGCACTTGGCATCCCAGATCGGCTGGATCTGGCGTTCATAGTCATACACGCGTCCCATCTGCTTGGCTTCCGGCTCTGCCTGAATGATCGAAGGTTTGCGCTTCAGGGCTGTCCCGCTCCCTGTTGTCATGGGCGAACCGGCTGTCTTCTGCTTGAGGGCTCCTGTGCCACGTTCATGGCATCCTACGCAACCACGAATTTCACCAGGCATGTAATTGACGTACGTGCGCTCGGTCTGAATAACACGCCCTTCTGCATCAAGTGCCTGGAAATAGATGTCACGTTCAGCAGGAACAAGGAAATTGGCAGAACCATCTGCTTCCACTGGCACCACGCCGTAGGTGACGTGCAATCCGAGGATGCGCGGGCCTAAGGCTGTATGCGCCATCCCGCAGCTATCACCGCCACCCCACACATTGCGGGCTGCCCACGGACGGGGTGTCTGCTCCATCACGCGCAACCATTTCACATCGCCTCGCTTCACGCCATCAAGGCCGGCATAGACATCCGTCAAGAGACATTGAGCCTGCTTGCCCTTTGAAAGGTCCTCATTACGCGAATAGCCAGGCATGGGCGGTGCTTTACGGGTCAAGACCGGATAAGCCCCCCAGCAGGACATGCCTTCATCCTGGAATAATAGCGTGTCTTTGCCTTCGCCATCCACGAGCACAAGATGATAGCCATTAGGAACAGGCCATCCAATGCCCTTAGGTTTGCAGGATGCAATGAATAATTGTTCAGTTATCGGATACGGGTCTTTAAACAAACGTCCTGGACGCCCCGTGCTGTCGTTGACATACTTGCCGTTGATCAGGAACGTGAAACCCCCATGTGTCATAGCCATAATATCTGGCGTGATAAACCGCATAGCATTTGTGCTTGCCGGATCGACCTTCGTATCCAATACGATAATGGTTCCAACGCCATTATTCGGTCCCCAATGCGAACAGCCCAAAAACGAGATCTTATCTGTTCCAGGGATCGGGCGTCCATAGAGCATGGTTTCAGGATCTTGAATCTGGTTGCCATATACTTCCGCAGTCCCGGAACCATCCGGCCGCATGGACCACAGACATTTAATTTCACCCGCGCCTTTGCGATTATATTCCCAGCGCATGTAGAGTACACGGCCATCAGGCATCACAGCCGGAGAGAATTCGCTGAGCAAATTAAAGCTGACCTTGCGAATATTCTTACCATCCGCATCCATGCGGTGCATCGTGGTGGACGGAAAGACATCCCCGCCATTGCAGAGCACACTGACCATGCTTCGAGACGACGAGAACATAATGCTCCCGTCCTGCAAATAACAGGGGTGCATGTCATTTGGCCCCAGACGATATCGAGCCATGAGCGCATCATACTCTGGTACACGGAAGGTCAGTTGTTTCAGATTCTGTCCATCAATGCCCATCTCATAAAGACAGAAGGGCTCTTTCGCATCAGCTTTATAATCAAAGATAATCTTCTTTGCATCCCACGAGAGATCGAAGCGATTAAAAACTCCATTCCGCATGGATTCCGGTGTTAGTTCCTTCACCTTTCCTGTGGTTAAATCTAAAAGACAAAGACTGCCTCCCGGCTTCCAAGCGGAGTCAATAAACTCCGTATAAGAATGGCTGCAGGCGAGCGTAAAGCGACGGACGAAGAGCATTTGCGTAATGCCATTAGCGATGAGCTTCTTCGCCGCGTCCGAGTTAAAATTAACTTTCGCTTGCGCAATGGGTACGTTGGCGACAGGCGGCATCTCCGTCTGGTCGGGGATAAGTTCGACCCCGTTCATGGGTTCACTTCCAAGGCCTTCAGGCTCTTTGGTAGAGACAATAAAGACCGAACTTCCATTCTTTCCTGAGGCCGCTTCAATGCCAACCCAGACTTCCAGACGTTCCGCTTTAATCTTTTCTATGTCGAATTTAATCACGGATGGCGCATGCGCATACCACGATTGCTTAAAGGCACGAGTTCCGACCTTGACGTTTCGCGCCTGCAAAGAGCCATGCCCCACCTTGCCGCTTGAAACCGTAACTCCTGTCAAGTCCGTGCTCCGGCCATTCGCTTGAATAAGGCGAGGTTCGCACCAGACCGCCTGATCATAATTATACGTGTCCCCGCCATTCGATGCTGAAAGATAGAGTTGCTTCACGCCCTTCACATCGACAATCATCTTCACGGCTTCATCATTGCCGCGAATAACCTCTGTCTTGACGACATCAGCAGCCCGGCCGGCAACCTCCTTCGCAACCCCCGGCATGACCATGACCACCCCTATTAGTACTGCACCAATGAGTCTCATTGCTAATCTCCTTTTGACAATTACTATTTCAGCGTAGGTTCAGCAATTTCGCCACGCAGTTGTGCCTCGCCGCCCTCTTTTTCATAGACACCATAAAATTGACAGACGGAATCGAGCCAAATAATAATCCGCTCCATCTCTTCTGCGGTGAGCTTGACGCCTTTATGCCCCTGCTTCAGCATTGTATACAGCTTGGATGCGCGCGCACCAAACTGACCCGGATACGTCCGATAGAACTTGGGCGATTTCCAATCGTGTCCAGCGCCGTATGAAACAAAACCGTAGGGTTCAGCAAGATTATTATAGGATGTAAAATATTTCCCCTTTACCTCGCTATCTAAACGTGGCGGCACCTTATCGCCTTTCTTGGCTAGCTTAATTTTTTCCGCATGACAACTGACACAGTTCTTATCCAGCACGGGCTGGACGAGCTTCGGATAGCTGAACGGGAGCGTCCCATCAGGGCCTGGCTTCGGGATTGACGCTGGACGTTTCATGGCAAGCTGTGTTGCAACGGGCAAACGCTCAGGCGCAATACCCTTTGGTTCATGACAGCCTTGACACGAAAGCTGCTCGCCCGGAACCAATGCGGTTGTGGAACGCATAGACTGGACAGCGGCTCCATTTTCATCCAGTGCCTGGAAGAAGATCTCATAGCCTGTCGGCACCTTGAAGTATGCGCTTCCGTCGGCTTCGACTGGAACTGTCCCAACCACGGTACGTACGAGATTGACAGAATCAAATCCTTCCTTGATCTGGATGCCTGTACGATGAGCGAGGTCGGCTGTCCCAAGAGAGGCGGGATAGATTTGCCATATCCGAAGCGCCGTAATCTTCTTACCATCTTCGGGCCACGGCAAATAACTCTTATACACATCAGCGATCGTAATGGTTCCTTGTCCACGCGCTTCCGCCTGCCAGTCAGCCGGCTTACGCTGTGCTGCAGGAACAGCAGCGATACGTTGCTCAGGGATAATCGGCGGACGCTTCTCAGCACGGAGTGGCATTGGGCTTACGCAGGCAATCTGCGGATCACGGTAAATCAGTTCTTTGTTGCCAAACTTGTCGACCAAATAGAGTCCAAATGTCAGTTTCTTGCCTGCAACGCCAGCTTCTACAGGTTGATAAGCAGTCAGATAGTAGGTGTCGCTCAACGGCCATGCCGTTCCATAGCTCTGTGAACCGGCTTGTGTTTCAGGGAATCCTGCATCCGGGGTTAAGCGTTTAACAGGTGCCATCGCATCATCATCCGCCACGCGCGGATCAATGACCACCAGTGAACCAAACGCTTGTCCATGATGGGGCGCCCCTGTCGCAACATAGCAGTGAGAATTGGGAATCACACGCGAGTCCATCTCCATATCCGCACGCTGATAACGGAAAGAATAGTTTCCGTGTATTGGACGCGGATTACGTCCATCCGGAGTGGTAATCCACGGATGATGAGCGGTACACCCATGGCGGTCTACATAATCCCAACGCGTCCACAGCAACATCCCGTCATGCGTAATCGAAGGGGACCATTCGTTCGTTTCATGGAAGCTGAGGCAACGGATGTCCGATCCATCTACCGCCATATCAAACATTGTGAAATTCGGGCAGCGACGGCCGCAACGCAAATAGCCACCACGACGTTCAGAGATGAACGCGATACGGCCTGCTGGCGTAAAGCAGGGCGAAAAATCATTGAAGGTCCCATCTGTAATCTGCTTAAGATTAGAACCGTCAGAACCCACCGTGAACATGTGATAACAAAAACCCTTGTCCCAATGCCCGTTATTGGCGTGGTCAAGATGCATGATGTGTGCGCGGCTTCCTTTTCCTTCGACAAAAGCAAAGGCAATCATCTTACCATCATACGAAAGTGCCGGCGAAAGAATGGAACCTCCATCCTTGCCCATGTCTTTCCGGGTTCCGAAATCAAGCTTGGAACCTGCCAACACATCGCGCATGGCGGTCTTCTCACCAAATGGATCCGAAAGGACAAACAATCCACCTCCGCTCCGTTGCTGCTGTCCATAGTACTGATCACAGCAATGCTGCATGACCTGTGACAAATCGCGTTTGATGAAAAGCAGCTCTTTAAAATTAAGCAGCGGATTGGAGAAGGCAATTTTACGACGTAAAACCAGCGCTTCATCAAACAACGGACGGCGTTCGGTTTCAGCAACTGTTTTGGCTCGTGCAAGAAGATCTGCCAATGCTTTTGCTTCAGCATCAAGTGCAGGAGCATTTTGCAACGATTGAATGTCCTTTAACAAGGCTTGGGTGCGACGCAACAAAATAGTCAGCGGGTCTTTATCTTCCGATGTCACTAATGCTTCTGCGCAATAGGTCTCAGGCGCATACTGCTTGAAACGATCCGTCTTTTTCAAATCATGTTGCAGAACTGCCCATTGCCGCGTCGCTTCACCCTCTGGGTAGTTCTTGCCAGGAGCAGCAGGTTCCAACCATGTTGCAAGAGGCGATACCGATGTTGTTTTCGTAACTACCTTGCCATAGTTAGCAAGCCCCCATTTTGTTGCGAGGTATTTTTCAACTTGTATACGCTGTTCATCGGTTGGAACGACGTCAAACAGGATCAGCTCGGCCACGCGAATATTGCCGGAGCGCGCAGCAGCGCGGTCAGCAGCCAATGTGTTGGCTGCAAGGGCTTCAGAGGCGACGACAGAGATCAGATTGAAGTTTTTATCTAACTCATGAACGGTTCCATCAATCGGGGTTCCGTTGAAATACGTCGCCCCGTTCTGTATCCCCTTCGCGACATACTTGGGATCCCAAAGTTCGCCGTTCCCGCTATCAATTTCCCGATGAAAATCATAATAGCCCGCATGGCCCCCTATTCGGCCCAGCAAAAATGCTTTAGGGGTTTCCGCACGAATCACCCAAAAGACTGCTCGAATTTTTGTCTCATCAGCAAAGGAAAAATAATTGCCAAGACTCAGCCAGACATACGGCTTATTCCCCAAGAGATTGTCTTTCATCAGCTGGGCTTGGCCTTTAACGGTTGCCTTCTTTGCAAAGGCTTGTCCGTCAAATCGCGCATCACGCCATTCAGACACGTTGTCATTTTTCATCACCATGGATGCTGCGTTATCAGCATCGAGCCAAAATGAGGCTGTTTTTGTTACGAAATCTGGAACAGCAGCGAACCCACTCTGCGAGACAAACAGCATTATTGTCCCCACAACAATGCCTAAACGCGCCTTGTGCATAATCCATGTCGTCATAGTTTAACTCCCTTATTAAAAAAAGATACCTATTTGTATGTTACTAGTAGATCAAAAATAGGCTCATCTATAAATATAAATTTTCATCACGACGAAAATTTATAGTTAGTTGTTTTTCAGCCTCCACGCGTTCGGCGTTTCGCCAAATCGCTTGCTAAACTGCTGTACAAAATGACTTTCTCCGCCAAACCCAGTTTGCTTGCAAATGTCACGCAAGGACAAGTTTGTCTCTTTCAGCAGTTCTTGCGCGCGTTTCATGCGAAGTCGCAACAAATATTTTGCAGGCGTCTCGCCGGTCAACATGATGACTTGACTCGCAAAATAGGTGAGTCCGACGCCGCATTGTCGCGCCATCCGATCAACTGTCCAAGGTTCCACGAGCATTGCGGACAACCGATATAAAAACATCTCAACAGACCGAGCAGCTTCGGTTAGCGATGCCGAGTAGGTTGCGGTCGCCTGAGCAAACGACTCATATAAACGGAAGAAGAAGGTGTTCGACAGCAGCGCAATCAGCGTCTTGTTTTTTGCAGCCTCAGGTTCCTTTGCATAGTGGACCAATGTCGCGAAGGCCTCAGCACATGCAGACGAGACAGGCCGGATCGCATCTTCATTTTGTCGAAGTTCCCGATTAATGACTGAAAGCTCTTCCTTCGAAAGCAATACCCATTCGGGCCATTTCCATTTTTCATGCGGATTGCGAATTCTGACATCCAATGTTAACCAGCCTAGCTGGCCTTGCGAGAAACAGGGATATCCGACGGCATGTTTCTGCCATGGACGGGTGACCATCAACTCTTCAGGCTTCAGCGTGTATACTTTGTCATCAAGGACTGCAGCGGTCTGTCCTTGTAGCGACATCATGAAATGAACACTGTCGTTGTAATGTGGCTCTGAGCGAGAATCGTGAACGCCTTGCGCCTGCCAGAAACCAAAGGAAACAATCCCGGGGATAATATCCTGCCGTCCAGCCTCATGATTGTGGCTGCCGACAGCGAACATCGTTAAGTCGCCCGTCTGTATACCCGTTTCAAGAGGTTTAAATGGTTTTCTGTTGGCGTGTTTCACGTCAGGCTCCCCCTGTTATGGTGCAGTTGCCTTGTTTGTTTTGTCTGAATAGCTTGGCGTACGCCCAGCCATGACATCTTTTTTCCATAAATCCCATTGGGCCTTTAGCTCGGTAATACGTTCAGCATTGCCCGCTGAACGATCCTGCTGCTCAATCCAATCCGTTGACAAATCATAGAGTGCCGTGACGCAAGCTCCGTTCTGTTTGCCGCTTGGACATGCATTAACCAACTTCCAGTTATCTTTCCGGATTGCCCACTGCTGACCATATTCCCAGCAAAACAATACAGGGCGTGTTTTTGAACCATCTTTTAAATAAGGAAGGAGGCTGACTCCATCCATCGGAAACTTCTCATTCATCTTCTGTCCTGAGAGATCGAGGAAAGTCGCTGTCATATCCGTATGAATGACTGGCTTCTCATACGTCATGCCGACCGGGAGTCCCTTGGGCCACTTCATCATAAACGGCACGCGGATACCGCCTTCCCACGTTTCACCCTTGCCACCTTTAAGGGGTTTATTACTCGAATGATTCGGCGCGTTGCGCGTGATGGGGCCACCATTGTCGCTGATAAAGCAGACCAGCGTATTATCTTCAACACCAGCCTTTTTGACTGCCTCTAAGACCTTCCCGATCGCATCGTCCATCGCCGACAACATCGCTGCATACGTGCGTCGTCCTTTATTCTCAATCGCTTCAAAGCGCTTCAAGTAATCATCTGGCGCCTCCATGGGCGTATGGACAGCATTGAATGCGAGATAAAGAAAGAATGGATTCTGCTGGCCAACTTGCCGCTCAATGAACGCAGTTCCATCACGACCAAAGAGATGCGTCGTATAATCGAACTCCGGCACAGGTTCTTTTCCGCGGACAATCTGCTGATAGTCCCCCTCTTTGGCATTGGCTCCATTCTTCCCCTTTTTAGTCCTGGGAAAATAACTTCGTCCGCCGCCTAAGAAACCATAAAACTCATCAAATCCGCGATTCAGCGGATTACAAGCATCCGCTTCACCCAAATGCCATTTTCCAACAATGCAGGTACGATAGCCGGCTTTTTTCAAATAGTCGGCAATCGTTGGGACCTCGGCATCCAAGCCCTTCTTTCCCGGCTGAACCCAATCGTAAACGCCATCCCGATAGTGGTAACGTCCCGTCATCAGTGCCGCGCGAGAGGGACTGCAGACGGTCCCGGTCACATATCCTTGTGTGAAACGCACTCCGCCCTTCGCCAGTGCGTCTAAATTCGGCGTCGGTATATCCGTGCAGCCATAAGGGCCACAATCAGCGTATCCCATGTCATCGGCAACAATCATGACAATGTTGGGCTTTTGTTGAGCAAAAACAAATGCGCTGGCACCCAATGCCATTACATATAAGATCCGCTTGCCGGTCATGATTTGCCTCCCCGTGTAAAGTTTTAATCACCTTACCCCTTTTAGTTATCGATTGTCAAACGATAAATGTTCATTTTTGAATTGAATACGACAGGCGATTTAGTTCATACTGAAACCACATGTTTTTACCGTGCACAGCAGAGGAAATGAAGCGATTAGGCTGGGATGCGCCAGATATTATCCTTGTTTCTGGCGACACCTATCTGGATACTCCTTTTTCAGGGGTGGCCCTTATTGGTCGTATCCTCTCGAATGCGGGCTTCCGCACAGCCGTTATAGCTCAGCCTAGCATCGCGACGACGGACGATATTAAGCGCCTTGGCGAACCCCGTCTTTTTTGGGGCGTTTCTGGCGGATGCGTCGATTCGATGGTTGCCAATTTCACAGCCATGGGCAAACGCCGCAGGCAGGATGACTTTACGCCTGGAGGCGAAAACAACGCGCGCCCAGACCGCGCGGTCATTGCCTACTGCAACCTGATACGTTCTGCTTTCAAACCCTGCAAACCGCTGGTGATCGGAGGGATTGAAGCAAGTCTACGGCGCATTGCGCACTATGATTTTTGGACAGACGCTGTGCGCCGCCCTTTACTTTTTGATGCAAAGGCGGATGTACTTGTGTACGGCATGGCCGACCGAACAATCGTAGAATTAGCAAAGAGGTTTCGGGACAACAAAGACTGGCATGACCTGCCTGGCATATGCTATGCCGCTCCGACTGCGAGCATCAAATTGGCTGACGCCATCTCACTCCCCTCTTTTAGCGACGTGTCCGCGAAAGACGAGTCAGGTCACAAGCTGTTCATGTCCATGTTCCGTCAATTCAGTGCAAACCAGGACGCCCATACTGCAAAGCCTTTGATACAGCCTGTTGATACACGTGCCATTGTTCATAATCCGCCGGCCATGCCTCTGTCGCAATCCGAACTCGATGCGGTCTATAATTTGCCGTTCGAACTCGACACACATCCGTTTTACGCGGCAAAAGGTCCTGTTCGTGCCTGGGACACCATACGTTTTTCAATCACGACCCATCGGGGCTGTTATGGCGAGTGTAATTTTTGCGCCATTGCTGCACATCAAGGGCGAACCGTAGTCAGTCGTTCTGAGCGGTCCATTGTTGCGGAGGCGACACGCTTCTTCAAACACCCGAAATTCAAAGGAATCATCACCGATGTGGGTGGCCCGACCGCTAATATGTATGGCTTTGAATGCGAGAAGAAGTTATCCGCCGGAGCCTGTGCCGTCACGGCCTCGATATGCGCTAATGCCTGTCACAAGGCCGCAATCAGGCACCCATCATTCAGCAAGAGCCTTTGTCACCAGTTCGCTGACGTTTTTTGATAGCCCCTCGGTCTCAGAAATGCGTTTGAGTTGGGCCTTCATCAGCACGCCTAATTCTGGAATGTATCGTCGCCATCCACCCAGAGGTTCGACCATACGGGCGGCGGTCATTGGGTTGAAGCGATCTACGGCCAGAATTTGGTCAGCAAGGAAATGATACCCCGAGCCGCTGGGATCATGGAAGCTGACCAGGTTCGCTGCAGCAAAGGTCGAGACCAGGGCGCGCAGGCGATTGGGATTGGTTTGGTCAAAAGCTGGATGAACCGTCAGCCCCAAGACACGTCCTAAGGCACCTGCCCCCGGATCGCGGGCCTGAAGGGCGAACCACTTATCAATGACCAGGGGCTCGTGTTTCCATCGCTCATAGAAGTCAGCCAGGGCCGTATCGAAGGCCTTGCCGCCGATGATCATTAAGGCATTGAGGCCGCCAATCGCGTCCGTCATGTTGAGTGCCGCCCGATAATGGCCTTCAGCAAGATCTGCAATATCGGCGCGAGGATTTGAGGCCAGCAGATCGAGAACGGCGTTTCTTAGGGCGCGTCGCCCAGCGCTGGCGGCGTCTGGCGAGAAGTCACCCAGGTCCTGCAGGCCCGTATGCAAGCGCTTCAAGTGATCTGCCAGATGCAAGGCCAGTCTCTGCTTGAGCGTTTCGCGGGCGGTGTGAATGGCGCCGGGATCGGATGGCGACGTCGCCAAGGCGAGATCGGTTTCGCTTGGTAGGCTCAAGAGTAGAGCCTTAAATGCTGACTCTGCGGCTTGATCAGAAAGGGCGCGCTCCATGGCCTGAGCATAGCGCTCTTCGCCAACCTCATCGGGCTGGCCTTTAGCCCGGCGGAGGATCAGATCACGGGCCAAGTCTTGACCAGCTTCCCAACGATTAAAAGGATCCGGATCGCCCGCCAACTGCACATAGCGATCCTTTGGCGCGGTGTCGGTGGTCAGTCCGACCGGCGCCGAAAATCCACGCAGGGCAGATAAGACGGGTGGTGAGTCAACGCCCGTCAAGGTGATGCGAGTACTGGCTTGATCCAGGATAATGACCGTCTCATCCACAGCCTCGCCGTCCCGCTCAAAGGCCAGGGTCTGCCCGTCGGCATCCAATAGGCCAAGACGTATCGGGGTTGGCAAAGGCCGCTTGGTCGGCTGTCCAGGCGTAGCGGGGGTCTGCTGGCTGAGGACCAGCTCGAGGGTCTTGGTTTCAGCGAAATAGGTGTGCTTTAGGTCAAG
>JBAXCC010000083.1:0-13615 GCA_037141675.1 bacterium | reverse complement strand
GCCGGTGCGATTTCACAAATGGTCAACTGCGGTTCTGGCCCCGCCACAGGAGCGGGACAATTCTTTGCTGGCGCAGTCTTTGCATCCGGTCTCGTTTACGTCATGATCGCAGGTGCGGATCTGTTCACAGGGAACGTCATGACAGGGATTGTCGCACGCCTCGACAATCGCATTACGTCACGTGAATATATCATCAACATGTTCATCGTCTATTTTGCCAACTTCATAGGGGCGTTGATCGTGGTAGGCATCATCTATTACGGCAACGTCTGGAAATTTGGTGATGCAGCGCTAGGTGCAAAGATCGTTGCAGTTGCAGAACGCAAATGTTCGCTTGATTTCGTAGAGGCCTTTGTCCGCGGGGTGGGCGCCAACTGGCTGGTCTGCTTAGGGGTCTGGATGGTCATCGCAACAGGCGACGTCGCAGGCCGTATCATGGCCTGCTTCTTCCCGGTCATGACCTTTGTCGCGCTCGGACTGGAACACTGTGTCGCAAACATGTACTTTGTGCCCCTTGGCCTCTTCTTAAAGGGTTCGGTCAGTGTCGCAACCCACGCGTTGAGCTGGAAGGCGTTCCTGATTAACAACGCCATTCCTGTAACGCTCGGGAATATTGTCGGCGGAGCTCTCTTCGTCGGGATGATCTACTTTGGAATTTATCGCACATCCAAAAAAACCTAATGCATCGCGGAGACAATCATGGGTAAGACGCTCAAAGAAATTGTGACATCCGGTGAATTCATTCATGGCATCGAACTGGTGACCACGCGCGGACTGTTGCAGGTTGAAGGCGAGAAGACAAGCCGGTTTGCCCAGGAATTGATGGATGCCGACATCTTCGATTTCATCAGCATCACGGACAACCCAGGCGGCAATCCCATGATGGCACCCGAGAGTCTTGGCAAATTGCTGATGTCAAAAGGCCATAACGTCAACATCCATATCTCGTGCAAGGACCGCAACCGCAATGCGCTTGAAACGCGCGCCTGGCAACTGGCCAGCGACGGCTTCTCCAATATCCTCGCACTTACTGGTGACTATCCGACCAGCGGAAATCATGGCATCCCTCGTCCCTCATTTGACATTGATGCAGTGGGCCTCATCCAAACCTATTCGGAGATGAACGAGGGTTTGCTGATCCCTTCAAACAAGAAGGATGCGCCCCCTACCCGATTGTCCAAGACCGATTTCTTTGTCTCCGCCGCAGTCAGCCCCTTTAAGAAGTATGAAGCAGAATACCTACCGCAATACTTCAAAATGGAAAAAAAGATCCGCGCCGGTGCTCACTTCTTCATCCTGCAACTCGGTTATGACTCCCGCAAATGGGCTGAACTGTTGATGTATTGCAAAAAGAACGCGATCACAACGCCCATGATGGCCAATATCTATGTGCTGAATAAAGGCGTGGCGAAGGTCTTTCATGATGAAAAGATCGCTGGATGCGTCGTCTCCCCAACCCTATTGCAAACCATCAACAAGGCAGCTGAATCCCCAGACAAGGGCAAATCATTCTTTCTTGAGTTAGCAGCAAAGCAGTGGGCTATCGCCAAAGGCCTCGGATTCCAAGGCGCCTATATTGGCGGGACACACAAACTGGAAGACGTCCAAAAAATCAAAGATAAGGTGAGCACCTTCAGTCCAGATGATTGGAAGCTCTTTTACAGTGAGATCTCCTATCCTGCCCAGGACGAGTTTTATCTCTACAAAACCGATGCCAACAATCAGCCTACCGGCGAATATGTTGATGCGTATGTGCAATCCAAGCAGGCCGCTAACCGCTGTTGTAAAATCGTGTTCTGCGAATCGCCCGTCTACAGGCTAAGCCAAATCGTCCACCTGTTACTCTTCACAAAGGCGTCGCCCTTCTATCACATGATGAAGGGCTTCTATAAGCTGATCGACGGCAAGAAAATCTTTGAGAAATGCTTCCATGCCCTTGAACATACATCCAAGGTTGTGCTCTATGGGTGCCAAGACTGCGGTGACTGCTCATTGCCGGAAATTGCCTACCTGTGCCCCGAGGACAAGTGTTCAAAGGGACAACGAAACGGCCCGTGCGGCGGGACGCACAGAGGGACTTGCGAAGTGCTGGATCGTCCCTGCATCTGGCTCAAGGCCTATAAACGACTCAAACCTCACGGCAAGGAACGTGTTCCGTATGACCTGCCGACGGTCTTCGTCGATGCTCGCCTTGAACATACTTCCGGCTGGCAGAATTTCTATCTGAACCGCGACCACACCAAAGGCTTCCCACCAGCCCCCGATTCGAAATAAGTGGTGGACACTATATTATCGCATCCCTGACACTTGCCTAAATCGTGTAAGAATTAAACTGTTTCGTGTAAAGACATTTATTCCCTAGCCTGCTACACTACTGATGACATTATTCAGGGGCGAATCTTAAAAAATAAAAGAATAAGGGGGAAATGACATGAAACGAATCATCACGATGGGTGCTTTGCTCTTCGCGACGGGGGTAGCGCAGGCGCAAGCAGAGATTAACTGGTCTGAGTTTTTAAAGAGGAGCGATCCGATTTGGACGTCTCTTCCTCAAAAGTTTGACCATGGGGCCTTTGCAGGAAACGGCCTAATCGGAACAACCATCTTTCAAGCAGGCCCCTCCACCATACGCTTTGCAATGGGCCGTTCCGACGTCACCGAGCACCGTCGTGACAACACACGCCTCTTGTTAGGCGGACTGCACTTAAACCTCTCAGGCAAAATCAAATCCGGAACACTGAGAACAATTTTATATGATGCTGAAGTTCAAGGAACCCTTGAGACAGATAAAGGAGAAGTCTCGTTTCGTGCTTTTGTCCATACCAAGGAACCAGTGCTCCTCGTCGAAACCACTGCCAAGGGGGAGGAGAAGCCCGAATGGATTTTCAAGTTTCAGACAAATCTTTGTTCGAATGCACGGTACGCATTCCCAGATGAAGATGCTCCTCATCCCCCCTCAACCTCTGGTAAAACAGGAGACATGGAGTGGCATGAACAAAAACGTGCAAGCGGCGGTTCTTTCACAGTGGCATGGACAACAGAATCACGTGACAGCCTGCCTAAATCCTCGCAGCGCATATTGCTGACCATTGCAGACACCTTTCCACAGGATGAGTCGAAGAAGATAGCCCTTGAAACCATCAAGCATGCCTCTTCAACGCCGATTGACGAACTTAACAAGACACACCGCGCCTGGTGGCACGCCTATTATCCGCAAAGCTTTGTTTCCGTCCCAGATGCCCAGATTGAAGGCTTTTACTGGAATCAAATCTATAAGCTGGCCTCTGCCATGCGCGCGGACGGTCCTGTGATGGACTTGCAAGGCCCCTGGAATCGCGAGACGGGCTGGGCGCGCATCTGGCTCAACCTTAACATACAGATCGCCTACTCTCCAGTCTATGCAGCCAACCGCTTGGAACTTGGAGAATCCTATTTAAACTTTATAGATAACAAGCGGTCAAACTTCGTAAAGAACGCAAAAGAAATCTACACCATTGATGATGGAGCAACAACAGCGCATACAACCTGTTATGAAGGGTTGATCGGCAACGGTCAGGCCAAAAAATCGTGGCCTCGCTATACCAACCCCGGTGACTTTGTTTGGACGCTTCATCTCTATTATCAGCACTATCGTTTCTCCATGGATGAGCGCCTCGTCACCGACAGGGAGAAACATGCATTCTTTGATCTGCTCAAAGGCGCAATCCGCTGTTATAAAAACCTGCTGACGACAGGCACAGACGGGAAACTGCATCTTCCAACCATGCACTCACCAGAATACGGCGAAGCCCCTGACAACAACTACAACCTCTCCTTGCTGCGCTGGGGGTGTACCACGCTGTTAGAACTCAATCAGCGTTTTAAATTGAATGACCCTCAAGCAACCGAGTGGGAACGGACATTGAAAGACTTGACCCCTCACCCAACAAATGAAAACGGCTTTATGGTCGGCGCAGGCGTCCCCTTCAAGCACTCACACCGCCACTGGTCGCACATGCTGATGGTCTGGCCGTTGCACCAGCTCTCCTGCGAACAGCCGGAGAATAAAGAGGTTGTCGAAAAGACGTTGATGCACTGGCTGACCGTTGAAAACGGCAAGCAGGTGTACGGCTGGTCTGCAGCAGCGGCATCGCACCTCTACGCCACCATGGGCGACGGTGAAAACGCTGTCAAACAACTACGCTCACATCACAACAACAAACGGTTTGTAATGCCCAACACCCAGTACATCGAAGGCAGTCCTGTGTATGAGTGCTCACTGGTCGCAGCCTCCGCCTTGCAATACATGATGCTCCAAAGCTGGGGCAATACGATCCGCATCTTCCCGGGAATGCCTGCTGAATGGAAGACTGCCTCGTACGAAAATCTACGGACCGAAGGCGCATTCCTCGTTAGTGCAATCCGTAAAGATGGAAAAACATCCTGGGTCAAAATTCAAAGCCTTGCGGGCGAGCCCTGCCGTATCAAGCCTAACTTCACAGGCACATTTACCTCTGATCAGCCAGCGAAACTGAAAGACTTGGGCAATGGGTTATATGAACTAGAACTGAAAAAAAGCGAGACCGTCATGCTTTATCAAGGTGAAGCCAAGCAAAAGATCAGCCCCTGTGATTTAGGGGATCAGAAGCAGAACTTCTGGGGCGTTAAAGAGAGCAACGCAACACTCAATGCTCCTGTGCTCAATCTGAAGGGCGCGTTATCCATTGGCAAGCCTGCCACTGCTTCATCCAATTATTCGAAAGCCTACGATGCAAATAAAGCAACCGATGGCAAAGCGGAAACACGTTGGAGCGTGGCGGCTGGCAAGAATACCGGCTGGCTTGAAATTGATTTAGAATCCGAAATGTCTTTTGCACGTGCAAACCTCTATGAATTCGAACAGCGTATATCATCCTGGTCACTTGAGATTAAGGATGGCGAAACATGGAAGCCTGTTACAAAGGGTGAAATGATTGGAGCGCAACGAACACTATCATTCACGCCTGTAAAGGCGCGTTATGTGCGCTTCAACATCCTGGACTCGAACGATGGAGCCCCCTCCCTCTTCGAATTCCATGTCTTTGAAAAATAACGTGAAGTTATGTCGAATATATGTCATAGTAGTGCATATTAAAAGGGGGTCAATGTTATGAACAAAATGAGTGCTGTTGGATGTTTAACGTTAATGATGTTAGGGGCCAGTTGCTTTGCGCAGGGAACAAATGTGACAAAGTCAATCTGGAATGGCTTCGCTCGCGAGGATTTCAAGTTGAACGGCGCAAGTTGCACCGTGGTTATACCCGCGGAAGCGGCAACTGGGAAACCATGGATTTGGCGTCCGGAATTTTTTGGTCATGAGCCGCAATCAGATGTGGCCCTGCTGAAGAAGGGCTTTTATGCGGTTTATATCGGGATGAACAACAGCTTCGGCTGCCCCAAAGCGCTTGACCTGATGGATGCGTTTTACGATCATCTTCGTAAGACCTATCAGGTCGGAGAGAAGTGCACCTTGTCTGGCTTCAGCCGTGGAGGGCTCTATTCCCTGAATTGGGCAGCGCGTCGTCCTGATCGCGTAGCCTGTATCTACCTGGACAATGCGGTCTGCGATTTTAAGAGCTGGCCAGGCGGCAAAGGCAAGGGCAAAGGGTCAAAGGGGGATTGGGCCAAGTTGCAGAAAGATTATGGCTTCGAAACGGAACAGGCCGCTTTGGATTACAAACTCAACCCCATTGACAATCTCAAGCCCATTGCTGAAAAGAAAATCCCGATCCTTGCACTCTGCGGCGATTCAGACAAGGTTGTACCGTACGAGGAAAATTTCAAAATTGTGAAGGAGCGTTATCAAGCCCTCAATGGCCCTGTCACAGAAATAATGAAACCTGGCTGCGACCACCATCCCCACAGCCTGAAAGACCCCACCCCCATCGTAGAATTCGTGTTGAAAGCGTATGCGCCCTCAAAGTAGAAACAACAGGAATCACGCCAGAAAAATGCTCAAGTCCTTACTCTCCGTCATAAGCCTTTTCTTCATAGCCGGCTGCACTGGGATGCCAAAGGGAGTCAAACCTGTCGAGGGGGTAGACGCTCAGCGTTATCTTGGTAAATGGCATGAGATCGCCAGGCTGGACCAATCTTTTGAGAGAGGCCTCTCAAATATCACCGCAGACTACAGCTTGCGCGACGATGGAGGAATCAAGGTGCTGAACCGGGGATTCTCGGCTACCGAAAACAAGTGGAAAGAGGCTGAGGGCAAGGCTTACTTTGTGGGCAATAAGACGACTGGACACCTCAAGGTATCTTTCTTCGGCCCCTTTTATGGGTCGTATATCATCGCAGACTTAGACAAGACCAATTACAATTACTCGTTAGTTTCTGGCCCTGACCACTCCTATCTTTGGATCTTAGCTCGCACACCTACCCTGCCGGACGCGACACTAAGACATCTCCTCCAGAAAGCCGCTGAATTCGGCTTTGCTACCAATAAGCTCATCTTTCCGAAATAAAGGGAACCCATGCGCATCGGATATGCTTGTTTGTTGGTTGGTGTAGAGGGGACTACAATCCGGACATGCCGGCTTGATGCTGCCACACAGGAGCGCATGGCCGACCTCGTAAGCCAGAACCTCGGCACACTCAAGCGGATCCTGGATTATAACCGTGCGAATAACATCCACATGTTTCGCATCAGTTCCGACATCATCCCCTTTGGCTCAAGCAAAGCCGTTAGCTTCCCTTGGCAAACCCTCTATGCAGAAGAGCTTCAGGCATTAGGAAAAAAAGCTAACCAATATGACATCCGGTTGTCCATGCACCCAGGGCAATACACTGTATTAAACTCCCCTCATGCACACGTTGTTGAAAATGCCATCCGTGACCTTGCGTACCACTGCGACTTTCTTGATGCCATGGGCATGAATGCCACGAACAAAATCATCTTGCACATCGGCGGCATCTATGGAGACAAACCTGCGGCGATTGAGCGCTTTAAGAGCCACTACATCAACCTTGATGACCGCATCAAACAGCATCTGGTGATTGAGAATGACGACACCTGCTATACCATTGAGGATGTCCTAGCTATCGGCAAAGCGCTCAAGATTCCTGTTGTCTTCGACAATTTGCACCACGAAATCAACCCTTCTTCCGCATCACAATCGGCCCAGGAATGGATTGCTGCCTGCGCCAAAACATGGAGCAAAAAAGATGGGGTCCAAAAAATTCACTACTCCCAACAGGCCGAAAGCAAACGCGAAGGTTCACATTCCGAAACCATCGACCTCCCCACTTTCCTGCGCTTCTACAAGACACTTCCAACAACCGATCTCGACATCATGCTTGAGGTCAAAGACAAGAACATGTCTGCCGTGAAGTGTATTCAGGCGATTGACGGGGTAACGAGTTGACTGATTGATCAATGGCTTGACGCTTGTTTTCGATCAACCAGCACAAAGACCATCATCAGGAGCGCGGCGATAAAGGCCATGCATGCGCCGAAGTAGAAGGGCGCGTTGGAGTTGACTTTGTCGTATAGCAACCCGGCGATCAGGCTTGCAGGCAGTAACGTGATCCCCAGCACAGAGTGGTAGATTCCATATCCGGTTCCCCTCAAATCCTTGCTGACAATATCTGAGACCATGGCTTTCTGACTGCCGTCGGTCAATGCGCTATAAAGCCCATACAGTAAGAACAAGAAGAAGAACACATTGATACTGTTGTACCTGCCAAACAAGAAATAGACAAGGGCGTAAACTAAGAATCCCGCAATGATCAATTTTTCACGTCCGATCTTGTCCGACAATTTCCCAATCGGTACGGCCAGAACCACGGAGACCATATTGAAAATCATATAGACAAAGGGAATGTATGATTTGTTAATTCCTGTCTCCGCGGTCTTCACCAGCAACAAGGCATCAGCTGAATTTCCCAGTGTAAACACAAAGATGATCGCCAGGAAGAAATAGAACTTTTTCGGCAACTGCTTGAGATGGAACGCTGGCTTCTCCTCTTTCTTCTCTGCCTTCGCCTCCTTTATAAACAGGATAATCGTTGCAACTCCGAGAAGAGCTGGAATTGTTGCAAGCAGAAAAATGGTTTTGTAACTCAATGGAAAGAGATAGAGCAAAACAAAAGCGGCCAGCGGACCAAAGATCGCCCCGCTGTTGTCCATCGCCTTATGGAAACCAAAGCTACGTCCGACCTCCTGCTTCGGAACAGATCCGCTCACCAGGCTGTCACGCGGAGCAGCCCGTAATCCTTTTCCAATGCGTTCAAGAAAACGAAAGATCAAGATCTGCACCGACAACGTAGCCAAAGCATACAACGGGGTGACCAAGGCCGTGATGCCATATCCAATAATCATGAAGGGCTTGTTCTTGCCGATCTTATCGCTCCAATAACCGGAGAAGGCTTTAAACAAGGACGCCGTACTCTCGGCAATCCCTTCGATCATGGCAATGGAGGTCTTTGACGCTCCTATCGACAATAAGAACAATGGCATCACGCTATACACCATCTTAGTCGATGTATCCGTGAAGAAACTGGTCAGCCCCGTATAAAAAACATTCCGCTCCAGCCCAAATATTTTGCCACTCTTCATATACGATTCTACCCTTAATCAATAAATTCTCACTTCAAAAATACGCGCAGAGGGATCGCCGTGCGTAGCCTGCACCTGCACTCGGATCTTCTGCGTATCAATAGGTGTGAAGGTATGTACGCAATGACGCTGGAAATTATCCTTCACTGTCGCCAGCGTTTTCCATCCCCCTGCCCCATCACTGCACAACACCTCATAATCCTTTACGCAGCGAGGTGAAAGCGGTCCGCCCGGCCACCTGATCGCAAAATCCGTATCGAAGGTAACCTGAACCGTGCGAATCGTTGTTATCTTCCCTAAATCAAGCTCGATCCATTGCGGCAAGAGTTGTGACGCATCCGAACACCAAAAATGATTGGTCGTCCCCAGCACTCGCGACACGCCATCAATCACATGTTCAGGGCCAACGTCAATCTCGTATTTCCGCGCGGGTACCGTATACATAGAGTAATGCTGACTGGGAAGACAGGTCCACGGAGATTTTTCTGTACCTCCATAACCTCGGACAGCACCGTTCGGCGCCTCAGAAATCAGAAGCCAGTGGACCCCCTTTATGGGTTCGAATCGCACAGCAACATGGGGAGCTGCAACATTTGTTTTGAAACTGAACGTCACCCACTGTTCCCCGGGTTTCACTTTTGCGGTGGCTGACACAAGTGTTGAAAGGTCCGTCATCTTCTCCGGTTCCGCAGTACCACAGAGATACGCTTTTACATCTACAGAGTTTGTTAACGCTGAAAAGAGTTTCACCTGAACTGCATCCACCCGTGTGTCCAAGCCTATCGGAAGAGATGCGATACGAGGTATCAGCAGTTCATGCATACGCTCATCACGTGGTTTTTTTGAATCAACTTTGTACTTCGATTTATCAAAGCTTGTATATCCGGCTGTACTGGAGGCTGTCACTTTTGCACCACGCGCCAGATCAGCGGGATCTTCATTGACGAGCCCCGGAATATACTGATCATCTTTCAGAAGCGTCTGCTGCAACTCCTTGAGATACTTCTCATAAATACCCCGGGGTGTTGTTTTGTAGCGCAAGCACATGGAGACAGCAGTACCCGCGGCTTGACCAAACGTGGCCAAGGTACTCTCGACGCGAACCGTCCCAAGTGCCACATGTGTCACGCTCACATTGCGTCCCGCAAAGAGCAGGTTTTCAATGTTTTTCGAATAGAGGCTCCGATACGGGAAACCATAGAGCTGGGTCTTTGCATCGTAATGATACGGCCCTTCTTTTCCGGAGTAGATTCCTTTCGGATGATGGATGTCCAAGGACCAGCCACCGTAGGAGATGCGGTCAGGCAAATACGCCTCTTTCTGTGCATCCATCTGCGTAAAGACATAGTCCCCGATCAGGCGTCGGCCTTCGCGCTTTGCATTCCAGATGGGCACATGGGTCAGCTCATACTTAGCAGACTCCTCCTTGTCCAGTCGACGGTTCTTCAGATAATCCCAATAGGCGAAGACGATCCTGATCAACTCATCCCGCGCAAATTCCGGGTCATTTAAATTGTCGATGGCCCCCTCGTGTTCCAGCCACCAGTTTCCGCTGTTCGGCGATTTGATGGTTCGTCCAAAATCTTCAGGCCCCGGTATCTTCGCTATCCAAGGCGGTGGCGTAAAAGGCACGGCCTCGTCACGTTTTGGCGCATAAAAGAACATCCCATGCGGACCAAAGATGCAACCACTCATGGTCACATTGTCTGGCTTATCAACAGCCAGCGATTCGCCTGTCTGCTCGCGGCTCTCACGTCCCCAACGATACTCTGCACCTGCATAGAAACCCACCCAGCCATCGCCTGTGCAATCCAGGAAGAACTGTCCCTTGATACGACTCACTGAGCCAAGCAAGGTGTTGACCATCCGCACAGAGGCAATATGCGAAGGATCCTTCATCTCGACGCCATCCACGCGCTCATTGAGAAGGACCGTTAGATTTTTCTCTGCATCCATCAGTTCTGCAAACGCATCGCTTAGCATCCGATGATTCTTCTGATTCATAATCCGGAAGGCCTCTTCAATGATGCCTCCCTCTCGCATATTCCGCTTATGCGAGGAGGCCCCCTGCGAACCAACACCCATTTCAATGCTGGCATTGCCCCCCAGCACAGGCCGATCCTGGATCAAGACCGTCTTAACACCCTTGCGTGCTGAGGCAATGGCCGCACAGCACCCTGCCGTGCCTGCACCGACTACCACGACATCATATTCACCGATATCCTTGGGAGTCAGGGAAATGCCTGTCAAGCGTGCGCGCTCTTGAGTTAATGCCTTGGCCTCTCGCGGAGGCACATAGTTCAAGTCCGTGGTCAGAATGAGCGCATCGCAACGGCCATATTGTCCTGTCATATCTTTGAGCGTCAACGCCACACGTCCGGCGGGCAAATCGAATTCACCGCCATTTTCCCAAAGCCAAGCCCGTTCTGGCGCTGTACCAAACAGATGACTCGATGCGTGATCATTGATGGCGACCTTAAACGTTCCAGGTGTGTGTTCCACATTCCAATTCATGGCACGCACCCACAAGCGATATTTTCCGGGCTGGGGGATTCCGACAGAGGAGACCGCGTCTTCCACGGGTTTGCAGACACCCGCTGCAATCAGATAGGCTGAGCCCATGAAGTCGACATACTGCGTATCGATCCACCATCCTCCATAATCCGCAAAGTCCTCTGCTTCAATCCAGAGGAATCCTGGCACGACCTCTTTGGCTTCACGCGCAGGCGTTCTAAAATCTTGCAACGCCTTGCTTGCACGGGTGGTGATCCGTCCCTCATGGGATTTTGGCACTACAGATGCAACCGTATTCCACATGCACATGCTCAAAGCCAACAAACAAATTGCCAACACGACTTTTTTCATATTGATCTCCATTCGCAATTTCTTCTATTGTTCAATCTGAAGCTGGCCAATCTTATAACGGCGCTGACCATCCTCATTGCTGAGGGGCAAGGCTATGACTGGCGTCCCATCGCGCCGTCCCGCCGAAACATAGACATCATAGAGGCCAGCAACCGTTGTCGGCGCGACATGTCCAACCCGGAACCGAGATGCACGCGTGGATATGGGTGCCTGGCCTGGCCGAGCCACCTCGAGTTGCTTCACATCAAACGTCTCATCCACCAGCACAGAGACGATGCCTCCCTTCGAATCTTTAAGGGTCAATGCAGGATAACCACCCGCATAGCACGGCGCGACACCCACGTTCGCCCACGTCCACTGCACATTAAAGAGTTCGCCCTTCTTGACACTCTTAGGAAGCGTTACTTCGCGCAATTGAAGCCGATACCCAAGGCGCTTATTAATCTGTTCAATCGTCTCTTTGTTCTTTTCGAACAATTCCTGAGGCCACCAATGAATCGACATGTAACTTGCGTGATAGTCCTCTACAGACTTGATCAGCAGTTCCGGCTTCCAAGCATTTCGCTTGATCGAGCTGCCATAATGCTCATGTTCCAGTATCACGGGCAGAGTTCGCCAGTAACGCTCTGCCTGGTCTGCGTGATACCAAGAGTTAGGAGGTGGCTGGACAAGAATGCTGTCGTCTCGCAACGTAACGCCTTTGGAGCGTGCATAGTCCAATAATGGATAGTTGCCTGATTTGTTGCTAGGTCCAGAGACGTCATCGCTGATACAGAGCAGCGTGTCTGGAAAGTATTTGCAGTGCAGATCAATATGAACCTTCACATCCCGATTCATCTTTTCTTGAGGGATACAACTACTCGCGCCTGTGTGCCCTTCCCCCCAGAGACCATACGTGCCGACATCAATAAAAGCGACATTCGGATTTCCATTGTAGCGCGCAGCCATTGCCTTCAGAAACGTTTCCAGCTTCTTTAAAAAAATCGGATCTGCAAATTCTGGATCCCACGTCCCCCCATTATCGGAAACCCCTTTCCCAAAATTATAGAAATACCCTTTTGCTCCCGCCTTCTTGACCCACTCCGGCGTGGCAAAACGAATCCAATTCTCCGAGCAGGTAAGGCGCAAGGCGATCTTTCCGCCACGCGCGATCCAGCGCTGAGCAGGCGTATCAAGAATGGCCCAGTTATAGACGCCCTCCTCCGGCTCGACAAAGGCCCACGGTATGCGGAGATAGACCACCGAACAACCGGGAAACCACTCCAGCGCATCAGACGGCTCCAGTTTTGAACCATAGTTCTGAGGCACGTTCGAATAAAAATGCATGGTCCACCCCATGCCAGGATTGATCAATGCGCGCCCATTATCCTCAAACCGATTAGTCACTGCCTCTTGCGCCAGCAGTCCAATCGCGAATATTGGAACAAGAGAAAGTATCAACGCCTTCTTCATTTAAAACTCCGTCCGCTTCGGCTTAGAACCTGCAGCATTCAGCTTGATATCAATCCAGTCGATATCTACGGGTTGTCCTGATGGCACGTAGACCCTCAAGATACCCATAGAAGCAGTTTCCGGAATAATAACAGAAATGGTCTGCCAATCTCCGCCTTTCACTTCAAAAGCAACCGAACATGGGGTGTTGGGCTCGCCTGGAGATTTCAACCACTCAACTTTTCCAGCCCCATCCCTTGCGCATTTGGCGCGCAACTCGACCTTGCCGCCACCGCCAGCTGAGGGGCATCCCACGCCCAAGAAAGGCTTAGCCTCTGCACCACTCTTCACAGTTAAAATGCCTTTCTTAACCGTTGCTGTGCCACTGCGCATTTTCCATCCTTGCAACTTCGGATCATCCCCATCATCCTTGCCCTTGGGAGAGGGTTGAGCCTTTACCTTAGGCTTTTGAATCCCCTCTTCTTTCGGGTCATATTTTGAAGGGTCAAAGGCTGGATTTACGCGCGGCAAGACCGCCTTTGTATCCACGAGGAACGCCTCGATCTTTGCATCCAGTTCCTTTACGCGCCCAGGCTCCACTGCCGCCAGATTATTCTTCTCGCTTAGATCATCTTTCAGATTGTAGAGTTGATAACGATGCTGGCTATTCTCGCCATGATTGAAGATGCGGATGAGTTTCCAGTCGCCATCATGGACAGCAACTGCTGGGGGCATCCAATCCGG
>JBAXCC010000082.1:0-13637 GCA_037141675.1 bacterium | reverse complement strand
GAAGCGGTATGCAATTAATCCGGTTTTCGGTGTCCTTCTCTATTGACAGAATACGCTGGGGGCGCAGTTCAGAGCTATCGGCGCTGCTCCTTTCTGATGTGCGTGGTGGCCAATGCCCCGCATAGCTTGTTAGACCCCACAGCAGAACAGCCCGGCTCCCTGGGAAGGAGCCGGCCAGCGGACGAACGGTATCAAGGCGGATGAGCGGGCGCTTGACAGGCGTGGCTCGCGTGACATCGCAGGCGAGGAATGCGGGTATGCGCCTATGGGCGGGGCTGACGTATCCGTCACCCGCTCAGAGGCGCATCATCCGCGTCCGAAGCCCGATGGCACCGCGGGACACGCCCGAAAGCGGAGCGAGGCCGTCGCGACACCGGAGGCCGCCCAGGGACTCGGGCGGCCCGGAGGGGGTATCCAAGCATCCGCCGCTCATTCAACGGATGCGGATTTGCGGATGCGCGGCAGGGGCTGGATAGGTATCCGCCCCTGTCGCGACTCAGACGCGAATACGCACCGTTGATGAGCGGCGACAGATGCGTACCCGCCGGACCGCCCACAGAAGCTAAACCAAATACAAACAAAACGTAACTCCGCCCTTACAATCCGACATCCTTCATCCCCGTCTTGCTCCTAATCTCTTTTTTTGGCATACTGCTGTCGAGGACATAAACTTTATGAAAAAAATATGCACACTCGTTGGTCTGACTCTGCTTGCAGGTTGCCAGAACAGTCTCTTTGTCGAGGCCGAAACGCCAGGTCAACATTATTACGTTGCGCCGTCGGGAAGTGATGCGAACCCCGGCACCCGCCAGCAACCCTTTGCAACGCCGCAACGCGCGCAAGCAGCGGTGCGGTCTGTGAAAAAATCTCCCACGCAACCTATCACGGTTCATTTTGCAGCCGGCACCTATTCGTTAGCAGCACCGCTGATCTTTACCCCTAAGGATTCCGGGGTTGCGGCCATCACCTACTGCGCATCGAAACCTGGAACCGTCACCTTCAGCGGCGGATCTCGCATTAGTAACTGGAAACCCCTCTCGAACGGAGTCTGGACCGCTGATGTTCCGTGGCTGAAAAACGCAAAGGAGCCGTTTACACAGCTCTATGTGAACAACGTGCGCCGCCCCTGCGCACGAACCCCCAACGAAGGCACCTATTTTTACACGCGTCGACTCATTCTGGAAAAGACTACCCAGGACACGCCGCAATGCCTCGGATTCAGCGTGAACAAAGAGGATGTCCTGAACTGGATCGGACAGCCGAATGTCCGCATTGCACTCTTCCACAACTGGGTCAGCTCTTACAATCGCGTCGCGCAATGGGATTCAAAACGCAATCGCATCGTCCTCGGCCGTCCAGCAGGCATCTTCTTCCTCGGTCCGGAAGTCCGCTATTATGTCGAAAATAGTCTGGAGGCATTGGATGCGGGAGGCGAGTGGTTCGCCGATACCCAGTCAGGCCGCCTCTATTACAAGCCGCTTCCCTCTGAAGACATGCGCACGGCTGAAGTAATTGCACCGCGCTTGACCGCGAAGCTGATTCAATTCGAAGGCGATTACAAGGCGAATCGCTGGATCGAAAACATCCATTTCGTCAATATCAGCTTTAAGCATACCGATGCTGACCTTTCGCCGGATTACCGTCACAGCGTGCAAGGAGCTCACACCCAGCAAGGTGCAATCACTGCGCGAGGCTTGCGCAACAGCTCGATTGTCAACTGCGAGTTGACGCTTCTGGGCGAACACGGCATCTCCCTGCTCGAAGGATGCAGCTCGAACCTCATCCAACAGTGTCATTTTCACGCCCTCGGCGGAGGTGGCGTCTACCTTTCGGAGGCGGCACCCGCCACCACAAATCTGTCCCACCACACCACCTATAACAGAGTAGATAATAATTTCATCCACGATGGCGGCCATGTCTTCCGCGCAGCATGCGGCGTCTTCATGGGCGGCAACGCCAGCTATAATGCCATTACGCACAACGAAATCTGCGACCTGAGCTGGATGGGCGTCCACCAGGGTTGGAGTTGGACCGGCCGCGCACCCGCCCATTCGCATCATAATGAGATCGCCTATAACCACATCCACCATCTGGGTAACGGCGTCCTGAACGACATCGGCGGTATCTACACGATCGGTGTGTCGCCTGGAACAATCCTGCACCACAACTTGATTCACGACATCTCGCGCTTTGAACGGGGCCGCGAAGGCTACGGCGGCTGGGGCATCTATCTGGATGCTGGGAGCTCTGAAATTACGGTTACGCAGAATATCTCCTACAACACGCGTGATGGCTCGTTGCACTTTCACAACGATGGCTACCCCTACGGCGACATCATTACCAACAATATATTCGCCTGTTCACAGGATGGCGAATTGATCCGCAACAACATCAAGGACAATGAAAAACGCCACGTCACCTTTGAGCGTAACATTGTCTACACAGGCGCGCCAAACATCTACAACGGCGGCAACTGGAAAACCAACAGCAACTATTTCTGCGATTACAACCTGTATTGGAGCACGGCAACCAACTCCCCGATCTTTGGTCAGGAATGTACCTGGGAACAATGGCAGTCCGCAGGACTGGATCGTCACTCAAAAATCGCAGAGCCTCGCTTCAAAAATATTCAGCAACGCGATTTCACATTATTATCAGACTCCCCTGCCTTTGCGCTCGGATTCCGTTCAATCGATATCACACCTACAGGACTCTATGGCGACCGCGCTTGGCGCAACCTGCCCAACCGCTTTCCGCATCGCGCCTTCGAGCGCGCCGAACCGCCTCTGCAACGCAACACCTTGGCCTACGCTTTTGAAGAGGAGACGCCTGGCGATTTACCCGATGAAGGCTACATCCATGAAGGGGAAGGGAGCGCATCGATCCGCGTTGCAACGGGTGGCATTCAGGGTGGACAATGTCTGCGCATCCAAGACAGCCCCAACCTGAAATTCTCGTACGATCCTCACTTCTACTACCGTCCGGAGTTCACTAATGGTATCGTGACAGAAGCCTTCTGGCTCAAACACGAACCTGGCGCGATCATCCTGCACGAGTGGCGCGACTGGCCTGCAAACAAAAATCTGATCACAGGACCGCAGGTCCATATCAACGGACAGGGCGAGCTGACGGTCTCCGGCAAGAAGCTGCTGACCCTATCCGTCAATCAGTGGCATCGCCTTGTCATCACCTGCGGACTCGGCACCCACGCCACCGGCACATGGAAGCTCAGCGTAGAGCGTCCCAACGAGGCAGCGCAACTCTTCCCAGCACTGACGTGCAGCCCCGCCTTCAAGCGTTTGGACTGGCTCGGCTTCACGTCCCTTGAAACCAAAACCACCGTCTTCTCCATCGATGATTTGACTCTCGAAAAGCGTGAGCCCTAAAAAGAACACTTGAATATCCAATCATAAACACGGAATGGTCAATAACCATCGGAAATGCGGCTTCTCTCCTTGGACATTGATCATTCCGCCTGTCCGTAGTAGCCTTGGCGGAGGCGGAAGGCATCGCGTAGGTGGAAGCTTTAGCAAAGGCCGAAACAGTATTTACGAAGGAGGATCAAGTTTCAAATTTCAACTTTAAATCTTCTTTAATTTTTCATCTCCAATCACACACTAGTGCGTTTTTATAAATATTACAAGCTTGATTATGTCCGGATAAACTTATACTGTATTTCCAGTGCGAAAGGCTGTTGCTTTGTGCTAAGCAGGCTTAATAACACTGTTGAGGCAACGGAGATATGAAAACAGGCAAGACATCTTTAGTGTTCTTCCCGCTGACGGTTGTTGCGGTTCTGCTTGTCTCGTGTGGCGCACTCGGAACCTTCGCGACAGATGCGCCGGACAACTACGATGCACTCGTCTTGGAATTAGTTGCAAAGGATGGTTCTTGTAACGTCGGAAACAGAATTGACTATCTGGACACACCTGAGAATCCCCTTCCTGTCGCCCCTTTGCTGCCGCTTCTTAATCACGAGTCACCGCAAGTCCGTTGGGGCGCGGCATACACTTTGCGACTCATGCAGAATCGGAAACAATGCTCTGCCGAGATGCTTGCGGCCGCCCAGAAGGAACAGAACGCCTTCGCCCTTACAGAAATGGTGCAGGGACTTGGAACGATCAGGAGCACCGCTGCTACGCCGCTGCTTTCCGAACTCATGGTCAAACACGATTCTGCAGAAGTGCGATATGCGGCAGTCGAGGCCGAATACTGTATACGAGACACGAATGCTGTCCCGGCTCTTCTTAGCGCGACGTTCGACAAATCGCCAAATGTCGCGATTCGCGCGTTGTATGTGCTCGGAAACATCGGAGACGCACGCGCGGTAGATCGACTCCTGACTGTTGCCTCAGAGGGTGACAGAGACGCACGGATGTCAGCAGTCCAGGCATTGGGCATGATCGGTGACACTGGCGCCGCGCCCACGCTTCGTTCACTCCAAACGTCCGCCGATGCCTCTCTGATCAAGCAAGTAATCTGGTCGCTAGCGCGCGCCCATGATGCGAAGACCGTGGCAGCGCTGTTGCCGCTCCTTGAACATAAGGATCCCGCAATAGTGGAGGACACACGACAAGCCCTGGTCAAGATCGGAAATCATGAAGTACTGATGCATTTCGTTGGGCAATACAGGCAAGATCCCGATAACTCCCTGGCCCTAGGCGTGATCGCTTCCATATTCTCACAACGTAACAAGGTGTTTGGCGAACCTTTGAAGGGATTGTCTTCAGACCGCATCTCGGCCCTTGCAAAACACCTTTCAGTCGCTTTAAAAGAGCAGATTGAAACGAAGCACATCAAGTCAATACGCTATGTGGGCGACATATTGTTTGTTCATGTGAGACTTGAAGGACACGGGGCCGATTTTATCGTCATCAGAGGAAATGATGAGATATTTAAAAGCGGTCGGATCATTCAGTCGTGGATAGAATGAGTATCTACAACCTAGCGCCGGAGGATGCGCATCAGGAACTTGCCCGAGAAAAAGGACAGGCAGAAGTCGAAGGTCCCCTTTGATCCGCAGGACGCGCAGCGCTTTTGAATGGCCTTCAAGCGGTTAAGTTTCGCGCATCCCCTGCCCTGCCGTCCGCTTGCGGTGGGGCAGGACGTCCAGTAGCTTGCGAAGGGAAGTCTTGCCACAAGGCAGGGCAGGTCTGCCGACGTATTTAGGTTCTTGACGGGTGTCCGTTCTTTCTATAACCTAATCACAATTCGTTTGGTGAGTGGCCTCCCCTCGAGGCAGGCTCAATAACACTGTTCGACACAAGAAAATGAAGAAACTCCTCATGTCAGCCACTATCGGCTTGCTTGCCTGCATAGGCACGTGGGCGCAGCAAACCCAGGACGTGGTAACGGTCACCGCCCAAGTGGATGCCTTGTTCACACAGTGGCAGAAGGCCGTACCGCCACCAGTGAGTCTCAGTGACGCCAACGGTATCTCGATGTCGACTCCTCACGGATTCGTAACGTACAACCAACTCCATGCATTGGCCGCTGCGCTGAGCAAAATGGGTCCGAACACCATTCCTAGACTGGTGCACTGGGCGCAGTCTCCCGAGCCCTACCAGCGGCAGATCGCTGTTTTCGCTCTGATCGACTTGACCGGGCAGGACAGCGGCAACTATGCCGTCCCCAGCATGTGTACGTCCGGGCACATCTCCTACGCTCGTATCATGACCACCGTGTGGCGCTATGCACGCGACCGGGGTGTGCCGCTGGCTGCCCACGCAATGCCCGTTGTGGTACCGCCGGAGGATGGCCAGATCGATCCACGCGTGTTCGGTCAATGGCGGCTGGTCAACGCCAATTCGCCGAGCCAGAACATTTTCGAGACCTATGCCATCGAGTCCAACCGCTTTGTGGTGACCAGTTGGGATAACGCGCGCGGTCAGGGAGCGGACCAGATCCGGCATACCTACAGCCACCCGGTGGCACGCTACACGGACCTGGGCGATGGCTGGGTTGGGGTACACGTCACAGGAGAACGCCTGGACATCACCCCGCCTGATTCAGGGCAGACCGAACCTCTCATATTTCGCTACAGGATGGACGAATCCCTGCACGTCGCCTTTCGTTTAACGACACCCGACACCATGTGGATCGATGCGTTTGCCAGGGCACGCGCAAGCGACTTCCATCCCTACGGCGATTGCTTTGAACGAATCGGTCCACTGGTTCTAAGCCCTAGCATCATGGGCCACAGCCCTGACACTGTTTCTCGTGACGAAAAGGCTCATGTACCGGAGAAAGTCGAACATGTTGCGGAACCGCACGAGTGAATCCGCCGCCTTTCAGGCGACGTCTTACCTCGCCGGTTAGCATTGCGTTGGGGCAATAGCATATGAATGAATCTCAGATAATCACAAAATACCCATCGTGGTTTCTCTTCTGCAATATTTCTCCATTCATTCTGGGCGTGTTTGCAGACTATTCTTCCTTTGCGTATACGTTTCCTTTTATTTTAGTTGCCCCCCTCGGGCTAATAGCGGCCATCGCAGCCATCATCTTTGCGTGGAGAAAGGGACACCATCTCAGTCTGAAACTGATAAGTTTGACATTGAATGGTTTAGCAATCTGTTTCTTCGGATTTCAGACAATCCAACTGCTTTTTTTGCTTCTTATTGGATTTCCAGGCCAGACTTGATGGGAAAGGAATCAACAACAACTCCTTCAAGAAGTCAGGCCTTCGAGACGGCGCGGGTTTGTGATCAAGCCGCCGACTGGCTCGAAGCCTCCGGAGGATCGCCGTCCGCCAGATATTTGCGGACGGGAGCCGACGTGAAGCACATTGAAAACAAAAACGCCCGGTCCTAAGCGGTCTCGGGCGTTTCTTTTCCGTGAAAGAGCGGAAAGATATTTTTCCGACCAGAGGGAAGGCGGCAGGCATTTCCGCCTGACCGTAAAGCACAGCGGAGAAGCCATGAAGAACGGCGCGGATTGAAACGTGGTTCACTTGAGCCAGTTTAAGGAGCCTGCATAATAGAGGGGAATGAAACGTAACCGCTGTTCAGGAAGTTCTCCAAAGGGTGCACAGGAAAACACGACGCCGTCACGGCAACCAGGATGATCTTTAAGAAGCTGGTGGAGGCTCTTCAGGCTGCCGCCACTTCCGCTCTTAACTTCAATCGGCTGAATACCGTTGTGCAGCTCCACGAGATAATCCAACACGGCCATGCTGTTCTTGGCCTCACGCTTCCACCAGTGTGGTTCGCCGCCCAGCAGGGACGCAGCGAGTTCCTGCCCGACAAACTGTTCGGCAAGGGCTCCCCGATAGAGAAACACCAAGGGTGTTTATGTATAATTGATTCAGAAATACCAAGGGTGTTTATGAAGCCGTTGTTTCGGATGTACCTGTTTAGCGAAGGCATGGGGGTAGATGGAATATTACTGGACGCTTGAAACTTGGGGTTGCCAGACAGGGCGAGACGCCGAGAGTCATGTATGAGTGAACTGTTGAATATAGGCTATTTTCTTAAGCTAAACGGTTAAACGTGGTAGCGTTCGAAAGCGAAAGAGTACCTAATAAAATACCCATATGGATTACCCATTACCTATTTGCCGCCAGCGGGCGTGCTTGCCTCGTCCAAGGCATTCGATTTCCCCCTTCAGGCGCATCTCCTTCAGAACTTTTCGGATCATGTCCAGGCTGACTTCAGGACACTGCTTATGCAGCTCGGTGATGTGAAAGGCCTCCAGAAAGCCTGATACGGCCAGTCGGACCGTTTCGGTCTTTTCGCCCAACGGAAGCGAGGTGTTCTCGTAACGGCTCTCGAACTCTCGGTAGAGATTCTTGAGGGTATACAGCAAATAATTGATGTAAGGCCAGGGATCGTGCTTGCCCTCGTGCCAGCCCTGCGATCCTACCCGGAGCGTCTCGTAATAGCGGTCCTTGCTCCTTTCGATCAAGCGTTCCATGCTGATGTAGCGGCCGCCCATGAACCCTAAGCGATAAAGCGAGAGAAGCAGCAACAGACGGGAGACCCGTCCGTTACCGTCCCGGAAGGGATGGATACAGAGAAAATCAAGATTCTGGGCTGCCCAGAGGATCAGCGGCGGAATCTGTTTTTCAATGAGGATGCGCTCAGACATGTCGCAAAGCTTATGCATTGCGTCAGGTGTTTCCTTGGCACTGACAGGACGGAAGCGGATGGTCACGCGTCCGTCTGCGTGCTTCTCGATGATTTCACCGTCATCTTTCTTAAATGCCCCGGCATCCCATGTGTCGGGTCGGGTCATGGCATGCAGACGGAGAACCGTCTCAGAGGAAAAAGGGATGGATGCATGAGACGCGTGTATCCATGACAAGGCTGCCTGATAGCCTCGAACTTCCTCTTCGTTCCGATCCTGGAGATGAGTTTTGCCGAAAATGACGGTCCCCACCCGCTTCTGGTCGATCTCGACACCCTCGATTCGATTGGAAGCCACCGCACTCTCAATCAGTGCATGCTCACGCAATTTTTCTAGCTTCTGAGGTGCTTGCCTCGTGTAAAGGTCCTGCTTTCCGCGATATTCAGCAAGATCGTTTAGCAACCAGACAGTGGCGAGCGGCACTTGAGGAGGTGATTGTATCCATGGGGTCAGTGTGTTCATAGTTGTTCTAAAGCTTTGCTCGTTCATCATCATGTGTCTGATTATACTCGCTAAATGAGGGATTGGACAAGAGCAATTCCTAATCAAAATTAAAACCTGACGACGCGGTTGACATCCCTGTCACAAGCACGAGTTCCGCGAAGCCAATTCCAGCACCCACTTCCCCGACTGCAAGGCCTGCGCCAGTAGGCATCGCGCAGGCGGAAGCTCTTAGCGAAGCCGGCTCGAACTGTAGAACTCCTCTGCTCACAAACTTACTGACACTTACTGACACTCTCTAAACTTACTGACACTCCGACGCCCCCCCTACTTGACGTTCGCATCCTTCATCATGAATCCGTTCTCATAACGGCCCATCTCATTACGTGGTGGCAATCTGGAAAAGACGGAATCCTCGGCAATCTTATTCATCCGAGGCGCTTCAGCAAAGATCTGATTGCCTGCGGAGTCTGTCCCTTTGGGTGCACGCGAATAGGTCTGTCCGCAATGGATAAAGAGGTTGCGCCAGATGCTGTTCTGATCGTTCTTCTCTCGTGAAATTGGCAATTCTGGATAACGGCTGCGATACAGTTCACCTTCCATATTCACAGCGGATATGAGCTTCTGGATGGTAGCGCTGTCCAGGAATGTATTCCACCGTTTATTCCCCCAGCTTGAGAAACTGACGCCGATGGCACAGTCGATAAAAATGTTGTTATCCAGGATGTTGAACTGTCCACCATGGATCTGTACACCGCCGAAATGGCCGTTCGATGTGTTTTCAAAATAGTTACCATACACCAGGCTTCCACTGATTGCATCGTCAAAGCGAATGGCCGCCTGACCACACGGGATGTTTGCCCCGCCGCCGATATCCTTCCAATAGTTGTAGCGTATGACAGTCCCGCGGTAGGAGACATTGCACCACATGTCAATGGCGCCCTGATCGTCCGACTCCGTCACGAGATCGTTGCACTGGTTAAATTCTATCAGATGGTCGTTGCCATCAATGCGCATGGCGCTGGAAGGTCCATGATGGAAATGGTTGTGTACCACACGCACGCCGCAGCCTTCTAACAGCAGGGCCGGATTATAGGTGCGTCCGCGCCGTGCGAAGCCGAAGACCTCGTTGTTCTCGATCAGGATGTTGCCGGAGGTCAGGCTCTTGCGATCCCCGCCGCTGACACGCATGGCCGCATGTCCCAAGGTGTTGAAGCTGTTTCCATACACCGTGAAATTCTTCATGCTCTGGGCGCTCATCGCCTGTCCGCCTATGCGCCTCACCATGCAGCCGACAACCGCGATATCGGAGCAGTTTGAAAGTTGCATCCCGTCCTGCTGTCCATATTCATAGACAAGGCCAGACAGGGAGAAGTGTTTGACGTTCTTCATCGTCAGGAAGGGCTTATTCCATCTCGAAACAACCACAGATGAGCGACTACCGACGTTATCCGGCTTCCACCAGTAGAGTTTGCCGGAGGCGCAGTCGTAGTACCATTCGCCGGGCTGATCGATCTCTTCCAGCAGATTCAGCACGAAGAAGGGATGATTATCCTTCAACCCAGTTTCCGGCAGATGCTCACGGAAGGTGATGGTCCCCTCGCTGAAGGAGACTGGCATGGTGCAATCCGACCAGAGGTGATAGAAATAGCCGCACACCATCGCCTCCTTTGCCTGGCTCCAACGCTTCAGTTGCTGATCAGTAAAGACAAAGGCCCGATTCGTCACGCTGCCTGTCTGGGGTCCTGTCTTCAACCAGCCACTGTTGGGCCAACGTGCAATGGTCATGGGCACGCCATCGGCGAAGAGTTCGCGGATGCCGCGTCCCAGATTCATCTCCCCGCGTCCATACGGCCGCTGCGTGTCAAAGGAGTCGTACCCCTGCTCCTTCAAGTTAGAGACTACCACCTTGCCGCGTGCCTGCTCCGGAAGGCGGGATAGAATCTCTGCATCCTTGACAGCCTCAAACTGTTTGACAGCGAACCCCCCGTCAAATATCGGGCGCTCCCCTGGATAGGCACGATAGACAATGGGGGCGGAGGCCTGACCGGAATCCTGCTCGTCGAGGTCAAGTGTCGCTCGAACACCATAACGTCCGCCACGGACAAAGACGGTTGCGCCCTCATTCTTGTTCGGACGAGCTCGCACAGCATCGCGCGCACGCAGAAGCGAGGCAAAGGGCTTGGCTTTGCTCCCTTCATTAGCATCATTCCCATCTGTCGCCACATAAAATTCGACAGGCGCCTTTGCAAACTCTTTCCATGGATGCCGTGAAACGACAGCAGGCGAGGGCGCTATCAACTCCTTGGCATCCTTTACTAAGTGTGCCGGCACAGGGCCCAAACGGAGCATCGCCTCGTAAGCGGCCTTGGCCTCAGCGACCTTTTCCCGTTGCATCTGGATCTTCACAATCGCGTAGGCAGCCAAGACTCGGACGGAAAGCGGCTGATCCGCCTGATCGCGCAAAAGAGCAAACTGCTCGCAGGCCTCTGCACGCTTGCCTGCGCGCCATAAGACACTCGCATACGCTTCACGCTCAGAAGGATTTTCCTTTAGCAACTGCCCATATGCTGCTACGGCAGCCTCCCAGTTTTTCTCTCGAACCAGACTCTCACACAAAGCCCGCTGCAATGCGCACTGTAGTGTCGCATCTTTATTATCGTGCTGTTCCTGGATGAGCTTACGCAAGAGTGGACTTTCGATTTCGCCACCCTGTCCCATGCGGCAACGTTGCACGAGTGCCTCGTTCGCTTCGCCAAGCAACCAATTCGGCAGATCTTTTTGCTTGAGAATGGATTGGCAGATTGCCGCGAGCGCCTTATTCCCAGTACGCGCTTCGCGCAACTGCTTGGCACAATTCGAGGTCTTTTCATCTAAAGCTCCAATCGTTGCTGCTGCTTCCTTGTCATTCAGGGCATGGTTGTATATCTGGACGCGTTCGATGGCTTGGACAAACGAGCCGACGCCATAATTGGCATAGCCAATGCGGAAGCTTGCGTCTTTCGGATCCAGCAAGGGGCCGGCAAAGGACTCTTCACGCTCCAAGGCTCCATTGAGATAGAGACGCATCTTCTGACCGTCCCAGGACGCAACCACGCAATTCCAATAGCCCGAGCTCAGGAAATTTTTGCTCTCAATGCCGACAGAGCCGTTGGTCGGACGTCCGATTTCAAACCGCGCTCGCTGCGTAGGCCAGTCATTATGAAACAACCGGAACCCATCATAATAACCACTGCCATTGGCGACGATCATGCCATTCCGAGCATTCGGGTTGCCATGACCGGTGCCCAGTCCAAAGGGCTTGACCCACACCAAAACAGAAAACGGGCCATTATTCAACGCCAGTTTCGGTCCTGTAAACGCTGTTGCATCCAAAAGCGCCACGCGCTGCTCGTGCAGGCCATTTGTCATGGAAAGCGTCCCCTTATAGGAAAGATCACCCACCTGATTAGTCGTCAGCAGATAATCCTTCTGCAAGGCAGCATGCGCCCCCATACATCCCATCGTCAAAAGACAACTCAGCACCGGCATCCTATAGTTCATGTGTATTTCCCTTTATGTGCAACGACTGGCAGACAGTGCAGTTCCAGTCTGTGTTTATTTGGATATGGATTATTCCTTGGCCCCCAAGGTAAACCCTGCATAGCGAACAAAAATTCCACGCCAGTCATCCAAATACTGTGCAAGGATCGTGCGACCTAGATTGTCGCAATCACCGCACTTATACAGTGCAGAAGCAGCAAAGAGTTCGATCATTGCTTTCGGAAACTGGGGTGCCTGCGTGCCGGCTTTATCGTTGCCTGCATTGAAATGTCCTTGCACGCCAGGCTTTTTCAAAAATGCCGCCAGGGCAGGAGCAGCTCTCGGATCGCCGATGCGTCCCAAGGCTTTCGTAATACTGCGCAGCGTATTGAAACTTGTTGATGCATCGCACATAGCAAGCCGTTCAATCAGCACGTCCGTTGCCCGAGGATCGCGCGGAATCGCCAGACACCAGATCGCGCTATCAAGCTCCGGAACCTTCAGAAATCCATCCCAGGCGTATGCCTCAGCAGAGGGCATTGGCAATGTCTTCACCTGCTGTGCAAGGAGAGAAACCCCCTCTTTGTCGCCCAGAAGACAGAGCGCTTTCGCTTTGTCCGGGGTCGGATTCTTTGCGAATGCCGCACGGAGGGGTGGAAGCGCGTTCTTTTCGCCTAGCGCAAGAGTCAGCAAATTTTTACGCTGGCTGGGGTCCTGTGCGGCAGTGGCCAATTCAGAAGCTGAGACGGGACGGCTGTCACGTGCGATCTCGGAAAGATTATCTGCAGGGAGACAGCCAATGGAGGCCAGGTGTTTCTGCAGCGCCTTCATATCCACTGCGCGTGTCGAGGAATTGTTCTTCACGCAGAGCGCTGCGGCATACCCAATCGCATAGCCTTGATTCAGCATGTCCGGATTCATCCGCGCCAAGGCTTGGACATCATGCGTACAGGAGAAGCACCGTCCAGCCACATAGAGTCCCTCTACGCCAGCAGGAATGCAGGCGCGCAACGGCACATACATAACAACATCCTCCCGCACCTTCTTTGTTGAAATCATTAATCCAGCAAAGGTGTAATCGCTCATGTAGTAACCATGAGGATCAAACGCGCACGCGATCACATTGATCACATCCGCATAGGTACGCCCCGAATTCACATCGAGCTCATCAATCTTATAATCGCCAATAATCCGCCGCGTCTCGCGGATCTGAGCAATCGGTATCCTGAACGTATTGTTGGCGTAGTCAGCTACCAGTACGCGATGAAGCGTGGCGCCTGCAATATCCATAGGATCAAACGCCATGGAATTCGGATAATGGCCAATAAACGAGGCCTCTTCAATGCACAGATCTCCATCGTTGATGTAGTCTGCCTTTGCGCCAGCCATCACACAGATGTCGCCGTCACCGCTGGCATCGATCACGATCCGGCCTAAGGCGACGCCACGGCCCATCCACGTCGCAACCTCCACACCGCGCACCGCATTACCCTGCATGACAGCACCCACCGCCAGCGAATGATACCAGATATCAACACCCGCCTCGT
>JBAXCC010000081.1:0-13718 GCA_037141675.1 bacterium | reverse complement strand
TGTGCCAGTGGTAACCACGGCCGTGGGGCCGTGGGGAGAGCTGGAGAAAAGTGAAAAGCCGGGAGAAAAACCGGAAGCTGGAAACTGCCAACTGCCAACTGCCAACATGGACAGGGGGTTGATTGTAGTGGAGACGAGCGTTGTGGGGATTGCAGAAGGATTGCGGCAGATGATGGCGCTGAGTGATGCGGAGCGTAAAGAGATGGGATTGCGTGGGTGCGAGTGGGTGAAGCGCGAGTTTAGTTGGAAATCGATAGCGCAGCAAATGGTTGCGACGTATGAAAATGCCCGAATAATTTTATGATAATTTGGATCAATAATCCGTTTGATTTTCTTCCGGGCGAGGGCGCACGGTTGCAGCGCTATGCCTTGTTGGCTCAAGCGCTGGTGAGGGTCGGCCATCAGGTGGTCTGGTGGAGTAGTGACTGGAATCATCTGAGGAAAGAAGTCAGAAGCCAGAGGTCAGAGGACAGTATGAGAGGGGTGGATATCCGACTGATCAAGACAATGCCGTATTTTAAGAACGTGGGCGTAAGGAGACTGATCAGCCATTGGCGGTATGCTCGAAACTGGGAAAAAGAAGTCTCTTCCCAAGGCCAAGACGAGTATGAAAAGCCGGATGTGATTATATGCAGTTCGCCGCCACTCAGCACGGGATGGGTCATGCGGGGTATTTGCAATCGATTGGGTTGCGTAGGCGTGGTTGACGTGATGGATGTCTGGCCGGAGACCTTTGAGCGCGTGGCCCCCGCATGGACGTTATGGCCTTTGCGGTGGATGGCGAAGCGCGTATATGCGGGAGCGGATGGCATCTCTGCGGCAGGCGACAGTTATTTAGAGGTGGTGAGGAAGTATCTGCAATGTGCGAATGGGAAGCCGATGTATCGTTGCTATCATGGGATTGAGATGGGAGGCGAAATTAAGGGCGAGCGATCGCTCGCCCGTGCTGATGGGCCACTACGGCTGGTTTATGTCGGGAATATGGGGAAGGGGTATGATTTAGTCACGCTTGTTGAGGCGCTGAGCGAACTGATTGACGAGGGGTATGCGATACGTTTGGATTTGGCAGGAATGGGTGAGCAGGAAGAAAACATCCAATCGCTTGATCGAACGAAGAAGGAGAGCATACGATTCCATGGCGTGGTGACTGGGGATGCACTTCGGGCGTTGCTTGAGAGTGCTGATGCGGGGGTGGTGCCCATGTTTTCTAAGACATATGTCGCTGTGCCGTACAAGCTGGCAGATTATGTGGCATCGGGAGTGCCTGTGATTAGCAGTTTGAAGGGCGAGACAGAAGAACTGATTATGAGATACGATGCGGGATGGTGTTATGATGCCGGAGATGTATTAAGTCTAAAACGTGCAATAAAAGCCTGCGCTGAAGAACGCCAGACCCCGTATGGAGATTTACGCAAACAACGTGCGAGACAAATGGCTGAAGAGAATTTTGATGCGGGAAAGATTTATCCTGAGTTTGTAGCATGGCTTGAAAAGCTTGTCGCGAGGAAAACTGCTCAAGGGGAAAAGTAGGGGCGAGTGAAATCACCCGTCCTATAGCCACAGGCGTTAATTTTAAGGCATCGGCCTGCGTTCCAAATGGAGTGCAGGCCTTATTTTTTGTCAATTTTGGTTGGCAGGCTTGAATTCCGAAGGGAAAGAGGGTAATATATTAAACATCTTATGGACAAAAAACGTAAATTGATGTTGGTGGATGATGATCCGAGTCTTTTGGATACATTAGGCGACTTCCTTCGGTTTGAAGGATATGAGGTCGTGTGTGCATCAAGTGGTGAGGATGCGCTTGTAAAGATGCGTTCTTTGCAGCCTGATTTGATCATTCTGGATATGGGCATGCCTGGAATGGGAGGCGTTGGTTTTCTGGATCGTATTACGAATCCCGATGGGAGTACGCTTCTGCCTGTGTTGGTCTTGACAGCTCGGACTGCGATGGCGGAGTATTTCGCGGATAAGCAAATCGCTGGATTTTTAGCGAAGCCATGCGACCCGGCTGATCTGCTGATGGAGGTAGGACATGTGCTCTTTATGTCCTCTTCGGATAGTTCTGCAGCTCCCACGCCAAATATAATGCGTCGTATTGTTGTGGCGGAATGGGATATTGCCTTACTCAAGACCCTTGAGCAGGACTTCTCCAAGTCAGGGTTTTCAGTTATTCCTGCATTGACGGGGCCTGAGGCGATTGAGGCCTGTATTAAGTATGCTCCTGATGCGCTGGTGTTGCGTCTTGAGCAGAAGGAAATGAGCGGTGACGAGGTGATTCAAATGTTGCGTCGGCTTCCGAATACGCGTGAACTGAAAGCGATCGTCTATGGCATTGAATTGCCGGAGGTGGATTTACAACATCTGGCGAACTTGGATGTTCCTCAGAACTGCCTGCTGAAGGATCTGTCTGTCAATTCGATTATTGATCGCGTCATGGCGATCACCTAAAAACATGAGATGTCCCAAATGCGCTCATCTGGACGATAAAGTTCTGGATAGTCGTGCCGCCCGTGAAGGCGCATCGATTCGGCGTCGGAGACAATGTTTGCAGTGCGACTATAGGTTTACGACATACGAAGAAATCGCAAAGGATGAGCTCCATGTGATTAAACGTGATGGGCGACACGAGGAATTTAATCGCCAGAAATTAGAACGTGGACTTTCCCGTGCCTGCGAGAAACGCCCGATTAGTGCGGACCATATTCATGACTTGGTTGATCAAGTGATTGCCGAATTTGAAGGCGAGAGTGAAGTGACTTCTGAGCGGATTGGCCAAGCCGTCATGGAACGTCTGCATCGCGTAGATGAAGTGGCGTATATTCGCTTTGCGTCGGTCTACCGTCGCTTTGCAGATGTGAATCAATTCTTGAAAGCGGTCAAGGATGTTGTAGAGAAGAGCTAGCAGAAAATTAAAGCTCCAAGTTAAAAGCTAAAAATCAATATCCAACGCCAAGGGAAAGCAGGCAGAAGAAATGAAGAAGTTGACGGTCTATATACCTGAGACACATCTGGAGAACGTTAAACAAGCATTGTTTCATGCCGGGGCTGGCTGTTATGCCGAGTATGACCATTGTTGCTGGCAGGTGTTAGGGAGAGGCCAATTCCGTCCGCTCAAAGGCAGTCACCCGGCAATAGGCGAGACGGGGCAAGAGACGTGGGTTGCGGAGTATCGGGTTGAGATGATTTGCGAAGATGCGCGTGTGGGGGTAGTAACAGCGGCACTACGTGCTGCTCATCCATATGAAGAGCCTGCATTCGATTATGTGGATATCCAAATCTGAGCATAAGCCGAGGCGTTCGCCTCGGCTTATTTCATATAAAGTCCACCATCGACGGAAAAGGTCTGGCCTGTGATCCAGGATGCATCTTCGGAGGCGAGAAAACGGACGACTCCAGCAACCTCCTCAGGCCTTCCAAAACGATTCATCGGGATCATTTCGAGTTGCTTTTCGCGACGCGTACTGGGAATGTCCGCAGTCATGTCAGTTTCAATGATGCCGGGGCAGACAACATTGACCGTGACACCAGAGGGTGCCAGTTCACGTGCGGCGGTTTTGGCTAGGCCTAAGAGCCCAGCCTTTGACGCACTGTAGGCGGCCCGCAAGAGATCGCCGGTTAATCCGGCATCAGAGGCAATATAAATAATGCGTCCTGCATGTTTCTTGGCCATGTTCCGTGTGATTGCTTTTGTGAGCAGAAATGCCGCGTCGAGATTGATGGCCATCACAGCACGCCAGTCATCGAGCGCAGTCATGGCGAGTAGATTGGTCTTCAATGTGCCGGCGTTGCAGACCAGTGTGTGGATTGGGCCTAGGCGGCCTTCCACCTGTTTTATCAGATCGGGGATCTGTTCAGGGATGGAGAAGTTAGCGCAAAAAGCTTCCGCAGTTCCTCCTGCAGATTGAATGGATCGCACGGTCTCGAGCGCCGCTTCGTGAGAGGTATGATAGTGGATGGCCACATGGAATCCATCGCGTGCGAGTGCTGTTGCAATCGCACGGCCGATTCCTTTTGCGGCACCTGTGACTAATGCGACCATGGGACGAATTGCCTTATTGCGTTATTGCCTGATTGCCTTATTGAAAGTTGGACGTTCGATGTTGAATGTTGTATGTTCGCATTCATTCGTGTCTTTCGCGATTTTAGGATGCTAAAAAAGTTACTACTTCGATTATTCCCGCTCGGCGGGCGGGGCGCTTATTTATAACTTCATTGTTATAAGCATAATAACGCAATAAGGCAATAACGCAATTATTTACGGCACAAGAAACTGTGCGGTGAAGGCTGCGACTTCCGCTCGAATGGCGGTTTGCTTGGACGTATTGGTGATGTCCGAAAGTATGTCGGCGATCCACGTGCCGATTTGATTCATTTCGGCTTCTTTCATGCCACGCGTTGTGACCGATGCAGTCCCGATGCGGATGCCTGAGGTCACAAACGGACTATTCGTGTCGAACGGGATGGAGTTCTTGTTGCAGATGATGCCTGCTGCATCCAACGCCGCTGCTGCCTCTTTGCCCGTCAGGCCATTGCGTGCGACGTTGACCAGCATCAGATGATTATCTGAGCCGTTGGAGACGAGATGGAATCCGCGTGCAGTCAGCGTGGCTGCGAGCGCTTGACAATTCTTGACGATTTGCTGCGCATAGACCTTAAACGACGGCTGAAGGGCTTCATGGAAGCAGACAGCCTTCGCGGCAATGATGTTTTCGAGCGGTCCGCCTTGGAGTCCAGGGAATACGGTTTTGTCGATCGCCTTTGCGAATGCTTCGCGGCAGAGTATAAGCCCGCCACGCGGACCCCGCAATGTCTTGTGCGTGGTGGTGGTGACAAACTCTGCGTATGGAACGGGATTCGGATGTACACCGCCGGCCACGAGACCTGCGATGTGGGCCATGTCGACCATCAGCATAGCGCCGACCTTATCCGCAATTGCGCGGAAGCGCGGGAAGTCGAGAATACGAGGATAAGCACTTGCTCCCGCGACGATCAGTTTGGGCTTCTTCTCAATGGCGAGTGCTTCGATCGCATCATAGTCCAAGGCTTCTGTGGTCTTGGAAACGCAGTAGGGGACGATATTGAATAGCTGGCCTGAGAAGTTCACTGGACTGCCGTGCGTTAAATGGCCACCTTGGTCAAGGCTCATAGAGAGGATGGTATCACCGGGTTTCAGTACAGCGAAGTAGACGGCCATGTTTGCCGAGCTTCCGCAATGCGGCTGGACATTGGCATGGTCTGCGCCAAAGAGCTGCTTGGCGCGGTTGATGGCGAGTTGTTCAGCGGTGTCGACAGGTATGCAGCCGCTGTACCAGCGTTTGCCCGGATAACCTTCGGCATACTTGTTCGTCAATACGCTGCCCGATGCTTCTCTCACGGCACGTGTAACTGTGTTTTCCGATGCGATGAGATTGATGGTACTATTTTCCTGGGCGATCTGCGCGCAAACGGTAGCATGAATTTCCGGGTCAGCGGAAGCGAGATAGGAAACTTCAGAAAGACGTTCAGCACGTTCAAGTTTTTGAATGCGGCGCACGTGGCGGGCATCTTTTGAGAAGGGTGTATCTAGAAATGCCTGCGCAATGGCGACTGCTTGGTCTCCCGAAAGAGAGGCGCCTGCTAAGACCAGCACGTTGCTATCATTGTGGGAGCGCGTCATGGTCGCCGTTTCAACGGAGTTGCAAAGTGCAGCTCGGACACCTGCAAAGCGGTTGGCTGTGATGCTCATGCCGATGCCCGTTGTGCAGATCAGAATGCCCATATCTGCTTTCTTCTCAAGAATGGCTTCGGCTGCTGTGACTGCGAAGTCTGAATAATCGACTGAATCGGCCGTGTGGGCCCCGAGGTCACTTACCACATATTTACGCGATCCCAAAAGTTTTTTGACAGCATTTTTAACGGTTAATCCACCATGGTCACAGGCAATAATCAGGTTCATACGTAACTCCAGCTTAAGTAAAAAGAATGGGCATACTATACCATTGTTTTGGGGCAGTCGCAAGGGCGGAGGAAAATAAAAAACAGTGCTAGCGCGTGAGGAGGATTGTGCAAATCCCGGCAATCAGGCAGTAAATGCCAAAACACCAGAAGTAGCGACCCCGGAGGATACGTACCAGCAAAGAGAGGGCAAAATAGCCGACGATTGCTGAAATACATATACCCGCCACAAGCAAGAGTGGGGATAAAGCCTCAGTCCCTTGAGCGGATGTCTCTGAAAAAGACTCCAGCAACTTTTTCAAGGCCGCGCCTGCGATCAACGGAATGCTTGCGAGGAAGGAAAACTCGGCAGATTTATCAGCGCTCACACCTGATATGCGCGCTGCAGAGATGGTCATTCCCGAACGGCTGACACCCGGCAACACGGCAATAGCCTGCGCAATGCCGATGAAGAGGGCCCGTCCGACAGACAAAGGCTTATCTTGGGCAGGAACCCAACGCAGCGCTAATAGCACACAGCCTGTAAACAACAAGGCAAAGCCGACTACCTGAGGACTCTCAAATGTGCTCTCAAGGCGATCTTTGCACAGCAAATAAAAGAGGATAGCGGGTATAGAAGAGACCACGATTTGGATGGCGAGTTGGTAGCTATCCCGGCAACCTGTTAAGAAGCCTCTAATAATATCGAGAATTTCTTTTCGATAATAAATGAGGGTGGATATCAACGTGCCGACGTGAAGGGCCACTTCAAGGGTAACTCCAGGAGGCGTTTTGAGTCCTAGAATGGATTTGCCAATAACAAGATGTCCCGAACTGCTGATGGGGAGGAATTCGGCGATTCCTTGAAGAATCGCTAGAATGATTACATCAAAAGTTGTCTCCATGGGGCTCCGTATATCTTCTTTTATGAGTCTCGGAGTCTTCCGGTCTTTGAGTCCTCATCAAAGAAAGTCTATGAAGGACGCAAAGACTAACAGACTACAAGACGCAAAATAATGATCGGTACGACAGGCAAACAAGGCGAATACCCTTGCGCTTTGCGCGCGTTTGATCGAACCGAGGTTCTCATCCCGTCTAAACAAAGGCGATGATGCACCTAAAAAAATGGCGGGGACGACGGGATTCGAACCCGCGACCACCGGATCGACAGTCCGGTGCGCTAACCAATTGCGCCACGTCCCCACAAATCTTCAAAAATGGTCGGAGCGGAGGGATTTGAACCCCCGACATCCAGCTCCCAAAGCTGGCGCACTACCAGGCTGTGCAACGCTCCGACTGGTTTGAAAAAGTGGCGATAGTATAGAGGTTTCCTCATTTCGATTCAAGGGAAAAAGAAAAATATTCAACAAGCAAAATCCTTGAACCTAAAAAGGTGCAGATTCGCACCGAAAAACAACGTGACGCCTCGGTTCGTTACACCTAGTTGCCTGCTTTTCTGTCGTTGAAGCACCCCATCCAGACCCAGCAACTGTTACACACGCAGTTTGATCCACGCCCGCAGGTGCCGGAAACATCGTGATACGTCTGTGGCGCGATGGACGCTTGCACCAGCGATAGCATCTCGAGATAGCGCGGATCTTCCGTCCCCTTGAACCCGCCTTCGAGTTGTCCCCAGCCGCCCTTGCCAGTGGGCAATGCCGCGAGCAGGATACGGCTCTTCTCAGGCGCTCCGACGTTCACGAGCGCAGGGAACGGTTGCGTTGCCACTGCCTTGCCGAACTGAGCCTCAATTACGTTTCGCAGCCGCTTCTCACCCACGGGCTCCGGATGTCGCTGTTCTAAGCGATTGAACCCGTAGTAACCGTCGCCGTAGTGCGGCACGTTCAAATCCATCCACACGATCAGCGCGTCCCATTCGTCTTTCGAGAGTGTCACGTCGTGGTGGCCCTTTTTCAAAATCGCCGTCAATGGACTTGCAATTGCGAAGTAGTCATTTGTTTTGCTGGCCCCAGTCTCTTGATATGACTCGACCCACTTGACCAGCTTCCGCTTGATCAGATTCGGCCCAGCAAGTGTTCCGATCAGGTTCAGCGGCTCTTTGCCATCCTTTTCTTTCGCTGCCAGGCCGTGGCATCGGATGCAGTGGCGGTCGAAGACGGGCTGGACTGTCCGTACGAAGCTGAAGCCTCCCTCGTAGTCAAGTACCGGCCTGGGTTGCGGGTCGAGGATCTCGCGTTGCTTAGGCAACTCCTGCGGCGGGCGGCTCCGCATCTTGTCCTCGTGGCAGCCTGCGCATCCGAGGACCTCGCCTTTCTGGGCGTAGATGAAGGAGCGCATAGTGAACACGGCCATGCCCTCTGCGTTCAGAGCCTGCAACTGGATCGGCTTGCAGGCCGGTATGCGAAACGCGGCGGAACCGTCCTCTGAAACAGGCACCACGCCGAGAGGCCGCTTGTAGATATCCAAGTCGAGACTTTTGTTTCGGTTTGCTTTCTTCGCAGCCGGTTGGTTGAGCAGTTCGTTGACTCGTAGATATTTGATGCTGCCCTTCGCCAACGGTTCGCGGGAGTCATAGACGTTCTCGACGTAGCACACGCCGAAGTCGGGTGCAGTGGCCGCTGGGGGCAGCACTGAAGGAATCACGGGCGGACGTATACGTTTGCGCAGCGGAATCGGCGTGAACGTGCCGATTTCCTGATCCTGATAGATCAATTCGCGACCGCCCATCGTATCCACCAGCCAAATCCCGAATGCCTTGTTCGATGGCCATGCGCCCCATTGAGGAGCGCCAGCTAAAGACTCCGGGGAGTAGCTGGCGAAGAAGAGCGTGTCATTTACTGGATAGGGGGCGGCATAACATCCTGGCAGCTTCCATCCCTCTGATTCGGGCCATGGCACCTCGGGTGTCAGGCGCGTGAGCGGCTCAGGGCCGTCCTCGCCTTTGTGCGTGTCAATGGTGATGAGCGAGCCTGCTGTCACGTAGTGGTGTGCGGCTGCTGTGGCCACCACGACGTGCGTACCAGGAATCGGCTGAACCTCCGTCTGGATGCAGGGGTGCATGGTGTAATTTCCGTAGAAATGAGCCGTGCCGGTACCGTCCGGCTTCATCGTCCACAAACTCTGATACCACATCGCGTTGCGGTTGATGTAATCCCAGCGCGTATAGGCCAGCCGCCCGTCGTTCAGAACAGCAGGTTCCCACTCGTTCGCTTCGCCATATGAGAGCTGGCGGATGTTCGAGCCATTGCCGTCCGCGCGATAGATTAAAAAAGCGGGTGTGTAACGTCCCCAGTGGCAGCGTCCGTAAGTCTGGCAGCGCGTTGAGTTGAAGGCGAATCCGCCGTCCGGCAGATAGCACGGATCAGCATCCTCAATCAGAACGGTTTGTCGACCTTTCCACGTTTCCATCGTGTCCTGTGGCGTGCCCGTGAGCTGGCGCACCCATGAGCCGTCCACTGCAGCCTCCCAGATGAAGTAACGCAGGTGTGCGACCGGGGTTGGGTCGTAGTTCTTCGAGGCATCTTTGAAGCAGGTATTCTGCGGGTCGAATTTACGGATCACATCGGCGTTCACACCCCGGGTGGCTTCGGGCAAGACAGTCGGAACCACGAGGCCTTCAGCCGCTGGCGGACGTTTCGCCGTGTGATCGCAGAAAGCGAAAATCACCCGGTCGCCATCCCAGTGCAGATCGGGATTGAGCACCGTGCCCAGCGGGAGTTTGCCTTTCAGCGGTTCGACCTTGTGTGGCGACCCTTTCCAGTCTTCGATCAACACAATCCCTGGGCCGGGACGCGAACAGCGGGCGGTATATTGATCGACCATGTGAGGGGCGGTCGTGTAAGGGATGCCGCGCTGGCTGGCCAGCAGTCGGTCGAAGGCCAATGCTGGATGCGAGAAGAGAATCTTTCGCCGCAGCGCACGGATCTCTTTTTCAAGTGCTGCACGCGCTACGGCCTCGCGAGTTTGCGGCAACCGCTGAGCAAGCGTCGATAACTCGGCAGCCTGCTCATGACGAGGCACCGTTCGCTCCACATAGACCAGTGTGCGTTGCGCCAGCGCAAGCGCATCCTCTGCTGGGTCTGCAAACGCTCCGAAAGCCGAGAGAGCAACTGCGCAACACACCAGTTTCATAGGGTGCTCCTTGCTGAAAACAGAAAACGACTAGAGTTGTAAAACCTTAACAGGTCCGAGCAGGCCGGATTCACAGGAACCGCGGTAGCGTGATGGAACGGTCTGGTAGTGGTTGGAGAGGGAGTTGTAGACGAGCACTTCCACGTCATTGCCACCGGCTCGGAGTCCGCTGAGCGTCTTCTTCCAAGGGGAACAGAGGCAAATGCCGCAGCTCTTCCCGTTGACGAAGACTTCTGCTGTCCCAGCCACGCGTCCAAGATCAAGAACGAGGTTTTGTTTGGCTTCATCCGCAGTCAATGTGATGAGGGTCTTGTAGCGTACGCCACCAGAATAGTTGTTGAGTATTCCCATCTTTGACCAGTCACCCAAGGCCATCAGGCCTGTGCCATCTGTTTCAACGCGGATCGGTTCGGAGAATAATCCTCCGCCTGTGAGGCCTGGCCGTTTGCTGGTCACAAGCAGTTTAATCGTGGCTGCGTCCTTTTCAGATTGGGATGCGACAAAACTATTCCCCTGTTTTTTCATGGGCTTGTCATTGATGAAGGCGCTGACTGTTGCGTCAAGCTCCGGCAGTTCAATGGACTTTGTGCCTGGCGCCGTGATGAAGGTGAAGGTCTCTTCGGGCAATTTCCCCGCAAAGATGTCAAAGGGGATGATTCCTTTATCGTTAGCCCAGCGCGTGGAAAGCGCATCGCGCGTGGTCGGTTGTGCGATGGATGCGTCGCGCACGACAAAGTGTCCGCGTCCGGAGGAGGTGTAACAGATGAGCAGGGGATTGCTCCCCGCTTTCAACGACAATGGCTCGTTGATGTTTTTCTTTTCACCGTTCACCCACACATCGCCAAGTTTCAAGATGGGTGATGTGTGAGATCCTTCAGGCGATGGCTTGTCGCCACAGATGATTGTCGCAGTTGTGGGCTTTGCCACTGTGAGTGTGCTCCAGAGATAATAGATGCCCTTTGGTGTTTCATCGCCCAACTTGGTTTCATTCAATCCGCCGGCGTTCTTGCCCAGGCAGATGAAATCATCGGTGACCGTGCGCTTGAGTCCGTGATAGCCCTGATGGCCTAAATTGTTCTCATTGCCCATGCGCCAAGAGAAGTCATACGGCTTCCACGTATAGCGCTTGCCGTCTTTTTCAACAGGCTTAGCAACATCGATTTCTTGGGGTGTCAGCGCTGTTCCAGCGGGGAGCGGACCCAGGACATAGAACTGAGTGCCATATCCATAGAGCTGTTTGTCTGAAAGGGTGCCAGCTTTCCAGTCAAGCCGGCGTGCCTCTACTCCGATCATCTTGTTTAGCTGGGTCACGGGCATCCGGAAGTCGCCAAAGGTGTTGTTCATGGTAGGTTCGAATGCGACAGTCCATACATTATTCGTCAGCTCCTTTAACACGGCAGGAGGTTGACGGCTTATTGCGACCGCCTGCTGTTGCTTCGCAGTCGCCTGTCCGCCGAACATGACCACGCTGGTCTCAAAGGGTTCGAGTGTCAGCCTGACCTGGGTGCCTGTCTCGGTGACCTTCACGACTTCCAGAGGTGTGCTTTCGCCGGACCATGGATCCCACCGTTCGACAACGGGACTCTTGATTCGAAATTCGACCACGTCGCCCGGCTTGGTGTCCATGACCATGTACATATCCCGAACGCCTGTCTTGCGATGCATGGCGCGCGGTTTGCAATCAACCCCGACGACATCCAGTACGAAGGCTTGCCGAATGGACGTGCACAGGTCGTCGGCACTCTTCATTCTCCGGTCAGCAGCGAACACCTTGTCATTGGTTTGTGTCAAGAGGGGGTCATTCGCGCCTGCGCGGTCGGAGACCTCCGGTAGCGCGCCAACGACATATACCAGTCCGCCAGCCTTGGCAAAGGCTTCTGCCTTCTCCATGCTCGACCAGCGAACAGCCTTCATGCTCGGGAAGATGAGTGTCTTGTAAGAGGCTTCCGGACCGGCGATTGTGAGACGGCCATCTTTGACGACAGCGCGTTCAAGGGACTGATGATCCACATATTCAAAGTTGATACCTGCTGCGAAAAGCTTAATTCCGATTCCAAAAGCAGTGTCAGTCGCCTCTTTCGCTGCGAGGCCTGCCTCATATCCTGCGACAGGATAAATGATGGCGACATCTGCGACCAGATGCCCTTGGCTTGCAAGGTAGGAGAGTCGTTCAAAATAATCAAAGAAGGACTTCATGTGCGACCAATAGGGCATGCGGAAGTGGTAACACGGCGGCGCCCACTCCCAGTGCGAGCCGTAAGTTGTATAATAGAGTCCATGCAGGTTCAGCAGGTTTGCGCCATAGAGGAAGTTTTCGCGCGTCGCTTTCATGATGACTTCGGGGGTCGCGCCCCATCCGAGGCTATGATATCCCTCCAGCCATACGCGCGGACGTTGATAGAGATTGGCAATAGACGAGGACACCTTGTTTTTGATCAAGTTTGCAGAACCGCCTGGCGTATCATGGCCGGGAGCTGTGTACCAGCGGATCGCACGGAAGTAATCGCCGAACTCGCCTGGATTGGTTCCGCGGCTTCCGGGATCGCAGGCATAAATCATCCCGCGCGAATTATGCCAATTAAAGATCGGCTTGAAATAACGCTCCTCCATTAGACTCATACGGACATCCGCATAATCGATGCGCGCCTTAGGGACGATGTCGCCCATGTTTGCGCCGCAGATGACTGGCAGGATCGTGAAGAGGTCATAGCCCTTGCGCTTTTTGAATTCAACTGGGAAATCGTCGCACCAGGCATTTTGGTTGAGTCCGATGTGCAGCTCATCGTTGAAGAAATAGTTTAACCCTTTTGATGATTTGCTCGGTGAATTATCTTCGAAGGGCTGGAAGAATTTTTTAACGATAATGTCACCCGCATCAGTCATCATGGGGTTAAAGGTCCCCTTGGAGATCTCATCCCAGAATGCCCAGACTGCAAATTCCTTACCAGCCGGCGCGGTCCATTCAAGCTTGCCGTCCGTGATGGGGAGATTGATGAAGTCCTTGGAGGAGAGCACGTTGTTTTCTTTAGCGTATGCGACAACACATTTCCATTTGGAGTCAGCATCACGTTTGAAGACAGTTGCTCCCTTGACAGTAGCAAGAGCGCTACCTTTGATGCCCAGCGCATTCCATTTCTCCTGTTTGTAGAAAAGTTCAAGGAAGAGATTCTGTCCGCCGCGTGGCCAGTCCAGTGTATAAGTGCTCAGACCGATTCCCATGTCATATTTTGCGCAGGCCTTGGAGACTTCGCCATAGACCTTCCACCATTCAGGTGTAAAGATTTTTGGGTTCCCTTGTTCGGTTGGCCATCCACTAGAATCGTAATGCGAATAGTTCACCTGCACACCGCTGATGCCCATCTTATGGAGTTCCTGCACCTGCCAAACGAGGCGATCGACATTTAAATCATCTCCGGTCCACCACCAGAAGGGAACTTCATTATATCCAGTCGGCGGCTTTACGAACCCTGTGTGCTCGTCCAGTTTCGGATCAAACGTGGGGAATCCTTGCCCCGTTGGTGTAGTGACGGCAAAGAGCTGGATTGCGAGGAGTGTGGCCGCGAAGGCCAAGTGCTGTTGATTCATAAATAAGTTCCTTCCCTAAGTAAGTGTGTCATGATATAAAAAAATAGCGCGTGTGGGAATGTATTTATTTGCTTATTGCGATGTGCATAATGAAATGCACGCTTTTGGAAAATCATGCCATTTTCCAG
>JBAXCC010000080.1:0-13835 GCA_037141675.1 bacterium | reverse complement strand
CAAAATGACAGGAACAATATTTGACATTAAGCGCTTTTCCATTCATGACGGACCGGGTATCCGAACAACGGTCTTCATGAAAGGATGCCCGTTGAGCTGTGTCTGGTGCCATAATCCAGAGAGCCAATCCACGGATATTCACGAGCTTTTTAAACCCGAGCTCTGTCTCAAATGTGATCTCTGCGGCCGCCAGGAATGCCCTGCAGAAGCACGGACAATGGTCGGGGAGCGGATTGATACTGAAACCTTGATGGCCCGCATTGTGCGGGACAGGTTTTCGTTTGACGAATCAGGCGGTGGGGTGACATTCTCAGGCGGGGAACCGTTGATGCAGGGTGAGTTCTTGAAAGGCCTCTTGGCTCGCTGTCGAGAAGAAGCTGTTCATACGGCTGTGGACACCAGTGGATTTGCCTCGTTACGCTTGATGTTAGACGTTGCTTCCCTGGCAAACCTCTTCCTCTTTGATATCAAATTGATTGATGATTCGGAACATATCAAGTTCACAGGTGTTACAAATCGAGGAATTCTTGAAAACCTTACGGAATTATGCAATAATAAAACCTTAATTGAGTTGCGCATGCCGATTATTCCAGGCATCACGGATACAGACTCAAACCTAGACGGGGTAGCGCACTTTCTGGGAAGGCTGAAGAACTGTCCGCGGTTGAGGCTGTTGCCGCATCATCATGTGGCCATGGCAAAATATGAGCGTTTTGGGATCGATTGCAAATTGACCAAAAGGGTCGATCCGTCGGAAGAGCGTATGGATGCTTTGGTTGCTTATTTCAGGGCACGCGGCTTTGATGTGTTCCGATGATCTTTTGGAAGGAGTTTCGTAAAGGGAGAAGTCATTATGAATGAACGAGTTTTAAAATTAAGACAAGCGAGTTTTGATGCTGTCCCGACCCTGTCAACTGAGCGAGCTATTCTGATTACTAAATATTATCAGGACAACATCGGCAAATATTCGGTGCCGGTCATGCGTGCGAAGGCTTTTGAATATTTGGTTGCGAACCAGACGATTTATATTGGTGAGGGCGAGCTGATTGTTGCTGAACGGGGACCCTATCCAAAGGCGGTTTCTACGTATCCGGAATTGACATGCCATAGCGAAGAAGACATCCGTATTCTCGGATCGCGCAAGATGACGAGCTATCGCACCACCGATGAAGATATCAAGACCTATCGGGAGCAGATCATTCCCTTCTGGCGCGGACGCACCATGCGAGACAAACTCTTTGCCGGTCTCTCCCAGCGGTGGCGTGATGCGTATGGATCAGGTCTTTTTACCGAATTCATGGAACAGCGCGCACCAGGACATACGACCTTTGACGGAAAGTTTTACACCAAAGGACTTGCAGGCTTCAAGAAGGATATTGCGGACGCCTTGGCGGCGCTTGATTTCATTCATGACAAGGATGCAACACCCAAGCGTGAAGAACTGAAAGCGATGTCCATTGCCTGCGATGCAGTCATTACGTTCGCCAGACGTCATGCAGACTTGGCAGAGAAGATGTCTGTCTCCGAGACGAATGCCCAACGAAAGGTGGAACTCGCGCAAATCGCCGAGACGTGTCGCTGGGTCCCGGAGCATGCGCCGCGCTCGTTCCGCGAGGCTTTGCAGATGTACTGGTTCATGCATTTGGGGACCATCACGGAATTGAATGGCTGGGATGCGATGAATCCCGGACATCTCGATCGCTATTTCTATCCCTTTTACAAAAAGGACTGCGAGTCGGGCACCTTGACACGCGAACTTGCGCGTGAAATGCTCGAATGTTTCTGGATTAAGTTCAACAATCATCCGGCACCTCCCAAGGTTGGAGTGACAGCGGCAGAGAGCGGTACATACAATGATTTTACGAATATCAATGTCGGCGGCATCCTGCAAAATGGATCAGATGGCGTAAACGAACTGTCCTATTTGATGTTAGAAGTTATTGATGCTGTTCATCTGTTACAACCGCAATCGAATATCCAATTGAGTCGCAAGAATCCGGATAAGTTTTTAAAAGCAGCCTGCGAAGTAATTCGCAAAGGCTATGGATATCCGTCCGTATTCAATGCTGATGGCGTTGTCGAACAGATGGTGCGTGTCGGTAAGAAGATTGAAGATGCGCGTGAAGGGGGCACAAGTGGTTGTGTTGAAACAGGGGCGTTTGGCAAGGAAGCATACGTGCTGACCGGCTATCTGAATACGCCGAAGATTTTCGAGCTTGCGCTGAACAATGGTGTTGATAAACGGACTGGCAAGCAAGTCGGTCTTCAGACGGGTGATTCCAAAAAATTCCAGTCCTTTGAGGATGTGTATAAGGCTTTTGAGAAACAGTTGCAGTACATCGTGGATATCAAGATGGAAGGCAACCTCTTCATCGAGAAAATGTATGCGACGGAAATGCCGGCCATCTTCCTCTCGGTCCTGATCGACGATTGCATCAAGAAGGGCATGGACTATAATGCGGGCGGCGCACGTTACAACACCAGTTATATTCAGTGCGTGGGTATCGGTACGATTACCGACAGCCTTTCTGCGATCAAGACACACGTCTTTGATAACAAAGAATTAACCTTGTCCGCATTGCTGGATGTGATCAACACCAATTTTGACGGCCAAGAGGCCCTGCGGTTGAAGCTTTGGAACAAGACCCCGCGCTATGGTAATGACAATGATGAAGCCGATGATATAATGAGGCGTGTTTTTGATTCGTTACTGGGCGCCATTGATGGCCGTCCGAATCTGCGGGGCGGTGAATATCATGTGGATATGCTTCCCACGACGTGCCATATTTACTTTGGTGCCGTCCTCGGCGCGACCCCGGATGGACGAAAAGCAAAACAGCCTGTCTCTGAAGGTATTTCGCCTGTGCAAGGTGCTGACCGCCAAGGACCGACTGCAGTTATTGCCTCCGCAGCGAAAATGGATCAGCTTCGCACAGGCGGGACATTGCTGAACATGAAATTTTTGCCAGGCACCTTACGCGGGCAAGAAGGGATCGACAAGCTTTCCCAGCTGGTGAGATCCTACTTCCGTATGGATGGCCATCACATTCAATTCAATGTGGTGGATGCGGATACATTGCGTGAAGCGCAGAAACATCCTGAGCAGCATCGTGATTTGATTGTGCGTGTCGCCGGATACAGTGATTATTTCTGCGACCTCAGCAAGGAGCTGCAGGAAGAGATTATTACGCGTACCGCGCAAGAAGCATTTTAAATGATTGCACTGATCAATTGGTTTAAACCCTCCTTTAATGTGGTTGCCACGCGTCGCGGTCGCTTGTCGACATTCTTTCTCTTATATTTGACAGAGGGAATTCCGCAAGGGTTTATCCAGCTTGCCATGATCACGCACATGCGTAAAATGGGGGTCGAGCCGAGCGCAATTGGGGCCTTTGCGGCAGCTTTTAACCTTCCATGGGCCTTCAAATGGGTAGCAGGTCCTGTTGTGGACCTTTTTTTCTCCAATCGCTTGGGACGTCGGCGCGGATGGATTGTATTTACGCAAATCATGATGTGCCTGACGCTCTTAATGGCGCTGCCTGTCGACTGCGGGGTGCAGATCAAGTTGCTGTCACTCGTGCTGATCCTGCATAATGTTTTTGCCGCTACGCAGGATGTTGCGATTGATGCCTTGGCCTGCGGCACGTTGAAGGAAGATGAACGGGGTATTGGCAATGGCCTCATGTTTGCCGGTGCTTATGCAGGGCAAGCAGTTGGTGGCACCTGTGTCTTATGGTTGATGGCGCTTGGAGTGCCATTCAATTTAACCTTTATCTGGACGATCGCCACGATCCTTATTGTGACGTTGCTGATCAGTCTGCGTGTTCGTGAACCCCACCATACGTTAGTCAGAGAGAGTGATATTCCAGAAGGTGCAACACGCACCCAAGTCTTGATCAGTTCGATTCGGGCCTATGTCATGACGGCATTAAAGGCCTTCTTTGGAACCCGTTCGTCGATTGCGGGTATGTGTGTGGTCATGTTGCCGATTGGCGCGTATGCACTGACCTGTTCCCTCTCAACCAATCTGAATGTCGAACTGGGGATGTCCGACGGACTTATTGCAAATTTGACCTTGATCGGCTCAATTGTTTGCGCAGCAGGGTGTGTGACAGGCGGGTGGCTTGCGGATAAGTTTGACCGACGACTGATGCTGGGGCTCTTTTGTATTGCGACGTCGATCATTACGTTAATGGTCGCGTATGTATTCTGGCGCGAAAACTGGATATTCCCTGTCACGCCAGGACCTGATGCGGTGAAACCAACGAAAATTCTCTTTTGGAGTTTTATTGTCTTGGGGACTGTCTTTGGTTATTTCCATGGACTGACGTATGGTACCAAAGCGGCGCTCATGATGGACGTCTGCAAGCCAGAGGTTGCCGCGACCCAATTCACAGCCTATATGGCGCTGGCCAATCTCGTTATTTCCTATTCCAATCTGTGGCAGGGCAAGTTCGTGGCCCGACTGGGGTATCCTACCGTTTTTGTGATTGATGCCATCCTGGGTGTTCTCTGTATTATCTTTTTGCCACTCATGGCTAAAAGACAGAGGACGGAAACGGAAATTCTTCCGGTGGGGCCTGAAGGCATAGTGGAGGTTACAGCACAATGAACGATACGTTACAGTTTGCGATGAATTCGGGTTTTAAACTCTTCATCATTTTTTGCCCCTTTATGACGGTCTCTCTATTTTTAGGCATCACGCGTGATTTTGATCGTGCACGGCGCAAGTCATTTGCGATGAAAGCAATGTTTACGATTGCAACGCTGTGCCTCTCCTTCTACTTTTTCGGATCCTTCATCTTTGCCATCTTTGGTGTCACCCTGGATGCCTTCCGTATTGGAGCCGGCGCGTTGCTCTTTTTGACTGCGGTTGAAATGGTGAAGGGTTCTCCTACTGCGCCGAGCCAATCAAGCGGTGAGGAGGACGATGTCCAGCAAGTCGTCGTGCCTTTTTCCTTCCCCATTATTGTCGGACCTGCCGTGATCGGCGTACTCTTCGTCATGGGTGCGGATGTGACGAACATGACCCAAAAAATTGCAGGTGCTGTTGCCGTACTGGTTGCCTGTTTCGTCATGGGGTTTCTGCTGCTGATTGCGACGGAAGTCGAACGGTGGATGGGGAAGTCCAAGCTTGCGGTTTTCAGCAAGATCACCGGTATCATTCTAGCGGCCCTTGCCAGTCAAATGATTTTTACAGGGATTAAGGCTTTTCTGGCATAACGAAAAGAGGTGAAGCATGAGGACATTCATGGTTGGGGCTGGATTCTGTTTTGGCTTATGCGGGATGATCCATGCCACATCGGATTATCCGGTTAAACCGGTACCGTTCACTGATGTCCGCTTCACTCAGGGCGTCTTTGCTGCCCGTCAAGCGACTAATCGTCTGGTGACAATACCCTTTGGTTTGGAGCAATGCGAAAAATCAGGGCGCATGAAAAATTTTGATCTCGCGGCGGAAGTGATCAAACGGCGCGCAGCAGGGGAGACGACCTTTCAAAACAAACCAGCCACCACGTATCCCTTCGATGACTCAGATGTCTTTAAAGCCTTGGAAGGCGTTGCCTATTCCTTGCAGACGAATCCCGATCCGGAGATGCTGGCAAAGGCTGAGGGCTTGATTAAGCGCATTGCAGCGGCACAAGAGTCTGACGGCTATCTGTATACATTCCGTACCATGCATCCGGATAAGCCTGTACATGGCTGGATCGACCCCATCCGCTGGAAATTTGATCCGGCCTTAAGTCATGAACTTTATAACCTCGGCCATTTTTATGAATTTGCAACTGCCTATATGCAAGCCACAGGTCATAAACTGCCGCTGGATGTTGCCCTGAAGAGTGCTGAGCTGGTAAACAAGGATTTGGGAACAGGCGAGCCACGCATCCCCCCAGGACATCAGGTCATTGAGATGGGCTTGGTCAAGTTGTATCGACAGACCGGCGATGACCGTTGGCTGAAACTGGCGAAACAGATGCTCATGAATCGCGGTACGGGTGGCGAATACAGTCAGAATCACAAGCCCGTCATCGAACAGACCGAAGCAGTCGGACACGCTGTTCGCGCAAACTATATGTATTCCGGAATGGCTGATATCGCTGCCATCTTGGGGGATCAAGCGTATAAATCAGCAGTCGTGGGCCTGTGGGATAATGTTGTCACGAAGAAGATCCATCTGACAGGCGGCTGCGGGGCGCGTGGCGCAGGCGAAGCGTATGGCAACGATTACGAACTGCCCAATTCCTGTTACAACGAAACCTGCGCCGCACTGGGATTCCTCTTCTGGACGCATCGCATGTTCCTCCTGACAGGGGACGGCAAGTACATGGATGTCTTTGAACGGTCCCTCTATAATGGTTCATTCTCCGGGATCTCGTTATCCGGTGATCGCTTCTTCTACCCGAACACGCTGGAGTATGATGGCAAGAGCAAGAATAATCATGGCCATGCCGGACGCGCCCCTTGGTTCGGGTGCGCGTGCTGCCCGCCCAACATCATGCGGACCATCGCCTCCCTGGGTAACTATGCGTATGCGACACAGGATGCGAAAGTTTATGTGAACCTCTATAACTCCGGCACAATGACGTGGAAGGGCGTTAAACTCACGCAGGAGACACAGTATCCGTGGGAGGGCAATGTAACGCTCTCGATAGCAACGACGCAACCTGTGCCTTTTGCGCTCGCCCTTCGCGTTCCTGGTTGGGTGCGCGGTCAGCCGCTCCCTTCAGACCTCTATCGCTACGAAACGGTTGCCACGCCGGCATTCTCCATCAAGGTCAATGGCGAACTAATGCAACTAGGCGACCTCAAAGAAGGGTATGCGGTCATTCAACGCATTTGGAAGGATGGCGACAAGGTGGAACTCTCTCTCCCCATGACACCCCGCCGCGTACGTGCGAACGAGAAAATACAATTCCTCAAAAATCAAGTGGCCTTTGAACGGGGGCCGATTGTGTTTGCGTTTGAAGGGCTTGACCAGCCTGCTGAGGCTCCTTGGCGCAAATGGACGGTTTCGGAAAAGGCAATGCTCAAGGCTGTTTATCAGCCGGATCTGCTGACAGGCGTGATGACGCTGGAACTCACGGATGGTTCGCAAAAGATGCGCGGCATCCCTTATGCCTACTGGGCCAATCGTACAATGACTCCGATGCGCGTATGGCTCTCGGACGGAACCAAAGTCGAAACAGCCTACCCGAACAATGTAGCTACAGAGGCTAAAGTATCCGTTTCGTTTACGCGCGGTTTGAATCCGGATGTCGTCAATGATGAGGTCTTTCCTCAGAACCCGACAGATGCCGGCTTTGCAAACTTTGATTTCTGGCCGCACAATGGAACGGATGAGTGGGTACAGTATTCATTTGCGAAACCCGTGACCGTATCAAAATCAAAAATCATCTGGTTCGATGATTCCACGCGTGGGGGTGGTTGCCGTGTTCCTGAAAGCTGGGAGATGTCTTACCAGCTGGAATCAGGAGACTGGAAGCCTGTCAGCAGCGTCAACAAAACAGATAGCACGATTGAATTCACCAAGGTCACAACAAAGGCGCTTAAGCTGAATATCAAGCTCAAAGCCAATGTCTCTGGCGGCCTTTATGAGTGGATTCTGGAATAGCGCGGGTGAGCCTGAATTTAAGCGAAAGAAACAACTGATGAACACAGAACACACACTCACACTCCTCGCCGCACTGTTATGGGTGCCTATTGCGCTCCTCGCCGCCGAACCGGGGGACAAGGGGCAAGCTCGGCAAGCTCCCGCAATAGAAGACTCGCGGCTGCCGCGCGTCATGATCATTGGCGACTCCATCAGTGTCGGCTACACCGATGAAGTGCGCAAACTCCTGGCGGGCAAAGCCAATGTTTACCGCGTCGCCGGCAATGCCGGGCCCAGCAGCTCCGGCGTCAAGAAGATGGCGGAGTGGCTCGCACCAACCAATGGCACTTGGAACGTGATCCACTTCAATTTCGGTTTGCACGACATCAAGCTCGGCACTGGCGGCAAGAGCAACCAGCCTTACGCCACTTCCGACGGTCACCAGGTTCCGCTGGAAGAATACGAGCGAAACTTGTGCCTGATCGTAGCCAGATTCAAAACTACCGGCGCCGAGCTGATCTGGTGTTCAACCACCCCTGTCCCCGCCGGCAAGCTCGATCCACCCCGGCGGCCAGACGACGTACTGAAGTACAACATGAGCGCACGGAAAGTGATGACGAAGAACGACGTGGCCATTGACGATCTTTTCGCTGTCGCGCTTCCCAGGCTGTCGGATATTCAATTGCCGAACAACGTCCATTTTACCAAGGAAGGCTCGGCCGAACTGGCTAAACATGTCGCCGCCAGCATCGAGGCAGCATTGAAGAAAACGCAGCGATCATTGCGATGATTGTATGATATTGTCAATGACCGCGAGCAGAATAATGATGTTCTCGGGCAGAATCCTAATGAATTTGAGAATGCTGATAGGCTCAGCGCGTGCGGCCAGCCTCGCGTGCTTTATCCAGCATGGCCTGAAAGTCTTTCACTTTATCCGGATACTTGCCAGCAAGGTTGTTGCGTTCACGCGCATCGTCATTAAGATTGTAGAGTTGAGGTGCTTGGCATGCGCCATTGTCGCCACTAGGGCCTAGCCTGATTGCGTCAGGAGTACCCACCAATCCAGATTCCGAACCTTTCGGCACATTTTTCCCCATTTTTGGGGGAATATATTTCCAGTTGCTGGAGCGTAATGATATGCCGGGATCTTGGACAATCACGGTTTCACGACCCTTAGCCGTTGGATCGAGAAGTGCGGCAGAGACATCAAAGCTGTCCGGCGCATCTTCCTGCGCAAGCTTCTGCCCCGTCAGCGCGGCAAACGTGGCAAAGCTGTCGATCAGGCAGACGAGTGACTTGCTCTCTCCACCAGCTTTGATTTGCTTGGGCCAACGGACGATGTAGGGGACGCGCGTGCCGGCTTCATACGAGCTATATTTGTGGCCGCGCCAATCGGATGACGGACGATGCTCGCCCAGCTTTTCAACAGCCAAATCTTTGTATCCATCGTTGAGCACAGGGCCGTTGTCGCTGCTCAAAATAACAAGGGTATCTTCTGTCAGACCATTCTTGTCAAGCGCATCGAGAATCGCACCCACCTGGAAGTCGAACTGAACAATGGCGTCGCCTCGCGCGCCCATGCCTGTCTTACCCACAAAGCGTGGATTCGGAACGCGCGGGACGTGGATGTCGTGCGTTGCAAAGTAGAGGAAGAAGGGTTTATCTTTGTTGCTTGCAATAAAGGCTGCACCCTTTGCAGCGAGTGTATCGGCAATATCCTCATCGACCCAACGGGCCTTTTTGCCGCCTTTCATGTAACCGATACGGCCAATGCCATTCACAACCGCAAAGTGATGTCCGTGATCCCAGTCGAGTTTCAGTTGATCGCGGTTTGCGCGGCCATCTAATTCGCCTGGATAATTTGGCTCGGCCAGTTTATAGCTGACTTCAATAGGGTCTGCCGGATCAAAACCGACCACGCGTTGATTCTCGACAAATACGCAGGGTGTGCGATCGCCTGTGGCAGGAATCAGGAAGGAGTAGTCGAAGCCGATTTCACGCGGCCCTGGAACAATCTCCTTGTTCCAGTCTGTCTTGCCTGGTCCGGGGCCGAGGCCCAAATGCCATTTGCCAATGGAGCCTGTTGTGTAACCTGCTTTTTTCAGCATGGATGCAATGGAGGCACGTTCTGGGTTGATGAGTAAGGCCGCATCACCTGTGGCAATACCTGTTCCAGCTTTACGCCATGCGTATTCGCCGGTCATGAACGCATAGCGGGTAGGGGTGCAGGTCGCAGCAGAGGAGTGTCCGTCTAAAAAACGTATGCCCTCTTTTGCAAGCCGGTCGCAATGGGGTGTTGCAACAGCCTTCGCGCCATAACACGAGATATCGCCCCAGCCCAAATCATCCGCAAGAATCATGACGATGTTGCGTGGCCGTGGTAAGGCGAAGCTCGTGATGGCAACGCAAAAGAAGGCCAACGATACAAAGACTCTCTTGTTCATACGTGAGGACTCCCAGTGTTCTTAATACTTGTTTTTTTGTACATCCGAATAAAAGGAATTGGAAATAGTTTAAAATTAAGAGTTAAAAGTTAAACGTTGAGAGTTAAAAGTTTAAACTCTTAACGCTCAACGCCCAACTCTTAACGCTCAAGTTATAGGCAAGACCGCGGCCCGGGGGGACCGGTAATAAACTGACTGGTAACTTTTTCTCACAGAGGCACAGAGGACACAGAGGAATACCATTTTTTTCGTGCTTTTCGTGTGTTTAGTGGGGAAAACTTTTGAAGTTAAAGCCAAGCCCGCGTCTTGCAACACGCTTTGACTACTTCAATTCTTTGATGCGGATATTTTTGACCTCTGTCCACATCGCTGCCCCTGCGTGAAGTTGAATAGCCATGGTTCCGTCAAAGAATGCATTTTCATGCTCGTCTGTGAAGTCGAGGATGAGCGAGCCGTTTAAGTAATGCTGGATTTTGTTTCCCTTGGCGATGATCACGATATCGTTCCAATTGTCGACCTTCATGATCTTCTTGAAAGCTTCCTGGTCAACGATTGTTTCGAGAACAGTCTTCTTGGGTTCGCCTTTCTTCCAGATTGCCTTTTCACCAGCCAGGCAGATGCGTCCGCGCTTGCCTTTTTCGTCATAAATGAATCCCGGAACATTGGGAAGTCCATCGGAATTTCTCAGCTCATGCTGATAGCCCTTCATCTGCCATTTCGTAGGTGCTGTGTCCCCGACTGGCTTTGAACGATACTGGATGCCTGAATTGTTAGCCGTGGAGCAGCGATAGGAGAGGCGCAATTCAAAATCTTTGGTTTCGCCAGCTTTCCATACGAGGAAGGTGTTGCCCTTTGCCGGATTCTCTTTGGTTGTTTCACCACGGATGGCACCATCTTTGACACTCCAAAATTTAGGATCGCCATCCCATCCGGTTAAATCTTTTCCGTTGAAGATGGGCTTCATGTCTGTCTCGGGTGGCGGCTCTTTTGCCATGAGCATCGAGAAGCTAAGGGTTGTGAGCAGGGTTGCGAAAAGAAGCTTGTTCATGAGTGTGTCCTTTTTAATAATGAGTAAGTCTCGTATTTATAAAACGCATTAACTATAGCAGACCCTGCGCTTATTTACAAAAAAATATTTTTACTCATTCACAGTCGCTGGCGCGCCCTTTTCAACGCCCAGCAGATTCGTCAGATCCAGGTCAAGTTCGGGCCAAACAAGGCCTCCCTTGCGCTGTACATCTTCGTCTGCGTAAGCGCCGAGTTCGTTCGAGTTGCAGTCAAGCCACAGTGTTATACGGCGGCGCTCTTCGCTTGTAAGGTCAACTTTGCAATGCGATTTGTCCAGATGTTTTAATAGCGTTGCACCATACGCGCCATGTTTGCCTGGAACACTTCTGGAACCGCCATGCTTGGGTATGGTCAGCCAGTGGCCGGAGGCCGGTTTGCCGCCCACAAGGAAGAATGCATAGTCCTTCAGACTCCCGTAACTCATGTCGGGCCCCTTCTTCTTCTCCTGATGGCAGGTCACGCATCTACTTTGCAGGACAGGCTTGACCAGCCGATGAAAATTAATGGGTTCAAGTCCGCCAACTTCCGGCTTCATTTTTGAGGGTTGTCGCTGCATCGCAACAGGAGCGGCTTTGATGGGCTGCGCTTTCAGTTTTGACTCATGACAGCCGTGGCAGGTGAGCTGTTCCCCCGGATGGATGTAAGTTGCGGACCTCATACCCTGTACGGCTATCCCGTTCTGATCGATGAGTTGGAAGCTGACGGTTTTCCCCACAGGTGCTTCAAAGTAGACGCTGCCATCTTTCTCGACCGGCACTGTGCCGAGCGCCATCCTGGCAAGGCTTTGTTCTGCATAACCGATTGTGGGGTCAAAAAGACGCGCTGTTGATTTCGGGAAATACTGGATGATCCGAAGTTCCTTCAGCTCTGTTCCCTCAGGATACGGAAGATCCGTGACATAGGCATTCATCACGGCAACCGTGGCCGCTGGCGCTTTGTTGGAAGCTCTCTCACCTTGCCAGGTTTTGATCGGGATGACCGGTGGGTTCGGTCGCGCCTTCAGCGGAATCGGATCAATAGCCCGCAAGGATTGGTTTTGTGTCTTGCAGATTAATTCACGGTTCCCAAAGCGGTCAAGGATGCAAATGCCTGCCCGGCAGTTGGCAATATAGAAGTCCTCGCTCAATGGCCACGGTGTCCCGTATTCCCACGATTCCTTGGCGCTGATCTCAGATTCCGGAAACTTGTTCGGAGTGATTCGCTTGACTTGCGACATCAGTGCGTCGTCTTCGATGCTGGTGTCAATCAGGACTAGTGCGCCAAACGGTTCGCCATGATGCGGGCCCGCGGTTGCGATATACTTGGATGATCCGGAATAATCTCCGGACTTGGGAATGGCCCGGATATGCCATTCGCAGTCAGGCCGGGTCGTAAAGACTCCTGGACCAAAGTTTGAGCCTTCCATGGTCGTGTAGGGGTGGACATAATTGCCGTGCGGCGCACGCGGATCTCTGCCGTCCGGAAAACAGGTCCAGAGGTGCTGGGCTGCGTTTGAGTTTCTGTCCACATAATCCCAGCGGGTGTAGACAATCATCCCGTCATTATTGACGCTCGGTTGCCACTCGTCGGTCTCGTGATAACTGAGATTAATAATATCAGTGCCATCCGCCTTCATGGAATTGAGAAAGAACTGGGCAGGCGAACCATCTACAAAGCATCGCGAGTATATCCAGCCCTTGCCACGATTGCCAAGCCGGGTAGAGATGAACGCGATTCGTCCACACGGAAGAAAGCACGGATCAAAGTCGTTGTAGTTCCCTTGGGTAAGCTGGACGAGTCCTGAACCGTCAGCATTCACCTTGAAGATGTGGAAGCTGTTTTCTTCGGTATATTCCCACTTCCTCTTGGTGCTGTCATAGGCTGGTTTCGCATAGCTGAAGAGGATTTCCTTTCCATCGAAAGACAACTCCGGCGACATGAATGCGCCGCCGTTAAGTTTTTCGCCCTTGCCGATTCCCTTTTCAATAACCGAATGTTCAAGGAGATTCCGGACAACAGGCTTGTCCGTCTTGATGCCGGAAACAACATAAAGCCCGCCTCCATAGAGTTGCGTCTGCCCGAACGATGCTGTTGTCATGTGCCCGCCCACGTAGTTTCCCGGCCCAACACATTTACGTTCAACAAAAAGTAAGCTGTCAAAGTCAAGCCGCGGATCAGCCAGCATAGCCTCGCGAATAATGGTTTTGATTTCGACAAAGCGCTTCATCGCGGCTTCGCGATCCAGTTCCGTGCCGGGAATATCCTGTATGCGTTTTTCGAGCTGAGCTCCCAGTTCACGAAGATCAGGAGCGCCCTTCAAGGTCCGCGTATGCGCCAGCAGTGCCTTGGCACGTCGAACAACGATATCGATCGGGGTCCGGTCGGACTCCAGGATCATTGCGTTCCGGTCGAACATCTGGTCTTCAGGCCCCTGGTTCTTTGTCCGATTCTTAACCCCTGTTTCCAGTTCGAGATATTGCCCGCGCCAATCTTCGAGTATGTCGGTGGAGACCGCTGCCCAGAGCGTGAACGGGCTTATTACCGCAAAAAATAGCAACCCTGTTTTGAAAAATGGTTTCATCGTTTGGGGGTAAGTATACACGGCGATTACTTGACGAGCAAGGGGCAAAATCTCATGAAGAGTCCTTCGGTCGCAGTTCCGAATTATTTGGAACGTGTCTATAACTTCAATTTTTTACCCACGAATCTCCGCGAAATGGGTTGATTTTCTTTCGGCTGGGTACAGCCGCCGT
>JBAXCC010000079.1:0-13924 GCA_037141675.1 bacterium | reverse complement strand
GTCGCATTACATCACTCGTATGCGACGGGCGGACATGGAAAGGATGAATACTTTGGCGAACCGGACAAACTGAATGACCGCGTGGATGGTCGCACCTGCGAAACCTGCAACGTGTACAACATGCTCAAGATGACGCGTCGTCTCTTTATGCTGAAACCGAATGCGGTCTATGCTGATTTTCATGAGCGTGCGCTCTATAACCACATTCTTTCTTCGATCTCGCTCAAGACCGGGCAAACCTCTTATATGGTACCTGTCGGGCGTGGTGTGCAACGTGAGTATGGGGACATGTTCCACTCGTTCACCTGCTGCGTGGGGAGCGGCATGGAAAGCCATGCCTTGCATGGCGACGGGATCTATTATGTCTCGGAAGGCCAGTTGATCGTGACTATTTATGCCGACTCAAAAGCACTCTGGAAAACGAATGGAATAACGATTGAGCAGAAGACCGATTTTCCAATCGGCGAGAAGGTTCGATTCACGTTCAATATGGACAAACCCAAGACCTTTACTTTTACATTCCGTAAGCCTAAATGGGCCGGGGATGGATTTAATGTGAAGATCAATGACCAATCCAGTTCGTCAGAGGTGGTCGATCACTGGGTGAAGATTAATCGCGTCTGGAAAGATGGCGATGGTGTTGAGGTGACCCTGCCGAAGACCTTGCGTCTGGAAACGACCCCGGACAATCCGAATCGCGCAGCCGTGATGTGGGGTCCGCTGGTGATGGCAGGCGACCTTGGCGAGGAGAACAAATTTGAGTCATGGAAGCCTGGAGCCGTACCAGTCATGGTGACCGACAACAAGCATGCGGTTGGAGACTGGTTTAAGCCAGTAACGGACGAACCGCTTGGAACCTTTAAGACCGAAGGGGTGGGACAAAAGCGTGATGTGACCTTTAAGCCGTTCTATCTCTTGCAGCATCGCACCTATGGGATTTACTGGGACTTCTTCACCAAGGCAGAGTGGAACGTGCAGGAAGAGCAGTATGTTGCTGAGCAGAAGAGTGTCGCGAAACTGGTTGCTGCAACAATTGGCTTTGCGCAGCCTGGAGAGATGCAGACGGAGCGCGACTACAACCAGCAAGGTGAAGAGACCTGGGCAGACCGTGTCGCGGGCCGTGCGTGCAGGAGAGGCAAGAAATGGTTCTCTTTTGACATGCCTGTAGATGAGAAGGATCCTATGACGCTTATCGTCACCTATTACAAGGATGAATGGCGGAAACGCACGTTTAGCATTTCTGCAGATGGAGTCAAACTTGGGGATCAGATCATTCTTGGACGAGAAGGATTGAAATTCTTTGATGTCTCCTATTCGTTGCCACCTGAGTTGGTCAATGGAAAAAAGAAGGTTACGGTTCGTTTTGAGGCTACAGGTGGGAGCGAGATTGGTGCGGTATTTGGCCTTCGTACCTATCGTTCGAACAAGATGGAATAAATTGGGGGAATGATGAACAAAATGATGTTTGCAGTTACAGTCCTGATAGCTGGACTGTCGTTTGCGAAGATTGAAAAGCAGGTGTCGCTTGTCACGGGCGAAGCGATTGGCAATATGGCCGTTGCCGGACGCCTTTCGATTGACTTGCATACGCAGTTTATGATGTCACGCACGTATGAAAAGGATACGATCCTGAACTGGTATAACTGCGGTTATTCAGGAGGAAATAAGTTCGCGCCTGTTGGCGGGAACTTCGGCAACTTCGGCTTTGATGTCCCCTGGCAGACACGCGATGCCCGCTATCCGCATGCCGCTAAGCGTGGCGCGATGCAAGTGGCACAGTTCAATGGCAAGCAGACGATCAAGGGGAACTTTGCGATTGCGGAGTCCCTCACCGGCAAGGCAAACTACTCGATTGAAGTGTGGTTTATTTGCGAACAGGGATCAAAGGGAGATGTGATTCTTGGCTGGCAATCGCCTGACGGGAAAACGTCATCAGGCACCATCAAGATTCTGGAGGGCTTTAAGCCGTCAGCCGATCCTGTCCATCTGGTGCTGGTCACTTCTGAAATTGCTGAGACATGGTATCTCAATGGTAAGAAACTGGGCAGTAAGGGGCGTCAATTTGCGATTCAATCCGGACACGTGCCTGTACTGGGTGGCGCGTCTGAACTCGCCCCCTCATTTAAAGGCGAACTGATTGCTTTCCGTTTGCATGATAAGCCCATGACGGACGAACAGGTAATCCACAACCATACAGGCGGTGTCATGCTCGGGACGGATCTACATGACTGGTATGCTCCTGATAAAGATGCAGATAAATTTATGTTCAGAGAGACAAAAGGTAGCTTCCGTCATGGGGTTGACAAGAAACGTATTGATCAATGGAAAGATAAGCCGAACGAGTTGAAGGGCTATAAGGAACGCCTGCCCGGGATGTATGTCTGGGGCGAGATGCTGTTGAAAACCTATACAGAACGTCTCGCGATGCGCAGTTCGCATGTGTCGCGTCGTCCAGAAAAGCGAGGGGATGGCATCAAGTACACCCATGCGATCCAGGATACGGATGGAAGCTGGATGGGATGCAATGATGATTTCGGTTGGGCTTGCCAATTTGCTGGCCATCTGAATCCACATGAGCTGGTTCATGGCTTGCAGGCGCAGACAGGCGGCGGCATTCAAGGTAATTTCTGGGAGGCGCATGCCAATTTCCCGCAGACCTACAACGGTATTTATCAGACGATGCCGCCCTCCTGTGTGACGCGCGTTTCCTGCTTCCCTCCGGCGAATGGACGAGACTTCTATCATGACCGTCTCTTCTTTGAACATTTGGCGCAAGCACCCGAATTTGGTCCCATGTTTATTTCGAGGCTCTGGTATGATGGCGCCATTGGGACGAGAGGCGAGAAGGAAAAGAATCCCTATCCCTTCCTAACCTTCTCCCGTTTGAATCCTTATAAGGAAACATCCCTTGCGCAGGAGTATATTAAGATGGCCATGCGCAATGTGACATGGGATTACAAGATCTTTGCGGAGGTGCCGCGTGGCGAACCTGGCAATACACCGTTTGGCAATGACGGTGTTGTATCCAAGGAGAATCGTTATCTGAAGGATGCAGAGCGGGACAAGGCCGATATCAAGCGTTTTGCATACGCCTATCTGCAGCCTGTCCCCTATGAAGAGGGAACCTTTCGTGTGTCGCGTGCGCAGGCGCCCCTGCAACTCGGATGGAACATTTGTCCGTTGCTCCTGAAGCCCAACTCGAAGAGCGTCTCCGTGGTCTTGACGGGGTATGTCAATCCGGCTCGCGGAGGTGATTGGCGTTTTGGATTGGTCAGCGTTGATGCAGAGAAAAAGCCAACGTACAGCGAGATTGGGGGTGCTGACAAAAAACTGCGTTTCGCCATTCCTGAGGGGGCAAAGGAACTGTATCTGGTTGTTGCTGCAATTCCAACCAATATCATGACGCTTAGTATGGTGGGTGATTTCCGCTCCTTTGAGTATGAACCCTTTCCCTTCAAAGTCCAGTTAAGCGGATGTGAACCTGCACAGCCGAAGCTTTTTGAAAAGCCCGCAAATATGGAGGGTGCGCCGCATCCGAATGGCGGAGGTTTTGTCGCGAAATCAGCAAAGGTTGACGGGACAGCGTATGTCGGTAAAGACTCGGTTGTTCTTGGGCACTCAAAAGTTCTTGGTCAAGCACGTATCCTTGATTATGCGGTGATCAATAATGCAACGGTTCAAGATCGGGCCGTGGTGAGTGGCCATGCATTAGTCGAACGTGATGCAGTTGTGTCCGGTGATGCACGCGTGAGGGGGCATGCTAAAATCTCGAATCGTGCCCAGATCCGTGATCAGGCAAAGGTTCTTGAGAATGGGCATCAAGAGACCAACTTCTGTCAGGATCAGACGGTTGTGAAGGGGATGGCTGCAAGCTTTGGCGAGAACAAAGGTTCCCCCATGATTGACGGTATGTATGCAAAGGCTAACAAGGTTTCAGGTGGCAAGTGGTTTACCTGGAGCTGGGGTGTCGGACAGAACGCAGGCGAAGTGACCAATGATTTTGGTGGCCTCTATCTGGACATGCAGTTTAATACGCCGCATCCCTGGATGGCGGTCGATGACTTTGGCGTAACCTGGGGCTACCTGTGTCAAGGCGCCAAGATGAATAATGGTTCGCTTGTTCTGGATGGCAGCAAAGCTTTTGTCGAATTACCCAAGGACGTGGCAGATTTTCAGAACGTGACCTATAAGGTGCGCGTGAAGTCCAATGCAAATGGCAATGGGCCGATCCTGGACTTTGCAAACAGCACGACCGGTGATGCCGTGCGTCTGGGAGAAGTTCGCGATGGCAGGCTTTGCTTTGTCATCTCGTTGGGCAAGACCTTTAAGGTATTGGTGGGGCCTGTACTTGAAAAGGGCAAATGGATGGACATCGAGGTCACCATTGCAGACAAGACCGCGGTTATGAAGGTTGACGGGAAAGTTGTTGATACAAAACCGGACTTTGTGTTCACGCCAGAAATGGTCTTGGCTGATCATTGCAAATTGGGTCGAAATGAATCCGGAAAATGTTTCGATGGTGAAATTGATTATTTTCAGATTTATTCTGTTGTGAAATAAGAGAAGCTCAAGACGAGCGACATAAAAAGTATACTCACTGGCATGGTGATACACGTGATAACTGTTTCGCAGGTTGCTATGCGCATGAGGAAGATGCTGCCAGCGGATAAAGATCTCGCCAGTGCATACCGAAAGACACTCAGAATCCTTGTAGAAAAGAAGAAATGACCTCAATTGTTGAATTTTTCTACGACCTCTCGGCCTCTCGTGGCATCACGACCCCTTTGTCTTTGTCGGTTAACGATCTATGGAGAACAGGTGCTCGCCAACAATCCGATAATCCATACTGTCATCACCTTCGTTCTTCAACTCAATATCATCGTAAGCTTTGTTGATCGGCTTCAAAACGATGGACACATTCTCGACCTTGCCGGAATCTGGATTTACGCCCTTTGTGCACATAAACTGTTTAATGGAATAGGCCCCGCCCGTCTCGCCGTCGTGGAATTCATCGTGCATGGCCAAAACGATCTGGCCGTTTCGCGAGACAGCCTTTGTCTTCTTAAAGACGCACAACTCACCATCGGCGATCATCGGCTCCATCGAATGTCCACACGCACTCACGATAAACATTGACTTGTTTAACTTTCTGCCAGCTTGGACCTTAATCCATCCGTCCATATCGATTGCTTTGTCTTGACCGAATTTGCCGCAGGCCGCTTCGATTGTGTAGTGGGGAAGGTAATCGACAAATTTCATTCCAGCAGGGACGTGCTGAATCAACGATCCAGTCGTTCCCCCAGAAGCATTCTTCCTGCTTGAACAATTTCCTCTACCCGGACTGCCGTCAGGTGGCGTCGGTTCAATAAGTGAACCACTTGCAAAAATCTTGGACATTGCTACATCTATTTTGGCAATCGTCTGCTGCCGCACGGCTAGGACATTAATCAAATCCAACAATTTTCTCAACTCGTCCTCGCCGAAGTCCGTATGAGTAAAATTGTATGAATTGAACTTCAACCACGCAGCCTTTAAAACAGCATAGCCAGAGATGTTCAATCGCTGAATCGCCAATGGACAGGGTATCTTGATTTCCGTATCCCCGTCCGAAAGATATAGTAATTCATTCTCCTCGTCAAAATGAGAAGCCGATGCACTCATCTTAAAGTCTTCTGGCAATTTCTTGGCTATTGCCGAATAATTCAGCTTCAGCACATTCCCCGCCTGTTGATCGGGGGCCTCAAGCTTTGCAAGTTCTTCGCCTAACCCCGCCATTAATCTGAAAAGCTTCTTATCCGAAGAAAAAGGTATGCGAGCCCTGTGATCCGACTGATTAGTAGTAAAGAGAGCGCCCTCAAATTCATCGAGATAAACCTGTGAACACAAGATAGCATATGTATAGTATATGAGCTGTTTTAAAGCCTCGTCTTCACCGCATTTCAGCAGCGATTCCACCGAGGATAAAAGGTCTGGGTCAATATTCGAAACAACCTTGTCTTCCAATTTAGAATAGTACTTATTCAAGTATATGTGCGAATTGCCGCGAGTGCACATATCGTTGTCAGGCAGATCCCAGCAGAAGGAAACGAACTGGCTCAATGTTGGATTTAGGTCTTTTGGAGCATGTGCCATAGCAAAGCCCAATGCCGATCCATCGAAGAAGGTTTTCAACAATTCTGGCCGCAACCTTGTACCGCCACCACCAATCCTCGCATACTCATCAAGCAGTTCTCGCCACATCAGAACGTTCGAGTAGACGAACGGGCGGAACACGTACGGACGAATATTCTTCTCCAAAATGCTATCTATCTGTCCACTATATTTGTTCGCTTTGAATGCATTCTGAAATGCCTCAATCTTTTCTTCGTGTGGAGGCTTGTCCTGTTTCTGAAACCATTCAAAAGAACCTATGACACCTTTCTCGGCGATATCTTTGCTGCGCCTTTTCAAAGCCCCCTTACTCACATGTGTGAAGAGTGCTGTTGGTGCCAGTTTTACGCCTGAGCAGTGCTGCTTAAACACAGCCTTGCCGTTTCCATCAGAACTGACCAGCCAGAACTTCGCGTAGAATGATTCGTCAAACGGCTTCACCGGGACAAATGAAAAGAGATCGTCACGCAGTTTAAACTTTGAGAACCTATTTACACATTTCAAAATCGGTTCTTTAAGGGCCGCTTCTTTCTCAGCACTATCAAGACGCGATAAATCCGCATAATGGAAGTCTGTGGTCTTGTTGTTTGCATCTCCTCGCCTGGTGGCGATGATGACAGCACGTCCCTGCATCGTATGGAACAAGCTGTTTGAGCGGATGCCTGTTCGCGCGTCCGAATCGACAGACACCGCCCAGATGGAGGAGAACTTTTCGGAAAGATACCGTCTGGCATACTTATATGATTCGGCCTCCAAGAAGGATAATGGGACGACAAACGCTATAGCCGAATCCGTCTTACTCGTGAGGAGTTTCTCGCAACTCCAACGCATAAACTGCATGAATGGATTATTTATCTGCTTTTGGGTGTTCTGCCGGCCACGACGTTCCGTTGCCGGCGGTCTGAAGTCCTCCATCAACGTGTTGATCATCGAATATTCATCACCGTCATCCACACGCAAAGTATCAGAGCACGGAGGATTTCCGATAATGAGCTGAAGCGGCTTTCCAGAAAGCGAACGCGCACGATTTAATTCAGCGCCTTCAATGGTCGAGTCATTGGCTTTCCCAGTAGAAACACAATTGTGAAGAGTATTTGCAAGAACAATGTTAACCTTGCGCGGGCCACCGCCAATTTCCTTCTCGACCACGGCAATACGATAATTTGCCAGCATATAAGGGGCGGGTAAGATTTCAAATCCGCAAAGAGTGTACTGCTTTCCCTTAGGATTGTTCTTTATGAACTCCTCAAGAAACGAACCAGTTCCACAGCATGGATCTATAATCGTATTCTGGTCGGCATAAACATCAGCGCCCAGCTCCATCTTAACAATGTATTCTGTCAACCGGACAGTATAATTTGCAAGCATTTCTGGAGTATAATAAGCTCCAAAATCAAATCGCATCTGAGCATTATACTCAGCAAGAAACTTCTCGAAGAGCTTGTGATAATTGGGATTCTTTCTGGCTTCGCCACTCAACTTTACAAAAGAAAGGAAGCTAATACACTCCTCCGTCCAAGTTGAAATAATATCGGACTCTTTGTGCGTCGCGACAAAATTCATCATCTCCGCGAACGGTTTCAGATTCTTATCCTTACCTGAAAGATTCGCGACAAAATCACGAATCCTATTTTCTTTCGTAATCGGAGCATCCTCATTCTTACATGTGACACGATGAGCGTAAAGAAGGGTAAACATCACAATCTGTGATATGAAGGCAGAAAGTGCCTCTGGCGTGCGCAGTCTAGAATCGGAATTATTACAGGCAACGTCCCTTAATGCCACAATGAACTTCACAGCCGCCTTTTCCGCTTTGTTCTTCACGGCCTCATCTTCGGACATCGAAGCATATTTCTTCAACTCCTCAGCGAGATATTTAGTACGGACAGCTACATGCTCGACAAGTGTATTTTCATCGTAAGTCCTGGCACGCGGCTTAGAAAACATAGCTCGCATGATAAAATCAAAACGGTCGTTGAACTTAAGCTGCCACCAGACACCACTCTCAAGATATTTCTTATCAATTAGAGAAACGACCTCTGGCTCACTCTTGTCAGGATCACAAAAAAGAAAATCTAATCCATCAGTAATAACGAGCCTGTGTCCGAGCGAACGATAGCGATCAACTTGCTCTTGATGATTCTCAATATCGAACGCTTTTGGTGCAATACCCTTGGCTTCGATGTACCCGTAAACAGCTAGACTTTTGGAATCTTGTATAAGCCAATCAGGACGACCGACCTTGTTCTGATTTCGCGGTTCCAAAACAATCGAATGAGTATTCATCGGGGTATAGAATTTGGATAGCTCTTTGAACAGTTCATGAAGAATCGGTCGAAAAGACAACTCGTCCGTATGCTGCTTATTCTTCTTGGCCTGCTTGTATTCAGACTGAAGATCCTTAAGATATTTAGCGATTATATCGTCGTATTTCATATCAGCACCACTTTTCCGTAAGACACTTTATTATGCTCTGGCCGACTTTTTCAGCAAGAACAGGAGGAACAGCATTCCCGATCTGCCGAGCCACATCAACTTTATTGCCGGTGAATATAAAATCCATAGGGAAGGTCTGAAGCAACGCGCCCTCGCGAAGTGAAATCGTCCTTGGCTGATATGGGTGACCAAATTGACCGCGAGTAAAACTATCGAAGCGTGCTGTGATAGTCGGAGCAACATCGTCCCATGCCATTCTACCATACACGTTGCGATGCCCGATAACCGAGCTAGAAACCTGATGACATTTGGCCAGCAGCTTCTTCGGAAGAGCATCACGCCCCTGTCCCTCGGTTATTGCGTTTATTCGCTCGAGATTCTTCTTAGAGAGTTTATCGCGCCTATGAAACGAAATCTGAGGATGATCAGTTCCATCTTCCCGGGGAACTGGCAGGTTGCCAATGGTATCGCGAACAGTTCGGACAATTTTGGAAGTTTGGGGATATTCAAACTTTACGCCTAGATCCCGCCGAACACCGACAATGAAGTATCGCTTTCTTCGTTGTGGAACGCCGTAGTCCTGCGCGTTCAACATTTTCAAAGAAACAACGTACCCCGTATTCTCCGCACTGCTAATCAGCTGATTAAGAATTGGCTTCCCTCGCTTACCTGCTATGCCAGAAACATTCTCCATCACGAAACACTTTGGATAGAGTTCCTCAATTAGTTTTTCATATTTCAACACAAGCTGGTTCCGAATGTCCTTGTCCTCACCAATCCGTTGAATCGAGAATCCTTGGCAAGGAGGTCCTCCCGCAAGAAGATCAAGTTCACCGCGCTTAATACGACATTTCTTCAAAAGCGCACCGTTCAGCATATTGGTAATATCTGCCTGTTCTGCTTTATGGCCAAAATATTTCTTGTTCTTGCTAATCGTTTCAATGCATTCGTTATCAATATCAAAACTCAGTAAGATATCAAAGCCTGCGCGTTTCAAACCCAAGCCAAGTCCACCTGCACCACAAAAAGCGTCTACGCATTTCAACTTCGTCACTCGATCCTCCTTCGCGCCATTTTGATTCCCGCAATTACGCTTGAGTAGGAGCTACTAACCGGCTCTATTATTGACGCTGGACTCCGATCCAATTCTGCTTGTGTTGGCTCCCGCGAGATAATTTCTACCAGAAGATTTGTAACGACACCAGTAGCAAGAAGCGGAGGAACTGCCTCTCCGATTTGGCGATAGATATCGTCCATCTTGCCCGTAAAGCTAAACCCATCAGGGAAACTCTGTAATCTTGCCGCCTCGCGAGCAGTTAATCCGCGATCCTGTTCGGGGTGCGAATACCGTCCGCTTGCTGGGTTACGCGCATAATGTGTGATCGTAATCGAAGGACGATCCCAATATAACCGACCATAGACGTCACTGAACCCTTTTGTTTTATCTAGACATTTTGGACCAACCCCAGCCGGGCGACTTCCACCATCGTGAGGAACCTGCCGAATCACATTTATCGTCTCTGCTTTATGACTGGCAGATCTATGCATTTGATCATTCGGGCATACGACACCTGCGGCTACATCCGGGAGATCTCCAATAGCATCCCTTACAGTTCTGAAATCCTCTTTATTCAAGATACCTGACGGCAGAATAAAATCTTTGTGCATGGCAAGAACGATTGAACGGAATCGCTCCTGAGGAACGCCGAATTCTGCCGTATTGTAAATATTCGACTTGACCGTATAGCCAAGCCCCTCCATTGTTGCATTGGCCGCAGCGAAATGATTCCAGTATCTATTCGACAGGAACTCTGGGACATTTTCCATGACAATTGCAATTGGATTTATCTGACGCACAACTTCCATGAATGCCATCACAAGATTGTTGCGCTGATCCTCCTCTTGCCCCCAATCTTTTTTTCGATGGGATGAGAATCCTTGGCAGGGAGCACATCCCACAAGTATCGTCGGCCTATTTCTGTCATAGCCCAGATCACGTAACTTTCGCTTCAAAGCGCCGCGTTGGTACGCTAGATTTTTAATGTCATCGTTAAAAACAGGCGTTCCGTAATTTGCACTATACGTCTCTGCCGACACGCGATTGATATCGCATCCACCAAGCATCTTGAAAAATGGGAACAAAGCATTGATCGATGCAAAGCCCTGGCTTGTACCGCCCGCCCCAGAAAAGAAGTCTATCACCTGAATCGGTGCATCGTTATTCACGGCGCTAGCAGGAGCCGGATGAAAACCATTCATCCTACGCCTAGCTTCGTTAAAGATGCTCAACTTTTCAGTGCGGAGATCTTCCGTTCCCCAATTTTCAGGATTCAGATATGCTCTTAACGTTCTCCAACTCATCGTAATTACCTCGCCATCGTTTTATTCTGTGGTAGCCCTTGACGACGCCTTTCGGCCACCTCTCTAACATTTTCTTTATCTTCGAGTACGATGTCCATCATGTCCCCAACATTACAGTTAAGGGCCTTGCAAATACGAGCCATGAGATCCCCGGAGATGAATTCCCCCTTGGAGAGCTTAGCAAACGTAGAAGTAGATGCTCCGACCGCTAAACGTAAGTCGGTACGAGTCATTTCTTTGTCGATAAGCAGCTTACGCAATTTCTTATATGATACGCTCACATCTATTATTCCTTAAGTTAAACGTGGTGATATGATACCAAAAGTAGAGTCGGAATATCAAATGGTTGTTTCGGATTTCTGAAACATACATTCTACAAAGCGCAAAGGCGTCGCTCATCCCAGAGCGGGAGTCAAGAGTCAAATAATCTCTGCGTTCTCTGTGTTCTTTGAGGTGAATATTTTTGCGCAACATTGCTGAGCCAATATCTTCCGGATGAAACTTCTTCACATCTATGCCCGGCAGATGAGCAAAATGTACTAGCAATTGAGCACTCCGTGCATTTACTTTCACAGGGGGTACATGATACACTTTGAACAATTAATCATGAAAACTATAGTGTCTCTTGCCGGAATGATCGCGGTCATTGCCTTTTTAGGAATACCGATTTACGCTGATACGAGTTTTACGGAACGATACGAAAGTGCACGTAAAGCTGCTGAAATCCCAAAGCCTTTAGCTTTCCAGGCGGAATTGCAACTGGAATGGGAGTCTCCATCCACGGGATTCTTCCAGATGCCAGCGAAGAACGGGAAATCGGTCCGGATGAAATTCGATGCCTCAACAGGCAAGGTAAACGCATGTTCCGAATCAGAGATCGGCGCAGGCCCTGAGATGACGACGCTCGGCAAAAGTTATAGTTCATCCGATGTGCGCGTGTCCGTGACCTTTAAAAACGCCTCTGATAAGGATTTGAACCTCTTCTGGGTGGATTCGAACGGCAAGCGAAAACCTTATGGATCGATGAAACCCGGCGGGTTGATTAATCAATCGACCTTCGCAGGCCATGTGTTTCTTTTCTGCGCAGGCAAAGAAGACTGGGCCGCTTATCGCATGCAAGAGGGGGTAACGCAAATTGTGGTCTCCGATAAGAAATTGAAGGCACGTCCTCGCGAGGCGGGTCACCAGAAACATAACAAGCAACCAGCCCGGCAATCATTTATTGAGGTGATCATCCAAGATCACAATGTTTATTTCAAAAACAAAGCAGATGACGTAAAGAGACAGATTACGTCGGATGGGACCCAGGCCAATGGTTACATCAACCATGTTGAATGGTCGCCCGACTTGAAGCATGTCATGGTCATGCGCGAGCGTCCCGGTGGAGATCGCAAGCTGACCGTCATCAATTCTGTGCCGAAGAATAAAACGCAGCCCGAGGTAATCACCGTTGATTATTTAAAACCTGGTGACGAGATCCAGCGCTTGCGTCCTTGCCTGTTTACTGCGGAAGGAAAACAACTACAGGTGTCGGATGCGCTGTATTCAAACCCATGGGGTATTAACCACTGCGAATGGACCCCTGACAGTTCAGCATTCCGCTTCCTTTACAATCAGCGTGGACATCAGGTGGCACGGCTTGTCGAGCTAGGAACGAATGGCACTACGCGCACAGTCATTGATGAAGTGCCTCCCACGTTCTTCTGTTATTCGAGTAAGGAGTATATCAACCGCAATCCTGATGCCGATGAGTATCTCTGGATGTCTGAGCGTGATGGCTGGAATCATCTCTACCTGTACGATGGCAAAACAGGCAAGGTCAAGAATCAGGTGACGAAGGGTGAGTGGGTCGTCCGAAATGTTGAAGAAGTCGACTGGGATGCGAACAAACTCTATTTTTATGCCTCCGGAGTAATCAAAGGACAAGATCCCTATTATCTCCATTACTGCTCGATCAATTTGGACGGTTCACATTTTAAGATACTCACAGAAGGAGATGGTTGCCATACGGTTCAGCTTTCACCCGAAAAGAAGTATTTCCTCGACACATGGTCGCGCGTAGACTTGCCGTATCAGTTTGAACTGCGAGAACGTGAGACAGGAAAGCGGGTCTGCATGTTACTCGAGAATAGGGCGCCCAACAGTGATTACCCATTGCCCGAACGTTTTGTGGCAAAGGGGCGTGATGGCGAGACGGACATTTATGGCATCTTCTATCGTCCGCGATCTTTTGTTCCTGGCAAGAGGTATCCTGTCATAGAAAACATCTATGCAGGACCTCATGGTGCGTTTGTTGCAAAAGTCTGGAACGCTGGACAGAGTGTGAGAAATCAAACCTTTGCGAATTTAGGTTTCATTGTTGTCAGCATTGACGGAATGGGCACGAACTGGCGCTCCAAAAAATTCCATGATGTCGCCTGGAAAAACATAGCGGATGCCGGCTTCCCGGACCGTATCGCCTGGATGAAGGCGTTGGCTAAAAAGTATCCGTGCATCGATATCTCGCGTGTGGGTATTTATGGCGGCTCAGCAGGTGGTCAGAGCACGATGGGGGCGTTACTTTTCCATGGCGATTTCTATAAGGTCGGCGTGGCGGATTGCGGATGCCATGATAACCGAATGGATAAAATATGGTGGAATGAGCAGTGGATGGGCTGGCCTGTTGGAAAGCACTATGCCGAGCAAAGCAACCGGGAAAACGCTGCAAAGCTGACAGGCAAGCTCATGCTGACAGTCGGCGAGATCGACACTAATGTAGATCCCTCATCGACCTTCCAAGTGGCTGATGCGCTCATCAAGGCAGGCAAAGATTTTGAGTTGGTGGTCATCCCCGGGGGTGGACATGGTTCTGGGGAAGTACCCTGGGCAGCAAAGAAACGTGCGGCGTTTTTCGTGCAGCATCTCCAATAATGAGAGGCTTTACAAAATGACAGGAACAATATTTGACATTAAGCGCTTTTCCATTCATGACGGACCG
>JBAXCC010000078.1:0-13964 GCA_037141675.1 bacterium | reverse complement strand
ATAACGTTTTCGAGTACAACGAGGTCCATTCCGCCATGATGGAAAGCGGCGACGGCGGCGGCCTGTACACCGGACGGGACTGGGGCTCGCAGGGCAATATCGTCCGGCACAACTATTTTCACCATTTCGGCAGGCCGGGCGTAGAATGGCAGAAGGCGCAGGGGTTGAAGCCTGATTATGAACCGCTGGGTGAAAACGTCATGGTCATGGGCGTCTATCTAGACGACTGTGACAGCGGCGATACCGTCAGCAACAACATCTTCTACCGCACGGGGTGGTCGGCTTTCGTTGGGGGAGGCCGCTACAATACGATTAGGGACAACCTGTTCATCGATTGTACCTCCGCGCTACACTTGGACGACCGCGGCCTGAAGCGTGCCCGTCCAGGCGAGGGAACCAAAGACGGCTGGGACCTGCTGGCAAAAATTCAGACCTTTAACTGGCAGGCATCCCCCTGGAAAGACAAGTACCCGCAGTTGGTCAACATCATGCAGGACGAGCCGAAGCTGCCGTTGCACAACGTCTTCAGCGGAAACGTGGCAATTAACTGCCCACGTTTCTTGCAGATGCATGGCACCGTGAAAACCACCACGTTGCCGCGTCTGGATTTTCACGACAATCTCGCGTTCGGCCAAGTGAACACTGCCGATGCCGAGACCTTCCCTCAAACAGAGGCGGGCAAGAAACGCGTCGAGTTTCGGCCTGAAATCCTGCAGGACACCAACAGACCAGATGTGGCCGGTTTTAATGTTCAGGATAGCGCCGATTTCAAACGGCTAGCGCCGTGGTTTAAGCGTATTCCGATCGAGAAGATCGGGTTGGCTAAGTAGGTCGTTCATCTGCAAAACATACCCAATCTGTGCGTTTTTTTTCGATTGCAAGGGGAAAAGACTTGGAGTATCATCAAATCATTATTTTTAGTAAACCTTAAATAGGTATATCCATGTCCTCTGTCATCACGATTGACCATGTCAGCAAATCATACGGAGAGTGTAAGGCCGTCTCAGATCTGACCCTTTCGCTCAACGCAGGCGAGATTCTCGGCTTTCTCGGCACTAATGGTGCCGGCAAGACTACAACAATTAAAATGTTATTAGGCTTCTTCCCCCCGGACACTGGACAAATATCTGTCTTTGGACAGAATCCTTCAGATGCCCACACGCGCCAGCGCGTCGGCTTCATGCCGGAGACCGCTTACTACTACCCCTACCTGAACATCTATGAGCTTCTCTCGTTCTATGGCGGACTTTGCGGCATGCCCTCCGCGCTAATCCGTCAGCGCACGGAAGAGCTCATCGTAGCCACAGGTCTTGAAAACGCGGGTACACGGCTACTCAAGACGTATTCAAAGGGCATGCTCCAACGCGCAGGTATTGCACAGGCGATCTTGCATGATCCTGACTTGCTGATCCTGGATGAACCGTTTACAGGACTTGACCCGCTTGCACGCATCCAGTTGCGGGATTTGATTCTTGACTTGAAGGCGAAAGGGAAGACCATACTCTTTTCGTCGCATGAGCTTTCAGAGGCCGAACTCATGTGCGACCGCATTGCCATCATGAAGGCTGGCTCGCTCGTCCTTGACAAGCCCATGACAGAGGTCGCCGGCGACGGCAACACCAATCTTGAACGCATCTTTCTGAACGTTCTCAAATCATCATAAGGATTTGACTGTATGAGATTTTTTACCCCACTTTCAGCACTCATCCGGCTCTCGCTTTATGACCTCTATCGTCGCAAGGACCTGGCTGTCGTAGCCATGCTCACCCTAGTCGTGCTCGTTCCCATGTCCTTTGCAACGCCCTTCGGCGTGAAAGGGGCCAGCCGTTACCTCAATGAAATTGCGTTGCTCTTGGTGTGGATATTCACGCTCGTAATCTCCATGACACGTACAGCGCGCATTATTCCAACCGAGATCGAATCGCGGACAATCTATCCGCTTCTCGCCAAGCCTGCCTCGCGCACACTGATTCTCTTTGGCCGTTATGCCGGCGTCTTGATCGCATCACTCTCTGTCCTGTTGCTCTTCTACGGCTTGTACGCCATCATCAACGCTCTCAAGAGCACCGCGTTCCCATGGGAGGTCTGGGCACAGGCCTTGTTGCTCCACGCCGGCTTCATCATTCTTGTGACATCGCTCGCCCTCTTAGGTTCACTGTTTGTCCATTCAGATGCCAATCTCTCCATTTTGGGGATACTTATCGTGGGCATGCTGCTCTATGGCCAGCAACTTCCCGTACTTGCGGCTGAACAGCCCCTGCCCTTGCGCGTGCTTCTCAATGCTGTCTACTGGATTGCGCCTCACTGCGAATTCTTTGATATGCGGACACGTCTGGTCCATCACTGGCCATCAATATCCTGGATGACCTGTTGTTCTGCGTTTTTCTATGCAGTCGCCTATTCATCCATCTGTTTCGGCATCGCAGCCTGGATATTTAATCGCAAGAAAATCTAACGCGATGAATAAACTCTTCTATCTAGCTGTATTGATTGTTCCTTGCTTGTTGCATACCACCAACAAGCTGATTGCGCTCAACAGCACGATGCAGGGATATTCCGTACATCCTCAACAGGGAAACACTGGCAATTTGCTCGACATCGTTGCAGGCGACACGCGTACACTGATCGGCAACTCCATGCTCGAAAAGGCGGAAGCCTACTACCATGGCGGCATCAGCGACCATGGCGACTGCTCGGCTAGTACAGGCGGCGAACACAACGACCATGACGGACATGATGCGAAAAAACAGACTGCGTCTCCGCGATATGACCCTTTGAAATACCTCTATGACCGCATCCATACTGAAGCGCATATTCATTTGGATTTGAATAAAGCAGAAGAGTTGCTTCCCTGGTACTGGGCAGCATGCGAGGCCTCGCCCCATAACATCCAAGCTTTTGAAGCAACAGCCTACGCGCTTGCCACGATGCTTCAACAACCCCACGAGGCCCTGCGACTTTTAGAAAAGGGCATCAAGAGCAATCCGAACAATGCAAAACTGGAAATCACACGGGGCGAAATACTCATCAAACACTTGAAAGACTTTAAAACCGCAGAGACCTCATTCCATGCGGCCTACGATAAAAGCGTGCGTGAAAAAGCTCCACGGGATGACATGCTCAAGGCCGAAGCGCTCTTTTATCTCGGCTATCTCGCCAAGCAACGTAACGACCTCAATGCCCTCCATCGCTGGCAAGCCATTGCGAAGGAGACCATGTCGCCTGAACTCATCTCTATCCGTGATCTCCAGAAAATTCAATAGTCAACGCGTTACAGCGGCAAGATAATTTCGCGGTTTTCAGCAAATGTAACGGTCTTCTTAGGACCGCCGTTGATGGTGTATTCGATTGTCAGTTGCTTAATAATCGGCGCGATGGGTTCAAAGGCTTCATTGTAATTGCGTATCGGTGAAAATCGCGTCCCCTTAAAGGTCGGACGGATCTTCTCGGTCACATCCACAGCCTGTGGCTTCTTTTCCTTGGTTGCATAGATAGCGGAGAGAATTTCCACTTTATAATTTTCCTTCTTGATCATCTCCATACGATAGTCACGTATCATTTGAGCACGGTCCGGCACTTTATTGGTGTCCGCAAGTTTGAGAGGACCGCATAGTGCAAACGTGTCGCCATCCTGGCGAAGATTAAAGCGATTGATGCGCGGCGCTGTTGCGATGCGCGGACGCACTTTTGGATTGGCGTCAATTTCCGGATGCTGCGGATCATACATCTTGCGAATCTCCTCCTCGCCCAGGAAGGGGCCGTTGCAATCCACCCAGGCGATCAGCCGTTCACGGTCCAAGCCAGTTACCTTCACCTGGTGATGTGCGCCGCTGCACGCATTTGAAACCAGCGTGCTCACTGCTGAGAAGGCTGTATAGGGAGGCAAAGTAGCCAAGTTCGCAGGATCGTGACTGTTATACCCTTCAACAATGAAGATGCCCGCTAAGTTTTCAGGTACGCCTCGCGCATCCTTCTGACGTGGATGAGCCCAGCCGCAAGCACCTCCCACCAAGGAATAATAAGGTTCAGCAAAGGGGCTGATGTCATACGGACGGTGATAGACATTCACGCCCCATCCATGCGTGGAGGGACGATAGGTCATGTCGAGTTTCTTGTTGGCCTCTGAACCGGCTTTGTTGTGACAGCTTGCGCAGTGTTTTTCCAAAACGGGCTGGACAAAGCGCGTATACCCGACACTCTCGCCTGTCCCCCACGATGGAGGCGTCAGTTTCACAGCAGGCTTTTGCAATGCTTTGCCCATCTTATATTTCTCAGGCGACTGAATGGAGCGGGTCTTCATGCTGGTCTCATGACACCCAAAGCATCCGCGCCGCTCACCAGGCATGCCATTGGCAAAACTGCGCATGACGTAGATCGCACACCCTTCCGCATCCAGCATCTGGAAGAAGATGGACTCTCCGGGCGGAATTTCAAAATTCACACTGCCGTCCGTTTCGATGGGCACGGTGCCCAAGATCCGCTTAACGCCATCCGCCTGAAAGACGCTCACGGCCGGCCCATCATGTTGCACGGTCTTGCGCCATGTCGTGTAGGTCTTGGGATCCATCTGGATCACACGGATGAATTTCCCCTTCTCCTTGAGAATGGGCGGTGCATTTTCAAAAACATCGTTGCTGTAGAATATTGCGGGCGCAATCTCCTGTCGGTTATCCTTCCCGAAGGTGTCCCCCTGTCCGTCGTGCGTAATTTTCGGCCACTTCACCTTGTCGGTCATGGCTGTCGGTCTTTTGCGTGGCTGGAAGGGCATGGCATAAAGCGCATTGTAGGTTCCTCGATAAACCAGTTCTCGGTTCCCATACACATCCATCAAGTAGAGCCTGAACTGATTCACCCTTGACCCGCTCATGCCAATCAGTCCTCCTTCGCGGGCAGAGACTAGAAAGAGTTCTTCCGAGAGCGGCCATGGTGTCTTGTAGGCACCCAGCTTACCTGCTGAATGATACTCGACATGAGGCGCAGGATCAGCAGGCCCGTTCCCCACTTCCGGCCAGGGCTGGTCTCGCGTGATGCGCAAGAGTCCGTCCGGGTAGTTAAGTCCTTTCACTGGATCAATCATACCGATCGTCCCGTCATACCAGGCGTGATGCCCAACGCCTGTAAACATCACTTTCGTGCTACCCGGGATCGGGCGTGCTTCCGTCAGCACATCCGGCCATACGCTCTGACTGCCCCAGAAGGTCTGAACATTGCACCCGTCCTGATCCATGGTCCATAGACTCTGCACGCGCCAAAGCGCCTTGTCCGTATATTCCCAACGCGTAAAGATGATCCGTCCATCGTTCAACACGGCCGGCAGATATTCCGGCTCACCATTTGCCGAAAGCACATATATATTTTTGCCATCCGCATCACACCGCGCAACCGCAAAGGAATGCGAGGCTGGGAAACAACGCACATAACTATGCTGGCGAGATGTAATAAAAATGATTTTTCCGTCGGGTGAAAAGAGAGGGTCATGGTCATCATAATCACCAAACGTCATCTGCTTCAATTCCGTGCCGTCCGCGTTGCACGTATAGAGGTGATAGGATAGATCATTCGTCGGACAGTAACTAAATACGATACGTTTACCATCCCACGACAAATCGGGACGCGTAAAGCTCCCCTTCAACTGCGGGAGCAGATCCTGCACAGACACACCATTATTTCTCTGCGTATCCAGCCCTCTTGCAGGCACGGTGATGAGACTGCCTCCTAGATCACGGATGAACCCGTTTCGTTGCAGAGACTCATGTGCCCAATGAACGCCATCGCCCTGCTTTCCCTTGGGATACGGATTATCAATCAGCAGGAGGCGGCTGAAATTCACGGCTGAATTTTTAAACATGACTTCGCGTTTAATCGCGCGAATATCCAGAAACAATTTTTTCGCGTCAGCTTCCAAGAGAGGTGTTTTCAGAAGAACATCGAGCGCCTTCTGCTCCGGTGCAAAATCCGCTTTCGGCGTACGCGCCATCATCTCCTGCGTATACCGAATCTCATTGGTGACGGACGCGAGTGTCGGCTGATTATTACACTGGAACAGCCATTCTTTTTCCAAAAGATTTTCCGCGCTGACGCTTGTCGCCAGTGCAATCCCTAAAGGTACAATCCATTTTGCCATCATAACTCCCCCTTGATTATCATCTACATTTTTATTGCGGACATCACATGCTCTGATGTCGCTTTATGCGGGCCAAAGTCAATATTGATACTTACAATATAGAGCTTATCCCCCATGCGTGCAACATCTGTCGGCAAATCCAGTGTTCCTCCCCCGTGCGCCAGCACAAAGACCTCCCCTGTGGCGACACGCAATCCGCCGATGCTGTTCCCCAACGGATCGGCAAACCAGACAACCTTCTCTTGCGCATCATAATGCGCGCCATCCAGCGTCATAAAGCCAAGCGGTTTTGTATCAGCGATCGAGGCGCACGAGAGCACCCGATCATCTGCATCCAGCACAGCCTTCCAAATATAGCAGGTTCCAAAGTCTGTCACATATAGATTATTGCTGTCATCAAACGTAATGCCATTCGCGCCATACGGGAACCCGCCGTTCGTGGTGTCTGTTGTCATGTCGCAGAGGTAATGCGGATCAGAGGGCTCCATCTTGACAGCAACCGTCTTTCCTGACTTAAACTCATTGACATTGAATCTGACTACTCCGCTCGTAGTGATTGCTCCTTCTCGCTTGATGATGGTGTCGGAGACATAGAGGCAGTCGCCTTTTACAGCAATACCATTCGGATAATTTAACCCTGCTGCCACGATCTCTGCCCGCACAGGAATCCCATGCTCATGAACAATACGCCACAGACATGAACCGCCCCAACATGACTCCGTGAACTGGCAATCCGCGAGATAGACATTTCCGTCGGACCCTACGGCCACACCCAGAATCGAAGGCCGCTTCCCATCCGCGTGCATCGGCAGATCGAAGACTTTTTCGACCTTGCCGTCTGGCGTAATACGCCCCACACCGCCCGGCTTGCCAAGCGATACATTGTGAAGTCCGAAATAGACAGAACCCTTATGGACAAAAAGGCCTTCCGCATTTGCTCCGACGGTTGAAAGATCATATCCGAATTGGGCGGTCTTAAGTAAACTCATAGAAATCCTTTTAGAATGAACGGTAGTTGCCGCGTTCTTCGCGGATGGTGGAGAGCATAGCTGCGATGTTTGCGGCCGGGACATCTGACATGACTTCCTGTGAGGGGGCGACCATGTAACGTCCGCCCTTCCCAAGCAAGTGCATGACCCTGCGCGTCTCCGCAGCCACCTCCGCCGGCGTGCCATTCGGCAGGATTTCCTGCGTATCAATACCCCCCCAGAGCGTGAGCTTACCTCCAAACTGTTTCATAAGCTCTTCAAGTCCGAGACAGGGCTGCACAGGCTCCAGCATATCGAGCCCAATATCCATAAGGGCCGGCAGGAATTGCATAATGTTCCCGCACGAATGCATGATCACAGGAAGCCCGGCATTCTTATACACGTCAAATAGCTTTTTAGTGCGTGGCAGGATCAAATCGAAAAAGACTGAGGGTGTAATCAGCGGGCCGGTCTGGCAGCCAATATCATCGCTGTGATGACCGACCTTGCACCCGATTTCAATTTTACGTTTGGCCAGCGCGATCTTGTAGTCTGTGATTTTATCAAGCAAGACAGCGGTTGAATCAGGATCAATCAGCGACTCAACAAAGAATTCCTCCATGCCCATCACGCAATAGGCGCGTTCAAAGATGCCTGCATAACCGCCGGGGACAACCAGATGTTCACCGTTTGCGTTTGCCTTCAGGTCACGGATGATGTCATCCATGTTATCCGAGCGCATGGGGTTGGGCGGCTGATAGGCCAGCACAGCCTCATTAAAGGGCATCTTCAGGATTTCACGATCAAAGCCATCCGGCAGGAAGGGCTCCGCCATCTTGTTCTTTTCGCCGTTCCCCTGCAACGGATTATAGCAGGCAAAGAAACCGTCTTCACCGATTTGCACGCCAGTGCCCCAGGTGTCATAGACAATCTTGTTCTTGCGGTCGACCTTGGCATAGCCCTTGGCTTCCAGTTCGCGCATCTTCTCATCGACATTGCGATAAAAGAGCGGCGTATCGCAGAGTGTAAAGGAGAGGCACAAATGGTTGTCCAGATAATCGTCCAATTCCGCGCCACTCTTCAAGCCTAAAGCTTTAGCCACCTGCTCGTCTTTCGAACGGTCCGCGATGGTGATCTGGCTCGGCAGGTAATCGACTTCCTTGCCTCGGATAATGTTCAATACTCTCTCTTCGCGTGTCATGATTGTTCTCCTTTATCCTTCATAGCCGAGCTTACGGCTGACCCTGTCGGCATACCCTTTAATGAGCAAACCGTTCTTTTCAAAATCCTTTTTCGGCAATTGGTCGGTAAAGCCCGACATATTGAGCGTGCCGACTGCTTCAGCTTTACGATTAAAAATCGGCGCGGCGATACAGTTGATGCCGATAGTGGCCTCCTGGCGATCGAATGCATACCCTTTCAAACGGACCTCATCTAATTCCCTCAGAAACTCCTTGGGGGTCGCAATCGTATACTCTGTCAGCTTCGAAAACTTCATGCGCTTCACGATTGACTGAAGACGGGCTGGAGGAAGAAAAGCCAGAATGCTCTTCCAACCTGCACCCGTATGAAAATCACGCGTACTAAAGCCCTTTTCAACGACAAAGCGCATCCGGCTCCGACTCTCTGCGACTTCGAGAACCACGCCCTCCTCATCGTTGTAGAGACATCCTACCATGTTGGTTACACCGCTTTCATCGCGCAGCGCAATCATCTCCGGCCATGCGATTGTGACAAGGCTATATTCATCCGAGCCTGCGCAACCCAAGTCGATCAGCTTCCGCGACAGACGATACAGCCCATTCTCTTCATTGCGCGATAAATATCCGCCATGCGTCAATGTCATGCAGATGCGATAAATCATGGTGGGGGAACAGGATGTCTTCGCAGCCAATTCATTGCGGTTCAGTCCAACAGGATGCCGTGCCAGCACCTCCAAGACAAGCAGTGCACGATCCAAATTCGGAACATGATAATTTTTCAAATCTTTCATTGGCTATCCGTATTGATTAACATGTGAACTATAATACACATTTTAACTTCCGAGTGCAATCACAAAAAATATCGCTTTCCAATAACTTCAATTTCTTTGACAGGATTTTCCGACAGCTGCGCTTCGGCGTGGGGATATCCAGGATTTTGAGGATTGGGCTCTTGCTCTGTGCGCTGCCTATCCGCCACTTTATCCGCCGTAGGCATCGCGAAGGCGGACACCTCTGAGAGAACACAATCCTCGTGCCCTTTGTTCGCAGGTCTAACCTTAAATATTATTTTTGCGCTTCGTAGTAGCGCAGAGCCTCTTGGTAGCGCGCATTTCCGGGTTCGCGTTCAAGCGCATATTTAATGAGTTCGACAGCGCCCTTGGAATTTCGTTTGCCGACAAGTACTGCGCAATTAAAGGCCGCTTGACCGGCGCAGCTTGGATCCTTCATGGCGATACGCAAACATTTCTCAGCGCCTACGAAATCACCGGTCTCGGCAAGTGCAAGGCCGAGATTCAAATGAACCGCACCATGGTCAGGCTGATTCTTCGAAGCCTGTCGCAAACAGCTGATGGCCTCCTGGATATTCCCGTTTTGCGAGGCCAGGATCGAGGCATTCACAAAGGGCATCACCGTGTCATTCCGCAACTTCATCGATTCCTTGTAAGAGTCCATGGCTCCTGAAGAGTCTCCGCGCGCCATGCGATAGTTCCCCAAATTGTAGTGGCTCGCCCAGTCATCAGGCCGCGCGGTGAGCATTCCCAGCAGCTCTTGCTCTGCTTTTCCAAGCGCTTCAAGAGTCTTTGCGTCAAGCGTTGTCCGAGGGAAGGCAGCAAGCGACTGTGCCGCCTGAATACGGACAACACGGACAGGGTCTATGAGCGCACGGCAGAGCACGGCTACGGAGTCCGAGTCACGCAAGTTGCCAGTAAGCGTACCCACTGCAGCCCCGCGGACCAAGGCAGAGGCATGCGTTGCGCATTGTCTCACGACTGGCCAGATACTGGCATTTGGGCAGTCTCGGAACAAGCGCACCAACGATGCGCACACAACCGGTTCCGTCGCATCTGGCGGCTCACACAAATAGGCGAGCATGGCCGGCAAGGTTGTCCAATCACGCTTACGAGCAGGATCAATCAGTTCGCCAATACGCAGCATTTTCTTCCTTCGCGTATCATCCGGAAACCACGTACGAACCTTTGATGCAGCCCAGTCTTCGTCTTTCTTATCATGGCAAAGAATGCAGGCAGAAGGAGCGCCGTAACGCTTGGCGGCCTCGGGACAGGGCGGACGCTGCGAGTGGTCGCTACGACGCATGGCAGCGAAGGATGTCATCGGCATGTGGCAGGCAATGCACGAGCCAGCTTTACCATCAGGCGCATGACGTGAATGCGCTTTGATATTCTTAACCCTGTCAGCATGGCAGGATGAACAGGCCGCATTGACATCATTTGTAAACTGCTTATCAAAGCGATAACGTCCGCTCGAGGTATGGCACGAGACACAATTCAAGTTGCTTTTCTTAGCACATGGATTAAGCAGCCAGAGCGTAAAGGTATAGTTTTCACCCAAGTCGCGTCCGTCTGCGCTGAAGTCACGATCTTCAAGCGTGACTAGGTCATAGTGGTTTAAATAGGTATCGCCCGGAATATAGCTGGCGGTCAGCGGGATCATTTTTGCATGACATGTCGCACAGGCGCTATTGACCTGATCAGGCTTAAAGGTGCGCCAGCTTTTCAGAAAGAGGTTTGTAGGTGACTGTCCTTTTGGCAGGGCACGGCAGACACGATTATGGGTTTCCGCAGGACCATGGCAGGTTTCGCAACTAATGCCTGGTTCGCGCCAGACTGTCTTGTAGCTTTCGCGTTTCGGGTCGTAATTTTTCTCAAGCTGACTGACGTGGCAACTGAAGCATGCCGTGTTAAAGGTCAGCATGGGATCACGCCACTCGAGCGGCGTATCACCTTCCGCATGGAAATGGCGCAACATGCTCCCAGTGGTATTAAACCATGACTTGTCCTTCACGCGGTATGCCACCGGTAATACTTGCAGCCTGCCCTTGTCAAGTTGCGTCAGGAAATAGAAGACATTTTTTCCGCCCATGGCATGCAAGAGGGGAAACGAGGTCCTCTTGCCACCCTTTATCACCTCAAGCACCTCACGCTTCTCAAGGTCCACGGAATAGGTGGCATCGCCGACCACGATCGGATGAAGCAAAGGGGTCAGGTCACGGGCAATCATCGACTCCGTCATCGGTTGCAGGGCCTTGCCATGATGTGACGGCTCCCACTTATGGTAGAAGTCCGCATGGCATTCCTTGCACGACGAGGAACCCGCATATTCATCCTGCCGAGTTCCTCGCTTGCATCCCATCAGTGCCGACAATAAAAGAACGGCGACTAAAACATAACGTATTTTACGCACGACCCTTTGCCTTCAAGAATTCAAAGCACCCGCGGATGTTTTCAATAGACTTCGGATTAGCTTCGGACTCGACAACATACCAGTCTGTGACATCCGCTTCGCATGCCGCAAGGAAGGCATCCCAGTCAACCCCCTTCTTGCCCTCTCCAGGTTGCCCCAGAATGCCAGGTCCGGGATAGACTTCCTTTGCGTGGGGTGTATACATGCGTTTTGGATATTTCTTTATCCACACGAGAGGATCTTCACCCGCGGCAACGACATGACCGACATCAAGTTGCATGTTCACTTCAGGAGAGACATTATCGAAGAATATCTGGAATTTTGAAACGCCATCAAACTTATCTTTAAACTCACTCTGATGGTTATGGTATCCGATCCGGACACCGCAGGTCTTCGCCCTCTGTTGCGCAACATCAAACAGTTTAGCAAGTTCGACCCAACCCGCAGCATCCTTCGCATTCATACTGGGAACTGTCACATACGGACACCCCAACTGATTATAGAACTCCAGTGTGGCTGAAAGTTTTTCCGGCTTGATCGAATCCAGACCTGAGTGTGTACCGCAGGCCACCAGACCATTGTCGTCCAAAATCTGCTTGAGCTCCTTAGCACTCTTTCCATACGTGCCAGCGAACTCAACACCTGCATAGCCAATTCCCTTGACCGTCTTCAGCGTACCGACTAAATCTTTGCCGCAGAGATCACGAATCGAATAAAGTTGTACGCCCACTTTAGGCTTCACCTTCGCCACGCCTAACGTGCTACACCCTTGCACGACATTCATGGACGCGCAAGCAACACCTGCGGCGCTGACCGAAATAAAATCCCGACGTGAAAAATTTTTCATACCCATTTCCTTCTTTCTGACTGACCAAAAACCACGTTTATTATGAAACAGCGTATCGCTATACTGGTGCGCCTGTCAAGTGCACATTTCCGCGTGACTGGATTTTAGTTTACTTCGTATAACCACTGCGTATGACAGATTTCTTTTCCTTGATGCGCTGAGCATTAAGCGCTGCGCGATTCACAAGATCTTTCATGCGTGATTCGTCATTGCTGTTTGCAATAAACGTCCAAAAATCCTTGCTCATGCCCGGCGAAAATTCGCGAACAATCGACTTCACCTTTTCGGCTTTTCTCTTCAGGACCGGAGCTGTAGAAGCCAGTTTTTCAAATTGTCTAGGATCTGTGACCATGACCGCAAAGGTTTCTGCGCGATCCTCCATCTCACTTGTTGTCGCATAGTCGCTGACAAAATCCTTACGAATATCTGTATCCTTTTTTGCAGCCAGCATCTTACGCTTATCGCTCCTATTCATGTCCTCTGCATTCGCGTTAAATATGCTGCCTCCGTAAACAAACTGCTTGCTGTTCAGCTTCGTCCACTCAGGATTGTTACGCTGCTTGTCAGCGATATGAAACATTTCGTGATAAATGACATGCGAATGGATAGGAACATTTAGGACAATGACACCAGTACTCGTGGCAACACCACCAGCAAGCTGCCCATTCATACGCAAGTTTCGGCACAAGACAACAGTATTGAGGCGTGTCTCCTGCAAAAAGCGAACAGGGAAAATATCCATTGCCGCAAAAAATTGAGGCAGAACCTCTTTCGCCTCATTGGGTGTGAGAACATCTCCTGAAATTTGATCCGGCATCGTATATGCAATCGCGAATCCGCATTTTTTTGCAACACGCAGATACTCCAGCTCTATCATCTCGGGCGTGGCCTCCGCGATAGCCGTCTCATTGGTCACGGACGTCTTCTTCAACAGCGACGTCAATTCTGCGAAGCCAACCTGTGTCGATCCTAGCCACGCGAGAACGCCGAGCATTCGGAACCAAGGCGTCACACCCCTTGGAAAAAAAATACCGTTCATACATTTACGTCCTATATGCGAAGGACACAAGCCCTTCATCTCAGCTTGTGTCCTCACGCAATTCTTCTTGATGTCCAAGGAAGGTTTAAACCTTGAAATAATCTTCCCAGCCTTTACGCGGAGGCTCGCCGGCACACAGCAAGGCATCAGCCGCCTGGTGGTTGGTGATCCGGCGGGTCTTCAGATCGAACTCGACCTTCGCGTTGACACGCGTGGCGATCACGCCAAGGGCCATGAACTGGCAGAGGGGAGCCGCGACCGAGAAAGGCGAATTGCAAGTCTCTTGGCCCTTTACCCCAAGCAAGAAGTTCTTGTAGTGATTGGAAAAAACCTTAGGATATTCTGGCAATTTAGCAGCGACGTCCTTAGCATTCGGACCGATCGGAGTTAGCGTACTTGCGTGCGATCCACCCTTGAAGACGACCCCGTCACCATAGATTTCTTTGCCAGGAGGCAAGTCTTTGCCGAATCCGGACCCGCCGCCCGAAGTCGGGGCATCGGTCTGGACTTTGGCCTTGTCAAAGCCCGGAGGAAGCTCAGGGTAATTCTTTTGTCCTTCATACCAGAATACATCGCAGGC
>JBAXCC010000077.1:0-14129 GCA_037141675.1 bacterium | reverse complement strand
ACATCCACCTTCGCGAAGGCTTCCACCTCCGCTAAAGCTACGGCGGATAAAACGGAGGACAGGCTGAATGATCAATAGCCACTGTAAACGGAATCCTCGCCTTGGATATTGGATCTTCTCTCCTCCATCCTCCCTACTACCTCCTACCTGTTGTGATTCGTTTCAACTAAAACGAATCACATCCTGATGCCAGAATACAAAAAATAGAGGCTGGGCTGGTAGCGTTTAGAAGGGCGATCTGCCATCATAGCAGTACGTGAAAGACGAAACTCATATACTGATCCTGAATACCGCTGTGTTAGACTTGCGCAGCCCGGATTTCAATTTCGTCGACTCCCTGGTCGGCGCCGGCGGGCTAGCCAAGTGCGCAACCAGAGATATGCCGTCCTACACTCAGGCGCAAGTTCAGGCTTATGTGGAGGCTGGCTGTGCAACAGCGGGCGGTCCCGGAAATACCGCTCCACTCGTGGCGCGTGCGGGTCTGCGGGTCGCCGTAGGAGTGAATCTGGGCAAGGGCGAGTGTGGTGGATTGGATGTCCAAGGCCGTTTCTTTTATGACACGTTGACGCGAAGCGGCGTGGACATGACAGGGACCGTGGTGCATCCGACGTTGCCGACAGGCACGACATTCATTCATGAGGTGCCGGGCGGCGAGCGGGGCGGCATCGCCTATTTTCCAAATGCAAACAATGACTTTGATTTTGAAGCATTCAAGCCGCTAGTGCTGCGGCTGAAACCGCGTGTCGTCTATTACATGTATTCCGGACTTTCAGAACGGGGTGACGCCAACAACGGCAAGGACCTCGCCACCTTCATGGAGTGGTGTCGGTCTCAAGGATGCGTGACCATTGCGGATAGTCATACACTGACAGGCAATCCGCACGAGCTGATCGCACGCGGCCAACCTGTGGACGCGTATCACTTGCTAGAGCCGTTGTTGCCGGAGCTGGATATCTTCTTTACCTCTGCAGATGAAGCCCGGCTTCTCCTCAACACGCTTGAACCGCAGGCAGACGCACCGAAACTTGAGACGCACGAGCATTGCTTGCGTTATTTGGATTTTGTGGCAGAGCGTTTCGCTACGCCGGGGCGCACGCACCTGTTTGGCGTGACCGTTAAAAATGGCGCGTATGCCAAGTTGGTCGAGCCCAGTGGACAAAAGCATGATACCGTATTTTGCGAGTCGCGTTACCGGGTGGGGCGCGTAATTGATCTGGTTGGTGCCGGCGATTCGTTCCGCGCAGGACTGGTTGCATATGTCGCGCAGAATCGTGATGCCTTTATGGATGGTACGTTAGTGCTTGAAGAGGCTGTGCAAATGGGGAACCTGATGGCCACGCTCTATATCACGGCATCCCTGCATGATCGCTATGCGAGCATCCCCGCATTTGAATCGTTACTGCGTGTTGTCCGGAGTGGCCAAACATTCGCGACGGAGCACGAATTGAGAGGCGCGTTGGCGGCAAAGAATCGAGACCTTTCTGCGAAGCGAGTCCTTGTTGGTTTTGGCTTTGGTCCGATACAGGCTGGATTATTTGCAAAGGAAGCGCGAGACAGTGGCGCATTTTCCGAAATCGTCATTGCTGAAATCGATCCCGATCTGGTGGCGGCTGTTCGCAATAACACGAATCACTATTCCGTGAATGTGGCGTGGCCGGATCATGTCGAGACAGTGGTTGTCAAGGGCGTCACACTGCTCAATCCGCTTGAGGAGTCAGACCGTGCGCAGTTGGTTGAGGCGCTTGGACGTGCCACAGAGATCGTGACCTCCCTGCCCTCGGTTGCCGCTTACACGACAGGCGGCAAAATCTCCGTTGCACAGCTGATCGCAGACGGGCTCGCTGTTAACAGCTCGCTTCAGACCGTTGTGTATACCGCTGAAAACAATAACCATGCTGCTGAGCTTCTCGAAGAGGCGGTCCGGCGTGCGTCGAAAAATGAGATTTGTTTTCCTCGTGTGCAATTTCTCAACACCGTGATCGGTAAGATGAGTCAGGTGCTGAACAGCTCAGAGGAGATCCTCCGCAGCGGACTCGCACCCATCGCCCCTGGTTTTTTACGCGCTTTTCTGGTGGAGTCTTTTAACCGTATTCTCGTCTCGCGTATCCGATTACCGGGGTTTGTTCCCGGAATCAAGGCCTTTGAGGAAAAGGACAATCTGTTGCCGTTCGAAGAGGCAAAGCTCTTCGGCCATAATGCGGCACATACGATGCTGGGCTTTCTGGGATCTGCGCGTGGGGCTCATTCGCTTGCTGAATTGCGTGAAGACAAGGAACTTTTGACTCTGGTTCGAAAAGCGTTTTTGGAAGAGGCGGGCGCTGCGCTCATCAGTCGTTATGAACATTTGGAAGATTCGCTCTTTACAACGAATGGCTTTTGCGAGTATGTTGATGATCTGTTGCTTCGGATGACGAATCCATATTTGTCAGACACGGTGGCTCGGGCCATCCGCGATCCGTTGCGCAAGCTGGGATTTGCTGACCGGCTATTCGGCGCACTGCGCCTTTGTCTGGCAAACGGCGTGGAACCCGGTTCGCTGGCAACGGGTGCATTGGCTGGACTCGAAACGCTGGCGTTGAGCGCAGAGTGTCCGCAGAGTAATGATTTTGAGGCGCTCCGGCAGAAGAAGAGGCTGGAGGAGGATGCGTTTGAACGGATGCTGCGCGTGTTGTGGGACGATTCCTGCGCGTCCACCGAAGTGGAGACCATTTCCAGACTATTAAAACACGTTTACACGAATAAAGGAGAGTCACAATGAACGAGATGAATCGGCGAGCGTTTTTAGCGTCCACATCTGCTGCAACGGCAGCGGGTTTCTTTTCGGGCTGTACCACAGTCACGCCCCGGCGGGTTTCCGCAAACAGCAAAGTCAACCATGCGTGTATCGGTGTCGGTGGCATGATGGGCTTTAATGACTTCAGCAATTTTAAATCGCATGCGCGAACACAGGTCGTGGCGATCTGCGATGTGGACAAGACGCAGCTAGATCGGGCTGGCGCACTGGTGCCGGATGCACGTCGTTATACAGACTGGCGCGAGATGCTGGCTAAAGAGGGGGACAAGATTGACTCGGTAAATGCAACCGTGCCGGATCACATGCATGCATTGATTTCTCTGTCAGCCATCAAGGCGGGCAAACACGTCTACTGCCAGAAGCCGCTCTGCCACGACGTGGCTGAGTGCCGTGTGTTGGCGCAGGCAGCGAAGCATTCAGGACTGGTGACACAGCTGGGTACGCAGCACGCCTCTGGCGCAGGCGACCGACTGGGCGTGCAACTATTGCGCGAAAACGCAGTGGGCACGATTCAGCGTATTATTCTCTGCTCCAATCGTCCGGGCGCGATTGATGCCTATCGCTTGCTCGGTCCGCGTCCAGCCAAAGGCGTACAGGCTCCCGCGCACATGGCATGGGATCTCTGGCTGGGCAATGCGCCGACACGCGAGTTTGCGCCGTCGATTTACCACCCCAGCAAATGGCGTGCCTGGCAGGATTTTGGCACAGGCTGGTCCGGCGACATCGGATGCCACATTTTTGATGCAGTCTGGAAGGGACTTGATCTTCATGCGCCGTTAAGCGTCACCGCCGAAGTGCAGGAGTCGTGGAAGAACGACAAGGCGCGTCGCGCGGATGTCTGGCCGCAGAGCGACCATATTACGTGGGTTTTTCCTGGTAACGAGAAGAGTGGCGGCAAGGACTTCACAGTTGAATGGTTCGACGGGTTGATCTATCCGCCGGCGGATGTGCAGGCCTTGGCCAAGGCTGCGGGCTTCAACGAATATCCTGCGGAATCCGCAATGGTGATCGGTTCAGACGGTGCGATGCTGTTGCCGCACACCTCGGGGCCTGTCCTGCTTCCGAAAGAGAAATTCGCTGGACGTCCCAAGCCGAAGTTCGGTCCGCGCAACCACTATCATCACTTCCTTGACGCCATTCTCGGCGGAGACATGTGCGAGTCGCACTTTGTGCAGACAGGGCCGATGGCTGAAGCGATCCTGCTGGGCACAGTCGCCATACGCGTGCCGAACACAGTGTTGCAATGGGATGCTCGCCGGTTGCGTATTCCGAACAGTGCAGAGGCTGACCGCCTCCTGCGGCGCGACTATCGTAAAGGCTGGGAGCTGCCGAACGTTTAACGGGGTGTCGTACGCCTGATCGAAAAACTATAGTGACAACGATGAGCCTAAGGCGAGTTGGTTTTGGAGGCCCCTTCAATTTTTAAATGAAGGGTCGACGGGTCGATTCCGGCGTCCCGTAGCAACTTTTCTGCACACTGTTGACAATATCCGTGGGTGAAAGAGGCTTCGGAATGATGTTCGATATACTCCTCGAGCTGTTGCCAGTACCCTGTATCATTTCGAATCTTCTTACACCCTGCACAAATGGGGAGAAGGCCTGTCAATGTTTTCACTTCGGAAAGTGCCTTTTGAAGGTCGGCGGATATTTTTCGCTCTACGTCAAGAAGAACCTTGATTTCAAAGATGGCATAACCGAGGATGAGGAAGGCCACGAGTCTAATGATGGTATTCCAGATTGCATAACCTATGTGAGTGTATGGGTTACCGCTAAACCAGTCGGCTGCAAACCATGTAAGAGTACACAGGCCGACAACAAAACAGATGCGTTTCAAATTGCACATCCAAGCAACAATCCCGACGGGTAGGAAATAGAAAATGAAGAATTGCAGTTCATAGCCAGATACCCAGTCGATAATGCCGAGCATTAACGTCAAGACAATGGTTGCGATGAATGTTGCTGTTGGGGTTAGAACTGGATCATTTTTCATTTGCATTTTTTCCTGTGAACAAACATTTTTTGAGAGGACCGTTTTCTTTAAGGTAACATACGAACCTAACATTTCTTGATTTTCTCCGTTTTTAGCTTCTATCGCAAGCTAATAAATCTACTGTTAAAATTTACCACTTTACGGGCGCAGTTGCGAGTTGGTTGCGACTTGTTCATAAGGTTAAGCTTTTACCACGAAATACACCAAAAACACAAAGTCGTGCATCGGATACATTGGAGGGTCGGGGTATACCCCGACCGACGGTGCGGGTGTAACTCCGTGTTGATAAGTTATCTCATCGTTTGTTCGCGGATCCCGGGCGGTATGTTTGCTAATAACTCAGAACTAGGCCCAAAATTTACTGGAGCAGTATGGCGTTGTTAAAAAATCGTCTACAGAAACTGCTCTTGCTCAGTCCAGCCGTTCAGTAATGTATGGCGCAACTGCTGAAGATACGGAAAGTCGGGATTACGTGTGATGAAGGATTCAAGGCGCAGGCGTTGTTTGTCGTCAAGCGGAATGAACGAGACAGGCGCATGTGAGGCGTCTGCATATAAGGTCATGGCGATGCAACGCGCGATCTGTTCGGCGATGCGGTAACCGTCCAGGTCTGTGTCTCCCCAGTGTTGTGCTGTCACCCCCGCATCAGCAAAATGGCGGAGCAGGGTCTTGACCGCCAAGTTGGGGTAGCCTTCTGTGTAAAGTGAGGGTGTCTTTTGTTCAACCATCCGATGGAATGGCGCGGCATTCTCGCTGGTCACCAGCCTGTTGCACGATGAGGTCAATCGCACGGCTTTAAGCGTCCGTACTGTTTCCCACGACAGGATGGCTGCCTCACCACGCTGGAAGAGTTGTGCCGGCCACTCCAACCATATCCCCTCCGGCGTGCAGTAGGCAAAGGGTGCAAACACCACAACATGTGTTGTGTAGGGGTTGTCGATGATGTTGTAAAGGTTGAGCAGGTCACGGGGTGTTGCCTCGGGCAGGTCACTGTCCAGCCCAAGCAATTGCTCAAGCTGTTGACGGAAGGGACCGCTCCGAAGGGCCTTGCTATCATTGAAGACGCGTGCTCCCAACTCGGAGAGCGTGATGCTTGAACAGTTTGTGCGCAGGAAAGGAATGGCGTCAAAAAGGGCAAACAGAGCATCCAATGCCTCAGTATTAAAACGTACAAAGCGTTGCACGACATCGTCGTTCTTCGCGGCCTCAATCAGGGATGTTTCGTTTGGGTATTGTAACAGGAGCTTGCGAAAAACAGAGGTGCAGTGCGCTTCACGTTCAGCCTCCGAAGGTGACGTCTCTGCGTGAATGCCTAGCACAGTCGCGAGTGGCAACCAGCGGACAGGGTCGTGCTGGGACTCATCCAGTCGTATTTTGAGCCGTCCTTGCGCTTCACGGCAGGTACGTCCAAAGAGATTCGTCAGCACATCCCGGATACGCCTCTCCTGCGGCACCTCGCCCAGCGTCACCTCAGCAGGGAGGGGCGATCCTTTAACTGCATACCGCGCCAACCGTTCCAGCCAAGGACGGATTTCCGGAGTCTTTTCAATCTGTTCTTTCCAGTATTCGAGGGTCATTTTCTGTTCATCTATTAAAGCTCGTCCCCGAAGGCAACGGGTTTTTTGATATTGTTCGCCGTGTTGAGGAGGTCGAGCTGTTTTGGGGCAGCGTTCCAGTGATAGGGATAGAGATGGACGTTGCAGTCGGCATCTTTGAGAACAAAGATGGAGGTGGAGAAGGGGATCTCTTTCTTAACGCCATCCTGATCAGGGGAGGCGACGAATAGTTGCAACTCCAAATCGCTGGCAAAGCCGAGAATTTGATCGCGGCGACCGGCGTCAATGCCGTAGAATGCTTCGTCGAAGATCAGTACAGGTAGGCGGATACGCTCTTTGTCAAAGAGGAAGTGGGCGATGGTCAGCACCAGCAGGTAGTTGGGGACCGCCTGTTCGCCGCCCGATCCGATGCTCTTGACCTTGCGATCCATCACCACACCTTGCTCGTCGGTGGTCAGTACCTTGAGTTCGTACCGGAACCAATTGCGGTAATCAAGCACGGAGGGGATTGAACCCACTTCGGTGTTTTTGATCTCCTCCGCGTGATCTTCGATGAAGGTTCGTAGGTCGACCTCGGTCTGTTCGCGGTCCAGGGCGCGGTAGTTGCAGATGAGGTCATAGAGGCGTTTTCGGTTCTCAACCGGCGTGATCGAGAAGGCATAGCGATTGTTCCCGAAGGTGCGGTCCTTCAACAATTTACCAATGCGGCGTGACATATCGTTGAGTCGTAAGACATGGCGCTGGAGTGCACCCACGAGATTGTCCATCACGAGTTGGCGGAAGAGTTTCAAGGTCTGTTCGTTGATGAGTTCCTCTTGTTCGCGTAACTCGCGCGTCGTCCCCTCCAGTACTTCAGCCAGTATGCGTCCACGGCGGTCGGTGAGCACGTTGGTGGTCTCCTCGTAGACAAATCCAAAGGCGATACCCTCATTCTGGATGACTGTGTTGCGGATTTTTTCCGCCGTGATGAGGGCGGTTTGTGTGTGTGCTTCAGCGGCGGCGGTCAGTCCGCTTCGGCTGTCGGCTATGGACACAGAGCCTGAGTCCCTCCCATTGACACAGCGCACGAGGATAAATTCGTTCAGTGTAACCTTGGGCAAAACAAGCGCCAGCAGCGTCTCCTGATGCGTGCTGCGTCCGGCTAGGGCATCGGCTTGATCCGCCAGCGCCTTTATGCAGACCTGCTTGAGGCTGGAGATCTTCTCTTCAACCTTTCCAGTCTCCTTGGTCAGCATGTCGTAGTCAGCCTTCCGTTTGGCAATGCGCTTTTCCAGTTCGCGTAGCATCTCTTGTAGCCCCTCGATGCCGGCCTTTCGCATGGCGACTAAAATATCTGCGTGCGCCTCTTTGGCGATCTGCAACTCCTCTTCGCGTTGCATGCAATCGGCGCGCGCATTGACATGGTCGTTCTTGAGGAGCGCCTCGTCATGGGCGGACTTTAAAACTCCATCGCGCAAGCGGCCGATGTCTTGCGTGATTTCATGAAGCAGGGTGCGAAGATGTGTGAGCTTGCCTTGGCTGTCTAGCAACTCATTCTGCTCGGTTGTCGCCTCCTTGAGTTCATTTTCCGTTTGAAAGAGTTGCTTTTCAAGGGCGCGGAGTTCGCGCTCCCCCTCGCGGCGTCGGATTTCGGATCCGAGCAGGCGTGGCGGTGCTTCTAGGCGCAGTTGCTCACGGAGACGGAAACGCAGAATGGAGGCACTCAGGAATTTTTCTGCATGAGGCCCATGCTTGTCATTGAGAATATGCTGCAAGGCGATCAGCGCCTTTTCATCCGACTCTTTGATGTTAAAATAGGATTTCAGCCAGTCTAAGTGGATGGGGTGTGTGTCATCCGATACAACCGCCAGCCCTTGTTCAGGGTACTCGCGGAAGATGAGGTTGCGCACATCATTTGCGTTGGCATCGTCCGTCACCCAGGTGGCGAGGACCGCGTCGCCCAGCAACTGCTCCAAGGCGGCCAATTCGCGCAGCGAGACGCCAGAGGCCGGTACCAGCTTTTCATAGAGCGGAACCGCGTTGACCATGCGCTGTTGCAAAAGGCGCTGCGCCTGGGAGAACCCTTTGACCAAGGGCATCGCCTCGCCGCGCAACTGCCGCTCCTTCATGTCCGCTTCGATTGCGGCTCGGCGACGGAGGAGTCCTTCGCAGCGTTCCTCCGTGAGGGCCAGTTGACGGCTGACGGTCTGCATCAGCGCATCCGCGCTGGTCCGCAGGTCAAGGATGGGCAGCTCGGCAAGGTCGCGTTCAGGGATGTCGCTCTTTTGAGCATCCTCCAAAACAGAGGAGAGTGCGGAGGTTGAAAAGGGCAGGCCGCGTCCGCTGCTCTGGAGGGAACGCATGAAATGCTGCGCCTGTTTGCAGAGCCCCTCGCGGGCGTTGCGCAGTTCCTCCACAGACTCTTCATGCGCCTGTTGCGCAATGACGAGTTTGCGTTTCGACTGTACGTGGTTGTTGTGTGCACGTTCGGAAAGATTGGCGGCTTCACGTTCTTTAAAGACCAAGCCGTCGGCATCCTTGTGGCGGAGTTCGCTGAGACGCAGTTCATCGGCCTCCAGAATGTTTTTGAGGCGCGTGGCATCCTCTGTCAACTCAGCCAGCCGATGCTCTTCAGCGGAACGATGCTCCGTCGCGATATCAAAGCCAGCCTGATATTCGCGTGCTGCGAGGTTCCGTTCCTGCCAGCGCATGGCGGCAGAATCGATGCGCGCGTTCTTCACAACGGATTGAAGCGTGTCGAGCGTCTGGACAAAGCCGAACTTGTTGCGCAGCTTTTCAAGGTCCTGACGGCTCTCCTCCAACGACTTGAGCTGCGTGATGACCTCCTCGAAGACATCGCGGGGCGGCTCCTGCAAGAGTTCGCGGAAGAGCTGATGGTAGTCGCCGGTCCGGGAGGCGATCTCGCGGTAGGCCTTGCCTGTGGCGATGAATTTGCAGACATCCCGGAAGGTCTCGCGGTCGGAGAAGAAGCGGCTGGCGAGTTCTTCGGCGTAGGAGCCGATCTGTCCGTAAAAGTAGCTGCTCCCGACAGCGGCCTTCAGTTCGCTTTTTGTGATGACGCAGAGCTTGCCGTTCTTCTCCTGGGTGAGGGGCAGCTCACTGAGCGGGCACTCCTTGATCACGCCCCAGCGTTCGACGCTCTCCTCCATGCTGTGGGTACTGACGCCGATGCAGATGGTGATGGGGCGGTTGTTGCGGCCTGCAATTTCCAGTGCGGCGTAGGTGGTGCCGCCATTGGGGTTGAGTGCGCCCTTTTCAATGTTGTAGCGCAGCACCACGCCATGGATGGAGCGGCCTCCCTGCTTGGAACCTGCCACGCGGGCGGCGGAGTTAAACTCCATGGACTCCCCGGCGGTCAGCACATAGTGAATCGCGTCTAGGACCGTGGTCTTGCCGGAGCCGTTGTCGCCCAGCATGAAGAGGTGGCCGCCATCGCGCACGTCAAGGGTCTCGTTGACGAAGTTATGGAAGTTCACGAGGCGAACTTTCGTGATGCGATAAAAGTTCATGCGTGGGTACCTCCATCATCGGCCTTAATCGTGTTGTCCATGGGCGCTTCCTCCAGTGGACGGGAGATGCGCTGGACGCTGTAATGCCAGAGCGCCGGGAGGCATTCATAGATTGTATCATCCTGCCCGATGTCTTCATCGCTGGGCGGGGCGATCTTCTCAAGAAAACGGTACTTCTCCAATTGAGGAAAAACCTCCCGAAGGATCTGGCGGACCTGCTCGTCGCTAAAGGATTCCGCATCCTCAGGGAAGAGCTCGCGGAAGCGCTGACCTTCGAACATCAGGAGTTCGCCAAAGCGGAACTTGATGTTCTCGTGTTCGTCTACGCTGGCGGAATCCTCTTCGAGCCGGTGCTCAAAAAACTCCAGCAACAGCATGAAGGACAGACATTCATTGCGTTTTGTGAAATCGAACATCTCTCGATCCCGCGGCTTAATCCTCTGGTTGTGCCACATTGGCTTGTAGAGGCGCGCGCATTTGGCGTCCACGACCAGTTGCCAGTTGTAGAAGGTCTCAAAAAAGGCGCTGAATTCACGCTGGTAACGCGAGAGAAAGAGGAAAGCCTCTTCGTGGTCCTTCTTGTAGAAATAGGGACTCTCCAACAGAATGTTCAAGACCGCCTGCACGCGGTCCTTCTGGCGTTCCGCCAATTCTTGAAGTGATATCATTCAGCGTCTCCTTGGTGATCACTGTGGTTTTTATCCACGAAACATTTGTTAGTATCCTCATGGATTTATGTCTAGCTGGGTTTTGCTCTGTGCTCTCTGTGCCTCTGTGAGAAAAAGATCATTAAAAGCGAGGGCATTGTGTTCGGCTTCGACGCGTACGGGGCTGTCGGTCGGGGTTAGGGAGAGTCCTGCTTTGGCGAGACGGGCGCCTTGCCCCAGCAAGCCCGAACGTGCGAGTTCGATGAGTCGCGGGAAGTCATCGAATGACGAGAACTTGCCTTGTGAGACAAGGCGCAATTCGCCCGTTGGCAGCGGGGCGAGTCCCCGCAGGGCAATCCAGCTCTTCAGCGCATTGAGCCGTTCTTCGTCCATGGAACGAGGAATCGCATCTTTGGAGCGCGGTTTTTCATGCAACTCAAGGGTGGCCTCTTCCCGGACGCGATGACGCTCCCAGCGTGGTTGCGGCGGGACAGCCTTCTCGGTCTCGTCCCAGAAGTGCATATCGCCTACCATGGTGGCCGGTGCGAGCAAGGTGCGAAGGAAGGCGGTCGGTACAGCCTCCTCCCCCAGACGGGCGACTTCGGAGATGCGCGCCCGTAGATCTTCAAGGCGGTGGCTGCGGCGTTCCAGTTCGCGCAGGTGCGTGTAAAGTTTTCGCCAGACCTGAAGCGCGGCTGAACTGACGCGGACGCAGAGGAGTTCGAGCGTGCCCTCCGGTGCATAGAAGTCGGCAAGCGACCCCAGCGTTTTCCCGGGGGATGGCAGGTGGATGCGCATCAAGTGAGCCGTGGCCTTGGACTCCTCTTGCATCTTCTCTTCGCATGCCTGCCACCGCGAGGTGTAGCGGGTGTGGCGCAGACTATTGATTTTCGGAGCGATCTCTGTGCGCAGGGTGTGAATACGGTTGAGGAACTGTTTCAGGAAGCGGTCGAGTTCGACGAGGATCGCCTTGGCGGTCATCACGTCATAACGTTGTGTTGCAAAGCCGATCAGCCTCATATTGAAGTCGCCAAGGGCCTGGCTGACGTTGTCAGTCAGCGCATTCATACGTGACAGAAGGTAGAAGATGCGACGTGCGGATTCAGCATCGACCGTGTCGGAGGCAAACTTACTGAAGAGTCGCGTTGTTTCGCTGAGCGTGCCCACTAATTCCGCAAGCATGTCGCGCGTGTCGGTGTCATGGGGTTCGAGATCATCGCGCCGGCGTGCCTCCAGCCAGAGCAGAAAGGCGATGGCCTCATCGGAGATGCGGTAGCGATATTTCCGTCTGCGCGTATCCTTGTATCCGCGCAATCGTTCCTTTTCGATCCGGTCAGTGATGAGCGACCATTCCAGAAGTTGGCGGATATCTTGGTTGAAGGCATCCCCCGTGTACTCGGCTTCAGCTCCAAGCTTTTCGCGGACCTCCGTAAAGAGATCTTCATGCAGCGGTTCCGATTCATAGTTGCGCCGGAAGCGCAACATCTCCAGCAAGATCGAGAGATATCCTGTGGAACGCTCGGACAACAAAAGCTGCCCGAGATTCCTGTTGCGTGCGGACAAGAGATCGTTAACGTCTTTGAAGCTCTGTTGTTGATTGTTGAGTTGCATGTTTACTCTGCGTCGTAGATCAGCACTTTGGTCCAGAAAGGGGCGCATGCGGTAAGGAATTTCAAATGGATGGGATCGGTCTGGTAAGCGTCATGTCCTTTGATATCATCAAAGCCCAGCACAAGCTGATACGAATAGCTGGTGTCAATGACGGGTCGCCGCGTGGTAGCAGGCTTCCCGAAAAACTTAGTCTTCACCGTGGCGATGGTGGTGAGTTCGGCTAAGCCCTTTTCAAATTGATCTTTCTCCGCCTGTGTCAGATTATCGCGGAGCCAGAAGAGAATCGTGTGCAAAAACATGATCGTGATCCTTTATAAACAGAGATAATAATTTTCGACAGGATTTACAGGATTAATAAGATTGTTTTTAGTGTCGTGGCAAAAACTTAAAGCTATAAGGACAAAAATATCGCACACTTCAGGGATTGAAACAAGGAGAAATTCAGCTGCTTCTCAGCAAAAGAGGCGTGGTTCGTTAATCTAAATTTTTCAGCACGTTGTTGGGGTCGGAGTCGAGGAGGGGCCAGACGAGTGCACCTTGTTCTTGTTTCTCTAAATCGTGGAAAGCGGTGTAGCGCAGGGAATTTGCATCGAGCCAGAGGATGATGGTGTGGCGGTCTTCGGGTTTGGTGCGGGCTTGATGCGCAGGGGACAGCATCGCTTTGCCGATGCGCGACTGGACCGCGCCGCAACGTCCGGGAATGGAGCGTGAACCCCCATACATCTTTTGCATCGTGCTGCCGCAGAAGCCTCCGCCGAACCAATGCGCGTAAGGACGCAACCCTTCATAGCTCATGTCTTGCGGACCTTTCTTCTCTTTCTGGTGGCAGCCTATGCAGCGTTGCTCCATAATGGGCTTGATTTGAAGATTGTAACTGATGGGACCCTGAATGCCACATTCAGCCTCCAGTTTTTTTGCCTCGCGCTGGAAGGCGAGCGGCTGGATGCGCGTGCTGGGGTAGGTCTCCTGCTTGGACTCGTGACAGCCGATGCAGGTCAGCCGCTCTCCGGGATGCACGAATGCGGCAGAGCGCATGGTTTGAATGACCGCGTTGTTTTCATCCACCACCTGAAAGATGAGCAGGCGTCCGGCTGGCGCTTCAAAGTAGGCGCTGCCGTCCGCCTCGATGGGCGTTGTGCCCAGGACGACACGCGGTGTGTTCTCTTTGCCGTAACCGATGTAGGGTTTATCCATCCAGGGATCGTGTTTGGGAATGACCTGCAACACGCGGAGTCGCGTTGGCTTGCGATCTTTCGGGAAGGGCTGGTCTGTCACGTTCACGTTGATTACGCCGATCGTCGCCCGCTGATCCGCATCTCTGAAATCCTCGCCCTGCGCAGTGCGCTGGGGAATAATCGGCGGCTTCGGCCGGGCACGCAGGGGCTTGGGATGCGTCAGGCGAAGCCGCGGATCATAGCCGTCCAGGGGCAGGATTTCACGTTCGCAGACTAGCTCCTCGTTCCCGTATTTATCCACCAGCACGAGATCTTCCCAGCGGTTGCAGATAAAGAGATCATCGGTCACAGGCCAGGCTGTGCCATACTTGTAGTGTTGGCGTCCGCCGATCTCGCTCTCGGGTAGAGGAGCGTAGGGAGTGACGCGGCGCAATTGGCTGAAGTGATAATCGTCCTTGAGGCGCAAGTCGAGAATGCCGAGCGTACCGAAGGATTCTCCATGATGGACGGAGAGCGTCGTGACATACCTGCTGGAGTTGGGGAGTGAACGGGTATGCATCTCGGACATAGGCAAGGCAGAGGGCGCATCCGGACATCTTCCGAAACGATGGTCGCCGTGTGTGTTGTCCTCGAAGGTGTGCCAGGGGAAGGGATAGTTGCCATGGGGCGCGCGCGGGTCGCGGCCATCGGGATAGGCGATCCAGAAGAGACTGCCGAGGCAATCTTCACGGTCGGTGTAGTCCCAACGCGTATAGACCAGCATCCCGTTGTTGTCCACGCTGGGATGCCATTCGCTGGTTTCGTAATAGGAGAGCGGATAGATGTCGCGTCCGTCATTCTTCATGCT
>JBAXCC010000076.1:0-14155 GCA_037141675.1 bacterium | reverse complement strand
CGGAAACCCCGCGGCATCAGCAAGTTTGGCGCTTGTATAATCATAAACGGTTACAGTGGCCAGCTTACTTCCATACTTGTTCGTCCGAATTCTTTCGACGTTCCAAAGTTTCATGCTTTAAAGTTTATCACACTCATGGGCGCTTTGCAATTAGGAGTTCGCAGTTGCTTCGTCTTCCCCTATTACAATATTTGTGCAATTATATCCTTGTTTTCAACCGGTCAACGCGTACACCCTGCTAGAACATCTAACAAAAGAAAAGTGTTTAGACAAAAAAACGCATGGGTGTCGCTTTACAGGTACAACGACAAACAGGACGAGAATTCATGGCGGTTACGATTGAAAGCTGGCAGAAATGGCTTGAGGAGCATGCAGGAAAGCTTTTATTTTTTGCGCGTCAGCAATGCCGCCTGCCGTCGGACGCGGAAGACCTCCTGCAGGAAGCCTTGGTGGAGTCCTGGTCGCGACATACGGGGCCGGGGTTGCCGCCCCTTCCCTTAGTGTATAGCACCATTCGGCGGCGAGCCATTGATCATGCGCGAAGTCTGGACCGCCGGCAAGCGAGGGAGCAGGCCTCTGCGGATATGGCGCCTGAGTGGTTTATTGAGAACTTTGATGGTGATGATGACTCCCGTATGGTGCAGGCCGCTATGGAACGATTGCCGGCCGATCAGCGGGAGGTCCTGACGCTGAAGATTTGGGGCGATTTGACCTTCAAGGAGATTGCTGAAGCAGTGGGAGTATCGCTCAATACCGTCGCATCCAGATACCGTTATGCGCTGGAAGCGTTGCGAAGTGTGCTGGAGGAAATAAAATGAGCAAAGAGAACGAATCTATGGACAGGCTTGAAAAACGCTTAAAAAAATGTTGTCCAGCTCCTGTATCGCCTGCGCTGATGAGCCAATTACGGACCTGTATGCCCCTGCAGAAGGTGACGAAACGTACCTCCTTCCGTTTTTATAAAGGGCTTGTAGCGATAGCTGCGAGCGTGCTCCTATGCTTTATGGTGACCCTGTGGAGCCTGAATAAAACGGGTTTGCAAAAGGGGCTTCTCATTGCCGATCAGCCAGCTGGCCGTTTGACAGTCAAATCATCCGACAACTATTTCGTGGGGGTGCGTAATGTCGGCATCTGGTCAGCACCCGATGGCCGGGCGTATAAAGTACTTCAAGGGGTTACCATGAATCAGACGGTGATCCAGAATTCCGAAAATGGCTCGGAATTGAAAATGATTGAGCCCCAACAGCAGGTGTTGTTGGTGGCTATGGCAACACAATAACCAACACAAAACGAGGGAATAATGATGAAGCGTATTCTTGTATACGGTATCGCGGCAACCTTTATGGCGTATGCCGTTATGGCTGGCGAAAAGAAGGTCAGTCGAGCGGTCTCTGTTTTAGATAAGTCAGGGACGCACGTCGTGGCCTCTACAAACGCCACAGCTAAGGCTTTCGCAAGTGCCACCACAAATGCCACAGCTAAGGCATCCTCCCACTCAAGCAGTAGTGATTCTAAAAAGAGTGAGCAGACAAAAAGAGTCAAAAATCAACAGGCAGTGAGGAACTAACGATGAAGAGTATTCTTGTATATGGTATAGCAACGACTTTCATGGCGTATGCGGTTATGGCCGGCGAGACGAAGATCAGTCGAACAGTCGTTGTTTCAGGAAACGCAGGGACGCCCCACCTCGTATTTTCCACAAACATCACGACCAGGGTGTTCGCTAGTTCCTCCTCTAATGGAGCTTCAAACATTACGACCAGGACCTTCTCCAGTTCGGGGGGGGATGGCGTTGCAAATGTGCAGGTGAAAGTCTTTAATGCCAAGGGTGAGGACATTACACCTGCATCTGGGACTGGATCTGAAAGCAAAGTGACTTGGTTAGGCGTGACCGCAGAGGAGACCGATGATGTTGTGCGCTCGCAATTGCCGATTGAATCCGGCGCAGGCTTGACGATCCATGGCGTGACCCCAGACAGTCCTGCTGCAAAAGCTGGTCTTCTGAAACACGATATCCTGATCCGCCTCAATGATCAGCTATTGATGGAGCCCCGTCAATTGAGCAAGCTTGTGCAGGCAAAGAAGCCTGGTGACCGCGTGAAACTGACCTACCTGCGTAAGGGGAAAGAGGCGAAAACCGAGGTGACTCTTGATGAGCATACCGAAACGAACAACGGAAATGTTCAGGTTTTGGATTTGGGCGATATGGGGGGGACCCTCAATATTAATGCCGCAGATCTGCTTAAAGGTATCAATTTGAGTGACACCAATTTAAGTTCCATGATCGAAGCTGCCCTGAAAGCAGTGGAGAAACCTAAGACTGATAAGTAAGACACATTCTGCCAAGGACAGGTTGGGAGGCGCGTTATCTGCGACTTCCTAAACCTGTCCTTCTTTATGAACAGATCGCTCGGTGCACAGATTCTTTGTGTTCGGCTGTGCCAAATTATTTATTATTTCAACCGCTGTAAGACTTGACCCTTTTTCATAACCGTGATACAGTATCAACAATAAATAACAAGCAACTCTTTGGTTGGGTTGTAAATTAGGAGTCTTAGAATGAATGCAAAAAATAACAAGGGCTTTACGCTTGTTGAACTGCTCGTGGTGATTGGTATCTTGGGTATTCTCTCGGCTGCTCTCTTTCCCGCAATCTCAAATGCAATGATGAAGGCGAACATGGCAGCTGTTGCTGCTCGTGGTCGTGATATTTACATCGCGATTACCAGTGCCAATACAGACCGTGAACCTCTGGGCCTCGGCAATGTGTGGCCGAAGACGTCTCAGGAGAGCGGCGTGGATACGGCTTCGCAGGATATCGGAATCAAGACCTTCCAAAACAGCTCAGATTATTTTTATGAGCTCTATGACGGACCTAACGTGGGCACCGACACGCATGACCCTTATGTCAAGGGGTTTGATTATTCCAAGCTGGCAGGCGCAGGCGTTCCTGCTAAGGCCGGTCAGGGCAAGCTTCAGGCTGCGAACAACATGTGGGTAATCGCGGGTAACATCCGTGATGAGATGGAAGACATCATCCCTATCCTTGTGACACGTAATCTCGATTGCACCTCCCTTCGCAAGGACCTCACCACGGTCGAGGACACCAAGCTGGTGTGGTCTGCGACTTATAAGGCACCATTCTCGAACAAGGGCTTCGTCATGGTCCGTAAGGGCGGCGGTACCTTCAATAACCAGGCTCGTTATGCTACGATCCGCGTGCTGTATAATAGCCAGACCTTTAAGACCACCATTGCTGGAAGTAGCGTTCAGCCCCTGACCTATCTAGGCCCAGAGTCTGAGCAGTCCCCGAAATAAAGGTGCTTCTTCCAGAGCATAGAAAAAAGGAGCGGATATCCGCTCCTTTTTTTATGTCCCAGACAGACCTTTGAAGACCATCACGTTCGACGTTTACGTTTATGATTGTCCGTGTCGCTACAGATATCGCCGCTGATCGGCTTTTCGATTATGCTGTTCCGAAGGAACTAACGGAAACAATCCGCATAGGTCAGCGCGTGCGCGTACCTTTTGGCGGACGCGAAGCGGATGCGTATGTGATTGAGATTGTCAGCGAAGAGCTCACAAGTCCTACGGGTTGGCGTAAGCCTGTTGAAACGGGCGAACTTTTTGACCTGCCCCCGGACAATCCAAAGCTCAAGTCCCTCATTTCCGTTGATACGCAATCGTTTCTTTCGCCAAAACTCATTGAACTGACTCGCTGGATGGCAGACTATTACTGCGCGCCCTTCGAATTGACGCTACGGTGTGCATTGCCGGCAGCCGTTCGCAACCGCGACATGCGCTCAAAGGAGCAGCTGTACGTCACGGTGGTCGTAGGGGCAAGCTCCTGTGCTTGCCCGTCACTCACCCCGCGCCAAACCGAACTGCTCGAAAATGTCCGTCGCGTCGGCGGCGGGTGGCTTCAGCCTTTGTTACATGAATTTTCATGCACCACTGAAACGTTGCGCAAACTTGCTGAAAAGGGGCTGATCACGATCGAGCCGAAGCAGATGAGGCGCGACCCGCTGGCGAACCGCAAGATTATGCCCTCGAAGCCCCTCGTGCTGAATCAAGAACAGGCCAAGGCGCTTGAGATGATCGTCAAAATGATTGATCAGTCGGATCTGTCGGATCGGACCGATCTTAAGGTCAAACCGATCCTCCTCTATGGTGTCACCGGTTCTGGTAAGACCGAGGTTTATCTGCAGGCAATCGGTCGTGCGCTTGAACAGGGCAAGGGCGCGATTGTGCTGGTTCCCGAAATTGCGCTGACCCCCCAAACCGTGCAACGGTTTGCCGCACGTTTTGGCCACCGTATTGCTGTGTTGCATAGTGCCTTGAGCGAGGGGGAGCGCTTTGACGAGTGGCATCGCATCCGCACGGGCGAAGCGCAAGTCGTGGTCGGACCGCGCTCCGCACTCTTTGCACCTGTGCAAAATCTCGGGATCATCATTGTGGATGAAGAGCATGAGCCGAGTTATAAGCAGGATGAAACCCCGCGCTATCATGCGCGGGATGTGGCAGTTATGCGCGGACATATGGAACCCTGCGTTGTTGTCCTTGGTACAGCCACTCCTTCCATGGAGACCTGGCTGAATGTGCAAAAGGGGAAATATGCTGTCGCGCATCTGACCTGTCGCGTGGCGAACCGTCCGATGCCATCTGTCCATGTGATTGATATGCGCTTGGGCAAGGAGAAACTCTTTTCAACCGAACTTCTGGATGCCATCCATCTGCGCCTGTCACGTGGCGAGCAGACTATTCTCTTCTTGAACCGCCGAGGACACTCCAATTCACTGGTCTGCCCCTCTTGTGGACACGCCCCGGCGTGTGACCAGTGCAGTGTTTCCTACACCTATCATCGGACCGACAACTGTCTGCGCTGTCATGTGTGCGGCAACTGGAAGCACGTGCCAGAAAAGTGTCCGGCCTGTAACGACCCTGCCTTCCGTTATGCGGGTTTTGGTACGCAGAAGGTGGAAGAGATTCTCAAGAAGATATTTCAAAAGGCGAACATTTTGCGAATGGATGCAGACATCACCACGCGCAAGTCCAGCCATGACGAAATTCTTGGACGTTTCAAAAGTGGCCATGCGGATATTCTCGTCGGCACGCAGATGATTGCCAAAGGGCTTGATTTCCCGAACGTTACATTGGTCGGTGTGCTTTCAGCGGATATGAGCTTGCATATCCCTGATTTCCGGGCTGGCGAGCGGACCTACCAGTTGCTTGCGCAGGTTTCGGGTCGCGCAGGCCGTGATGAATTGCCAGGTGAGGTTTATGTTCAGACGTTCACGCCCGACAATCCCGCTATTCTGGCTGCCGCGTCGAAGGAAGAGGCCTTTATCTTGTTTGCAGAGAAAGAACTGGCTGAACGGCAAGCAGGCAACTATCCTCCTTATACACATCTGGTCTGCCTTGGCTTCAAGGGAATATCTGAAGAGCGCGTGAAATTTGTGGCAGAACGTGTTGCAAAGGAACTTGAGAAACGCGGGGGGGCTGCAGATTCAGGGCGGTCATTTATTCTGTCTGAGGCCTATCCTGCTCCGCTTTCAAAAGCTAAAGGAGATTTTCGATATCAGATCATCCTGCGCGCCTCTGCGACACGCCTTATGACACACCCCCTCCGTGCGGTGCTTGAAAAGGTAGATATACCCAAAGATGTCACCCTCTCCGTCGATGTCGATGCGATGAACATGAGCTAGAGCATGGGAACCTGCTGCACAATCCGTTCAGCCGTCAATCCAGCATTTTCGCGCAATTGGGTCGTCGAACCTTGTCCCATGAAGCGGTCAGGCCAGCCAATTATTTTCACGGGCGTTGAAATGCCTTCAGCGGCCAGCGCCTCTGAAATGGCGGAGCCGAAGCCGCCAGCCGCAGCTCCATTTTCAAAGGTGATGAAGAGTTTTGCGCCCTGAGCTGCCTGGCGTTTGAGCAACGCGAGATCCAAGGGTTTGATAAAGCGCGCATTGACCACGCCTGCCGCAACGCCCTTCGAGGCGAGCTTTTCAGCCACCTCCTTTGCGAGCTGAATCATGTCGCCCAAGGCCCACAGCCAGATCGTCGCAGCAGGTGGATCGCTGAGGACTTGCGCCTCACCGAGTTTAATTTGCGTATTCTCACATTCGCGCATTCGCGCATTCCCGCATTCCCTCATTCCCTCTTGCGGCCCTGGTTCGCGTGGATATCGAATCGTGGCGGGTCCGTCGTGTGACAGCGCGAAGCGTACCATGGCATCCAATTCGTGATTATCTGCCGGTTGCATCATGATTAGGTTCGGCAGACAGCGTAGCATGGGGATATCATAAATGCCATGATGTGTCGGTCCGTCGCTGCCGACGACACCAGCGCGGTCGATGCAGAAAAGCACGGGAAGATTCTGAATGCAGACATCATGCATCACGCAGTCAACGGCGCGCTGCAAAAAGGAAGAATAAACGGCAAAGACAGGGCGATATCCTGTTGCTGCAAGGCCGGCTGCAAAGACAACCGCATGGCCTTCGCAGATGCCGACATCGAAAAAGCGACGCGGATATTTTTTTGAAAATGCGGCCAGCCCTGTGCCAGAGCACATTGCCGCAGTGATGGCCATAATAGAGGTGTTATCTTCGGCAAGTGTGGTGAGAGTTTCACCCACAGCTTGTGAATACCCTTTGCTGGTGCTCTTGGTCTGCTCTCCGCTATCGCAGTCGAAGGGGTTGACGCCATGCCAGACACTCGGTGATTTTTCGGCTGGTTGATAGCCTCGGCCCTTTTGGGTTGCCACATGAATCAACACGGATTGTTTATCATCGCGTGCAGACATAAAAGCGTTTTCAAGCGCATCAAAATCATGGCCGTCAATAGGACCGATGTAGCGGAGACCAAACTCTTCAAAGAATGCGTTCTGCAACCAGATGCTCTTGATCGCTTGTTCCAACTTGTGATAAATCCCGCGAAGCGCGGTCATGTGCATCCGATGACCTGCGGCTTCAGCAGCGGCCTTAATGCGATTGTATCTGACGCTGGTGAGCATTCTCCCCAGGCGGCGAGAAAGAGCGCCTACATTTTGGGAAATCGACATTTCGTTGTCATTGAGAATAACGATGACTTTGGCATCGATATCTTCAAGGTTATTGAGTGCTTCCAAGGAAATACCATTGGCCATGGAAGCATCCCCAATAACGGCCACCACGTGTCCAGACTGGCCTTTACGCGCTTGCCCGACTGCTATGCCGAGCGCGGTTGAAAGCGCAGTGCCCGCATGTCCTGAAATTGAGGCGTCGCAGGGGCTCTCGTCAGGTTTTGTAAAACCGGAAAGTCCACCGGATGTCCGGAGCGTGGAGAACTGGTCGCGGCGTCCTGTCAAGAGCTTCCATGTGTAGGCTTGATGTCCGACATCCCAGACGACCCGGTCTTGCGGGGGCGAGAAAATACGAAGCAGGGCAATCGTCAGTTCCACAGAGCCTAGATTGGAAGCCAGATGCCCGCCGTTTTTACTCACGGTACTGATGATGACTTCGCGAATGTCCTCCGCTAATTGAGGAAGCTGATGGAGTGTCAGTCCCTGCACATCTGTTGCCGAATTGATTGTTGGAAGTAAACTCATGGTGAAAAATAGTTTCTATTCAAAAACACCGTCGACTTGCCCTGTTCGTTGCTTGAGATCCCGCCAGGCATCAAGGTAGGTTAGCAGATAACTCTCTCCGGGCTTCTGTGCATGATCTTCGATCAGTTTTCGGACGCGGAGTTGTTCAAGGCGATATTCCTCTTTGGTGAACTTGCCTGAGACAAAGGCCATGCGAAGCCATACCAAGTATGTGGTCAGCGCATCAAAACAGTTGTAGTTGATAATCTCCTGGCGCTTGCCGGCATACCAGAGACCGCAGACATCGTCGCCTGTCGTATCCAGCTTGCCAGGAATTCCAGAAAGTTGGGCTAGCTCATTCAGGGAGACCGAGGTGTTTTTTCCAAAGCCGCTGACGAGCTCCATCAAGTCAACATCCTGGCTCTCCCAGGGCTTGGCCTGAAGCCGCTCGGCCAAAGCCTTAATATCGATGCCATGGATAATGGCGCGTTGAAGCAAAATTCGCAAATCGGAATTCCGCGAATTAAAGCCGACAAGCTGCGGATTTTTTAGTGCAAGTCCTTCCAAGAGGAAACGACGCAGGATCGTGGCTTCATCCTGAGTTTCATCGTTGATGTTTTGCGGCAAGGCAAACAAAAAGAGTTGCACGTCGCCATTGCGCAGCACACGTCGGATAACCGTTGCGATTGAAACGACGCGGCATTGGATCAACTTCAAGAACGGCTGTGGATTTTCGGTGGTTCTGCCACCATGCTCCCACATGGTCTCTAAAACTTCCTTGGAAGAAATCTCGTCTGGCTGTTTATAAAGAATGCGCCCAGCCTGCAGGTCCGGGATCCATTCACAGTCGAATGCCCATACTTCATCCGCAATGGACTTAATCATCTTTATCCCCTGTTAACACAGGCTGTTCAATATCGAGGGTTCCCTTGAAGGTGGTTACAATTGAAAACCGGATATGCGTTGTGTGTTTATTGAGAGGAACTTTGCGATTTAAGCTCAGGGCGCCTGCGGGTTCTCCGCGCGTGTTACGTACCTCAAAGGGGTTTGTCGTGAGGGGCTCAAAAGTTCCGTCTTCCTTCTTTGCAAGCATCGAGACGTTAAACATGACTGAGCCGTTAAAATCATCCGAGCGGCGTATGCGCCCCCGTATACGAAGAGCCTGATTGCTGGCGCTGCCCAGTGCGATAAGTGGAGTTGCAACTTCCAGGCGCAAGAATTGATCGTGTGAGAAACATAATGTTATTTCACCATTCCGGATGCCTGTTTTTACATGTTGTAACGGAGCGTCCTCGACGCAATAACGCCAGCCGGGTACAACTCCTTTTTCGGAGAGGGCCTGCGGTAATACGGGCAACATGTTATTATCAGAAGAGGTCAGTGGAGGAGCTTGGATGACAGGAAGTTCTTGCGCAGGGATAAAGCCTGAAGTCATCTTCGGCTCCACATCATGCGTGATCTGCATCATCATGTATACGGCGATCGTGGTGATGAGCAATAAGCCCAGCACTAAGGTTGTCGCCAGGCGTTGCAGGAACTTGGTAGAGGGTAAACGCATGGAATGAATGACATCCTTGGCGGCCTCCATTTCAGACGGCTGGTTGGAGAAGGCAATCCCTTCGCGTACTTCGGGCATGGACTGGGCTGCCTCGTGTTGCAAGGCAGAGGGGTCCACATCTAGATTTGCCGCTTGCAAGGCCCGCACATACGCTTCAAAGTCAAATGGCAAACTTCTGAATTCCACTGTTCTTGCTCTATCGTCGTATATGCAGTAGGTTGAGCGAGCATTCTCGGTGCGAGGTGCGCCGATGCTTCCGGGATTGATAATATAACGCTTGCCTTCTTCACATTCAAAGTCGCAACAGTCAACGGCATGCGGTACGCCGCTGGGACCAATCACATGCACGAGGGGGTGATGGGTATGGCCGACGAAAAGGACTGGCTCGGTCGTTGCCGTCCACGAAGGCATGGCTTCTTCAGGCAAAAAAACATACCGAAACAATTCCGGTCTTGAAAAATCCCCATGGGTGCAACGGAAATTTTTCCCTTCCGCTATCAGTGGCAAACGCTCCAGCCAACGCATGCCAGTTGCAGAAATCTGCCGGCGATGGCGTTCAACTGCTTTTGTTGCGCGTTCAGAAAAAAAGCGCGTACTTAATTTTCCACATACAGCGGCGTCGTGGTTTCCCATCAAGACAACATGTGCCTTACGGTATAACAATTCCAAGGTTTCGATGGGTTCAAGGCCATAACCAACACAATCACCAAGGCAGATAATTCTATCGACCTTCATGTCGGCAATATCGGTCAGCGCAGTTTTTAACGCTGAGGCATTTGCATGGACATCCGATATAATTGCGTATCGCATAGATGTACACTAAGCTTTTCGGAAGAATGCAGATTACCCGATAAAAACAAAAAATCAACGCAACGTGATGCGCCAACGACTTGGAAAGTAAAAAACGGTAGGGGTTCCTACCGTTTGCTGTGGCAAAAAATTGCTGTTAACCAGCAATGATTGCTTCACTGGGGCACTCGCCTGCGCAAGCTCCACAATCAACGCACTTGTCTGCATCGATTGTGTAAGGGGTTCCTTCGCTGATTGCCTCGACAGGGCATGAATCTTTGCACAAACCGCAAGCAACGCACTTGTCAGTAATTTGATAAGCCATGATGATCTCCTTGTTTATTAAAAATAAGTCCATCTATTTTACCCTAAATCCAGGCCGAAAATCAATCGAAAACCAATCTATTTTCAAGGTTTTTCAATGCCATCTTTCAATGCGATTATCTCTCGTTTTGATGCTGCGCGATGGGTTGGTTAATCATTTATCTTTTGTGAACTGATCGGAGAATCCCATGATCTTCTTTAAAAATGCTTGCTGATTTTCATCAGAAAAAACAGCGTCAAGGGCGCCTTTGACCAATTGCAGTATAAGCTTGTCCACGAGCTCTTGCCCACGCAGTTCCTCTTCGGGACAGTTCTTGATCATATCGGCTGATTCCAAAAAAAGTCTTTTCTTAGGTTCTGAGAATTTATCGTTCTGACTCAGCTTCTGTAGTTGCTCCATGGCATTGATGGGGTTGCCCTTCTTTGTTTCAACGATTGCTCCGAGCAACGGGGAAAGATAATCGAGCTGGCTACTGGCACCGAGGGTGTCCGCGCTCCATTTTGCTAAGTCCAGATCATCTTGGTATAGACTGACAGCGATCAGGCTGATAAGCATCATCTTGTGCTCCACTCCAACATGATTGGGATCGCTGTTACGCTGGATGGATAAGGCGGTCTTCAGCTTGTTGTAATGAGCTCGTGCCAGTTCTGGACAGTCCATCTTGGAAAGCGCAATGGATTGCAACCCCAAGGCAAGAATCTTGTTTTCGTTGGTGCTCGAGGCTTTTACAAGGTCTGCTTCGGTAAAGGAGTAATCGCTCTTTTTTGCAATGAACCAGACGATCCCCAATAGCCCATGTGCCGTATCTTGGTCAAGGGGATCGCTAACAGTTTTATTGTACTCGACGACGGCGCGTTTGGTCGTCTTCTCAGATGCGAACCGATAGGTCTTGTAGTGAAAAGACTTTCGAAATGTATTGAGACGCTGTTTCTCAGCCATCGTAGCGCAGCCAGCGAATAGCAGGACGGAAATGACTAGAGGAATTGTTTTTTTCATCAAGGAAGAGTTAGTCGTTTTTTGCAAAAATCGTGGTGCCAGAAGGAATCTTCCCGTCGTCTACCATGTTGCCGGGAATCAGTGCGCCATTAATGAGGTAGTAAGTCGTCCCGAGTTTCCAGCGGCTGCCGCAAATGGTGATCGGTGAGCGTTGCGTGGAGACTGTTCCTGCAACGTTATAGTCTAGGAGGACCTTTGTCCCGTAGGGCAGCTTGAGGATGGCCTCGGGGGTGAGCTTGTTTCCTAAGATGTAGCGTCCATGTGGATAGACGTAAATGGTCGAAGAGAGGAAAACTGCCCTGTCTGCGATCTCCTGTGCCCGGCCTTGAATGCCAATGGTCTGATATCCTGAAGTTGACGAACGCGGGGTTGTCTTTTTGGGGAGCACAGACACAACAGGCTGATGTTGTTTGGTGATTACGGATGTGGATTGCTGGGGTTCGTAGTCTTGTGGCGAGGGCGCTGTGAATGCGTTCATCTTCCCGTAGAGAACCTCGTTCAGTGCAGGATCTGCAATGACAAGCCGCCGGGCAGCTACGTCAGGATCTTTTGAGGGGCGGCTCTTCAGTCCGAGTTTTGAGCGGACGGACGGCATTCCAAACTGCATGCCGCAGCGCTTACGTCCACGGTGATCCCTTGGTTGCCATTTGTTAGGAGCCCCGTAAGCGACCTGCGAATGGGCTAGAACCTGATTGTCGGAGAGCTTGTAGATGCGTTTGACCTCCGCAATCAATGCGGTCAGAGATGTAGTCTGTGCCGAGGTGAGAGGCTTGTTGTGACTGCCGCATACTTCAATGCCGATGGAAAAATTATCGACCTCCTGCTTGCCGTTCCACATGCTGCGACCCGCATGGAAGGCCACACGGCGATGGTCAATTATGCGGTAAATACGTCCGGCCTCGTCGATGCAGAAGTGGCATTCGCCCATATCGCTAAGCTTGCGTAAAGCACTGCTTGACACTGCTTCGGTCGTGTGCAGAATGAGTAGCGTAGTCTTTGCACGGACATCTCGCTCTTTGTTCCGAGGACTGTAATAGGCATTACTGATGGCCAGCTCAGCGAAAGCAGATGAGGAGAGAAGCCAGAGGCTTATCATAATCGACATCTGCTTTATGCCGAAGCGAAACATAGTGATAGTCTTACTGTGCCCAGGCTTCCTTGCCAAGGATCAAGTTGTTGGCGGTCATATCCGCAGGGATGGGCAAGCCCATCAGCGCAAGTACAGTCGGTGCGATATCGCTGAGCTTGCCTGCCGGGGCAAGTTTCACGCCCACGGCGTCCTTGGCTAGGTAGATGCACTCGACATCATTCAGCGTATGGCTAGTCTTGACCATGCCAGTGACATAGTCAAGCATCTGTTCCGCATTGCCATGGTCTGCTGTGATCAACACATGCGCATCCAGTTCCATTAAGCGGGGCAGCAGCTTGCTGATGCTTGCGTCAACCACTTCGACGGCCTTGCGCGCAGCCTCCGCGTCACCTGTGTGACCGACCATGTCGCAGTTGGCAAAGTTGACCGCCACGAACGCATACGGGTTGTTATCCAGCTTTTTAAGCAGGGCCTCTGTTACAAAGTGCGCTTCCATTTCAGGATGGCTTGCGAAGGTGGCTGGATCAAACCGACCAGGAATGTCCACCTGTTCTTCGCCTGCATAAGGCTGTGTGGATTTGCCATTGAAGAAACTGGTTACATGGCGGAACTTCTGCGTTTCCGCAATACGGAGCTGTTTCAGACCAGCCTTGGAGATCACTTCGCCCAAGAGGTTCGGCATGCCGCCTTCACCGCCCATGGCACCGAGCAGGTATTGCGTGAACTCGTCCCAGTAACGTGTGAAGCCGAGATAGACGATCTGCGGACGGACAGCGCGTTTGCCTTTGTAGGAATCGCAGACAAAGGCCTGTGTGAGCTGGATGGCGCGGTCCTGGCGATAGTTGAAGTGCATGACCGAATCGCCATCCTTGATGCCGGTATAACCCGCGATGACGCATGCCGGAATGTATTCGTCCGTCATGGGCGTATTGTCAGGAGTGATGTCCTTGGCGTAAGAATCCTTGACCGCTTCGACCGCGCTGCTGACCTTACGTCCCTTGGCTTCGACCAGGCAGGCAAAGGCTTCGTCCGTGAGTGTGTAATTTTTCGAGCGGTCCATGGAATAGTAGCGGCCCATCACGGTGCCGATCATGCAATGGCCAACGGCCTTCATGACGGTCTCCAAGCGAGCGATGTATTCCAGGGTGCTGCGCGGGGGCGTATCACGTCCGTCCAGGAATGGATGGATGACGATTTTGCCCTCTGCGAATTCGCTACGTGCCCGCCTCATAAGTTTGAAGAGGTGCTCCTGGTGCGCATGGACACCTTCGTCCTGCAAAAGCCCCATGAAGTGGAGCGCGCTGTTATTCTTCTTCCAGTTAGCGATGAGTTCCGCCCACTTGGGAGAGGTGAAGAGTTCGCCTGTGCTCAAGCCATCATCAATGCGCTTCAGCTCCTGGATCACAATGCGGCCGGCGCCCATGTTGAGATGGCCGACTTCGCTGGAGCCCTGATAACCGTCCGGCAAACCGACGGCCTCGCCGCTGCAGGCCAGGCGTGACCACGGATAACGTTCTTTCAGGCGGTCAATCGTTGGGGTCTGCGCTGCAAAAACAGCATTTCCGACTTCCCGGGGATTGAGTCCCCAGCCATCACGAATAATCAATACGACAGGTCTCATGGTGATCCGAATCCTTTACGAGTTAAAATTGACTTAATAGGATACCGTTTTACGGCACACTTCTCAAGGTGCGATTTTCGCGATTTTAGGTTTTTTAGGATTCGAACGCGATCTCGGTCGGTCCAAGAGGAGAGTTAGCAAGACCTGGAGGGGCGGATACCTGCCCCCGTCTAGCAAGTTTCAAGTATCCTGTTTCAAGCCTCACCATT
>JBAXCC010000075.1:0-14222 GCA_037141675.1 bacterium | reverse complement strand
CGCTTTCTGGCACTGTTCGACGATCGCAGTCATGTTGGCCTTGTAGGGGTCGAGCGGGATGCCCTTCGCGCCGTGGATCACGTCATTCATGCCACAGCTCACTGTGACCCAGTCCGGTTTCTTGTCTAAAACATCGAGCTTGAACCGGGCCAACATGTCGTTCGACTTGTTGCCACCGACGCCCGCCGGGATGGGGACGATCTTCACGCCGCTGCTTTCCAGCCCTGCAACCACCAGCTTCACATACCCGTGCGCGCGACTCCAGCCCTGAGCCGTGATGGAGTCGCCAAGGAAGGCCACCGTCTCGCCGTTCTTGATTATTATTTCCGCACGCGCGACAGATGCAGGCCAGAACGCGACCAGAGGTGATAATACAAAGATGGCAAACAGTAATTTACTCATATTTATGTCCTTTCAAGAACTCCCCTACTCTGTCACGAGTTTGAAAATCACAGGCCAACTTGAATCTTCAAAAGGTGCCTTTGCAGGAGGCGTAATCGTGATGCCATTTTCGTTACGCGTCCAATCAACTTTTTCATCGCACCCGAGCAGTGAGAGGGATGCGATTTTGACATCTTTCCCAATGCCAGTTGTGGCAAATGATGAGACTGTGAAAGGCTTTTGAGTCCATGACAGACGTGCAACATAGATGTTCTTGCCGTCCTTGCTGCGGGTGAAGCGTAGATCGCCCTCATGCAGTTTGAGGCGCCCCTTGCGAATAGTCGTAGGATCATCAAAGACGATTCCCTTCTTATCGAGCGCGAACTCCTCTGCCTTTTCCCCTGGCTCCAATTCGCCATAGACAAGCCAGGGACGTGTGGCGAAGATCCCCTCACCCACAGCGCGTGTCCAGATAGCCATGTCTTTGAGAAAGGCGACTTCGCAGGCCTGCATGGAGCCATCGCCTTTGAGTCCAAGACTGATAAGCATGTTCCCATTCTTACTGACGACATCCAGAATGTCACGGAAGAGGGTTTTGGAGGGCGTGACGCTTTCACCATTGCGATAGAACCACCCGCATATGGAACTGTGCGTCTGCCATTTGTACGGGGCAATACCAAAAAGCTTCCCCCCTTCGTAATCAGGCACGGCCTCTTCCTTGTAGAGCGATTCCCGTTTGAAGGTGATGAGCGGTTCCCCACCCCAGGATTGCGCTGCGTTGTAATAGTACGCTACAATGCGCCGGAAAGCTTCGGTGCACACGTAGCTACCGGTGTTGCAGAAGACGTCCGCCGTGTCGCCATCCGAAAAAATGTAATCAGGATGGAAGGTGTCGATCAACTCCTTGAGCGTGGCTTCCCACTTCTGGATGGCAGACGGCTTAGGAATTCCCTTCTCGCCAATACCCTCCCCATAGAGTTGGACATAGCGCGGGTCGCTTGTATCATAGCCTTCCAGCTTTGGGTAGTACCACGAGTGGCGCATGACATGGGTTGAGACACCCACTTTCATGTTACGCTTTCGGGCGGCATCGATAACCAGTTTCGTCGTATCCTTTTTCGGCCCCATCTTGGCGGCATTAAACATATCGATGACCTTTGAATCCCACATGGCGAAGCCGTCATGATGAACAGCCATGGGCACGATATATTTTACGCCTGCCTCATCCAGAAGTTTGACCATGCCCTCGGGATCGAATTTTTCACCTGTCATCAAGGGAATAAGATCTTTGTAGCCGAAGGTCTTGGGATCGCCGTACCATTTTGTATGCAACAGATAAGCGCCATTCTGCTGCTGCTCAGGCTTTCCCGGCTTGGGATACATGGTGGCCCCCCATTGTCCAGGAGGGTTCTTCGCGTGCATCCCAGCGTATTTCCCTTGGGCTCGACAGAAGAGAAGCGCATCCTTATCGAACTTGTCACCCACGACGGATTGGGGACCCCAATGATAAAAGAATCCGATCTTAGCATCCTGATACCATTCCGGCACGGCATGTTTCGACAAGCTCTCGCGCGTCGGCTCATACATCACGCCAGGCTTCTCAGCAGCAGCCCATGTCGACGAGGACAGCAGAACTGCCGCAATGCTAAACAACGAACCTCTCATTTTATTACTTATTGGAAGAATCCGTCCGGAAGGGAATGGCAGGCAGGCCGTCCTTGTTGAACAGATTGGCCCACTGATGTTGAGCCGCCCAGGCGTAGCGCACCGCCACAGGCTTTGTTACAGTCGCGTTCGAAAGCACAACAGTATCGCCTTCAATCGTGGCATCGGCCCAGACAAACTTTCCATCATCGCCGGCAATGGCGAATCCCTGTACCTTCTCAACGGATGCGTCCTTCTTAAGGGTCAGCCCCTTACCGACATGTGTGAAGCTCACTACGACCTTGTTGCCTTGAACCTGATACGTTTTGTAGACCGGCCCATAAAATTCAACTGGCTTGCCATAGACTGCACCCAGCGCAACACGGGCGCTACGCGTCCCGTAACCAGACTTATTGATTGGATGAACACCCGGCCCCAGATCGCTACTGGTCGCCATGAAGGTGTTTGGATAATTCATGATGCGGATGTGGACTTCGCGATATTCCCCTTTATCAGCAACGGCGGCGGGTAATGGCTGTAGCTTTTCTGCTTTGGCTGTTACAGGGTCCGCGTCATCCAGCGCACAGCCACCGCCACTGGGCTTCTGCACGTAGATAAATGCAAAGTCCTGGTTCCACTCTTTCCTCCATCCGCGAATCAGCGCCCCCATGAGGGTGTACTGATCCACACCTTCCATAGCTGTACCGCTCTCGCCTTGATCCCACAATACGCCACGGATGGCGAAGGGCAGATAGCCACGAATGTGGGCCTCATAGAGATTACCGAGCTTACCTCTGCATTCCCCGGGATTGACTGGCTTAGCCGGTTCTCGCGGAACTCGCTTGTCCCCAGCTTGTTTGGCCTTCTCTATATCTTTTTTCCATTTTTCGAGGCTTGCTTCATAACTTTTGATTGCCGCGTCGCGATTATATTTCTTCAAACTTTCTGCCGCAACATCCTTGCACGCCTGATCACTCTCATATGCCTCCTTGCTCAGCCAGTATCCTGAGGGCGTTCCGCCTACAGCGCCGACCATCAGTCCGACAGGAATATCGAGTCCCTTCTGCAAGCTGACACCGAAGGAAAAGAGCAAGGCTGAGAAGCCGGCCACGCTATTGCTCGTAGCTGTGCTCCACGGTTGTGAGCTTTTGCAGAGGCGCAACTTTGGATAAGGTGCCGCAGCAATATTAGCCGCCAGCACAGGATCATTCTTCGCATAGCCACCAGCACCGCCTGCCATGTTTGACTGGCCTGAACCGACCCACACCTCGCCCACCAGAATATCCGTGATTTCAAGCTTGGCATCTTTGTTCGAAGAACCGATCGTCATCACTCTGGACTCAGCACTCACCGTCATCGGATCCAGTGTGACCATCCACTTGCCTGCTGCATCGGCCTTCGTTGTCTTCGTCTGTCCGGCAAATGATACAGTCACATCTTCGCCTGCCGCAGCCATGCCCCAGATCGGCACCTTGGCATCGCGTTGCAACACCATGTGATCGCTAATCACAGGCGGCAATTTCACAAGGGCCTGCGCACCCATCCCGTAACCCATGCAGATCACGGCCAACCATACTCTAATCATGCTCATCTTCTTCATCATGTTTTCTCCTTTTTGTATTTTTGAATTATTTCTGCGTCGCTGCTTTCAGCTTTTCAACAAGATAGTCCTGAGGACTCTTGTATTTCACATCCGGAGCCCCGGGGTAAACGAGTTCGCACGCGACACCCAAGCTCTTACAATGTTCCTGCAGTTTCACGCCGAAGTTTGAGGTGTGCGTTGGATCCTTCTGGTCTTGACCGAGTGCAGGCGGTGCACCATAGGCCAAGTAGATCGGCGGATCATCCGCACTCACAAGTGCATAGGGTGAATATTCAGCAATCCAGGGCAGAATCTTTTCACGGCTAGCAACGAACGCATCAAATGACGAGATCTTTTTCGCTGTGTCACCCGTGATGCCAAAGGCATGGCTACCATATTTACTATTGGGTGTCCACTCCTTCATTTGTTGCGGATCTAGCGTGGTCTGTGCACCGGACACTGCCGCGCACCAGAGCCGCGTGGATTCGCGAGCCACAGGATCGCTGCTCTTGGGGTCAGCCATGTCAGGATGGAACGCAAGCCAAAGGCTGGAGCACGCACCTGCCGACCCGCCAGAGGCGCCAATGCGCGCCTTATCAATGTTCCACTCCGCTGCCTTGCTCCGGACGAACTGCAGCGCGCGTGCCGCATCCATAAGGGGTCCCTTGACTGGCGGCACAACCCCGTCGGCCGTTGCCTCTGGGATAAAACGATATTCCACAGACACGACCGAAATACCGCTTTTGAGCATCATCGACAACATCCCCACAGATTTGTAGCTGCCACCCGTCCAGCCTCCGCCATGAATATAGAACAACAGAGGCGTAGGTTTACTGGATTCAGCTTTCCAAAAATTAAGTACCTGCTTCTTGTGCGAACCATAGGAGACAGCCTCCATGGTCGGCTTGATTTCAGGTGCTGCTTCCTTCTTTGCCGGTGCCGGATTCGCAGCCCACATGCCTAACGGCAGTAACACGGTCAGCGACCCCAGCATGATATGTTTTATCGTTTTCATCGTTTTCATCGTTTGTTGCTCCCTTCTTTAATTTTCATGTTGCGGAACCAGACGTCACGGCCATGGTCCTGCAAGAGAATGAGTGTCTTTTTCTTTTCGGCATACCCAGGCACATTCTTGAAGTTGCTCGTGGCAATCAACTCCGCGGTGGCCGGTGATCCCAATTCATATTCAAGCACTTTGACACCATTCAGCCAATGTTCGCCGTGGTTGCCATTAACGACAATCTTTGATTGGTTGAACTCGCCGATTGGTTTCGGAGAGGCACCCTTGGCCTCAAGCACGGAGTACCATGATGCTGTCAAAAACTTCCGGCCGAGTTCAGGGTATTGCCCGTCATCCAACATCTGATATTCGTTGCCCAGTGCATTTTTTGAGACTTTGCCATTCTTTTTATCAAGGCGTGCCTCATCGACCAGATATTTGATGCCGCTGTTACCCTTTTCAACAATCTTCCATTCCCAGCTCAGTTCAAAATCGAGGAAGGTCTCCTTCGTCACCAGATCACCGCCCTTGGCATTGCGCTTTAAACAGCCCTCTTCAACCACCCAGCCGTTTGTGGGAAAGCTCTCTTGCTGAAAGCCGCGCCAGCCATCTGTGCTCTTACCGTCAAACAGCAGTTTCCAGCCTGCCTCTTTTTCAGTAGCCGTCAACACATTGTGAGTGACCGCATCCGCAGCCAGCAGAACACCTGATACCATTGCAAACAGAGTTGCGATGGCAACCCCTCTTTGGACATTCATCATATTTTTCTCCTCATCATGTGGGTAGGAACAGAGACCAGTTCCCTATTTCAAGTTCTTGAGAGCGGCTTTCACTTCTTTCGGGTGTTTCTTTCGGATCAGGTCTGCAATGCCCTTTACGGCTGTTTCAGCATCGGCACGCAGATTCGGCACTGACAGTTGCTGGACAGCCAGGTCCAGCGCCCCTATATGACCGCACCCGGCAAGTGCGCCCATCACAGCAGACCGATCGGCATCCGTGCGGGCCAAGGCCAGCAATTGGCGGTAGCGTCCTACGAGCGCATCGTTTGGCTCCTTGTTGGCATTCTGAGCCAACCGAATGAGACTCCTCCATGCCAACACGCCAAACGCAGGCTTCTCAGGCTTTTCAAAGACCGCGATGATCGCATCCCACGCGCCACAATCCGACCAATCAAAAAGGGTACGTACAGCGGCTTCACGGACTTTAGCCTCTTTGTCACTCATAGCTTCCTTCACAGCTTCAAGCGCTTTTGCATCGGAACAGTATCGATACATTCTCAATGCCGATGAACGGACGTCGAACGACATCTCACCCACGAATTGCGATTTCACCACTACAGTGCGCCGATCAGAGGGATCTACTCGGGCGAGCGCTTTGACAGCAAGCAACTCAATATCGCTCCGGAGCAGGAGCTTGGGATCTGCGAGGCGGGAAAGAAGGTACGGCGCATCTCCATCAGTAACCAGTTCGGCGAGTGCGCGGCAAGCTGCCTTGGCACAGGCAGCATCACTACCATCAACAACCGATAACAATGCGGGGATGGCGGCACGGTTCCCACGTTTAGCCAGTACGTCGATGAGATTGATTTTGGCCACATTCGTAGATGCCTTCATCGCGGCAATAATGGCCTCATCACCACCGACCTGCCCCAGACGGGAGAGCGCTGTCAGACCGGCATTTTGCAGAACTGGGTCACTGCTCTGTACGCCTTTAAGCGCAAGTGGCATGACGGATTTTTCGCCAAGGCCTGCAAGTGATTCGAGAACAATGGCTTGCATGGACGAAGGAAGTTTAGGGCACCCGTCAACGAAGGTCGTCCGCGCTTGAGGCCCAAGCTCCTTGATCCAGGCAAGCGCGACAATGCGGCTATCCGCATCCTCGCCTGCCAGCAGCTTTAGCATCTTCGGAACAGCAGTGTCACCGCTCGCAACAAGCGAACCGCGCATTGCAGCAAATCGGACTTGCCTCGGCTGAGAGGATTCAGCAAGCTTGTCAAACGCCTCAGCAGCTTCAGAAGTCTTTCCCTCACGCAGGAGTTGCCACGCCTGCTGGAGGGCACGATCGCCAACAATAGCAGGGTCTTTTTGGTCAATGGCAAGAGCTTCAGCAGCAAATTGTTTGCGGAATTGCTCCGGGCAGGCTGGATTATTGATGAGCGCCGAGCGTGCATAGCCCGCAACATGCAGGTCAGCATCAGAGAGCAGTTTAATAAGTGAGGGAACACTTTCTTCTTTGCCGATATTCTGTAGTTGCCGAAGCAGGCATGCCTTCACACGCGGCGACGTATCCGCGGCGTTCAGTGAAGCCACAAGCGCGTTGCAACACGCTAAGCGCTCTGCTTCAGCTCCTGGACGGGCAGCAGTGTGAATGGTAGCCTCAAGCGCATTGAGCATTGCATCATCGCTTGCGGCAAGGCCGGGCAGGAGGCTCTTGATGGCCTCCTTATAGGCTGTGGCTATTTGCTCTGGTGACGCTTGATCAGCGAGCTGGACAGCCGATTGGCCTTTTGGTGGAACTTTGGGTAGCGGCGCCGCGAAAACAGTAACCGTACCGGACAGGAGTAGCAAAGCTAAGATAATAGAGTAGTGCATAACATTCATTCCTTTCAGACGATCTGCCACGGGGAGCGACTTGGACGTTCGAGCCAGCGATTAGCTTCTTCGTCATTGATGAACACTTCTTGAACAGGATCCCATTTGAGCGGACGGTTGAGCCAATAACAGATATTACCAAGATGACAGTGGCTGACTGCGCGGTGAGCGGTCTCAATGTGACGGAACGGTTGTTGACGGGTCTTCACGCAATTAAGGAAGTCGCCGAGAATGCCGCCTGTGCCGCTGTAATTGGGAATAACGATTTGAGGCGCCGGGATTCTTCTGGCATCTTCTGTATTAATCTCCATTTTTGTACCACGGAATGTGATCTTGCCTGATTTTCCACCATGATACATGCGAATTCCATTGGAAAAGATGTAGGTGAGTAACGGATAATCCTTGCCATCTGGCGGATGGATCTCGACAGGGCCGGTCATGTGGAGATTGCAGGCAAAGAGCGCACCGCCAAAGGTGTGGGCACCCCAGTCTGTCATACCGCCACCGGAGTAATCACGCCACCGGCGGAAGTTGAGAAGTTGCTTATTGAAGGGCACCCATGGCGCGGGTCCCAGCCACATATTCCAATCAAGACCCTCCATGACGGGTTCTTCCGGAAGATTGATTGGCAGCGACGTTCCGCCCACATTGACCCATACCTCCTTGACATCGCCGATGGCACCGCCACGGACCATGCGGTGGCACCAGTTATAGTCACCCCATACCCGCTGGCTGCCACCGGAATAAACACGTCCCGTGCGTTTGATAACGTCCGCAAGAAGGCGGCCTTCTCGAACCGTCAGCGTCTCCGGTTTCTCGCTGAAGACATCCTTACCATGCCGAAGAGCATCAATGGCAATCGGGACATGCCAATGATCCGGTGTTCCAATAATGATGGCATCGATATCGGTACGACGTGTGATTTCGCGAAAATCATTAACCGCGGTACACGACGTGTTGCCATACGCCTTGTCGACGTTAAATTTCATCCGGTCACGATTGTCCTTGCGGACGTCGCAGACGGAAACCACCTGGACCTCATTGAAATTCAGCATGCTCTTGGTGTTCCCCGAGCCACGGCCTCCGACACCAATGGAGCCAATCACAATCCGATTACTGGGTGCTGAACGTCCATCAAGACCGAGAGCACTGGATGGAATAATCATCGGCGCACTGGCCGCTGCAATAATACCGTCTAGGAAGTGACGGCGCGATACCTGCAACATATTAGTATTCATGGCTTGTCCTTTTTCGTTCTCACAGCGTCGCGATTATACCGCTAACGCTTCAAAGATTGCCTTGTCGCTTCTCTTCGTATAGTCCCCTTACATAGAGCAACTGACATCAATTGGAATAACTATACACTAAAGTTGAAAACTTGTCATTCCTCTAAACTAAGAAAAAAACACATTTAGTACACAATTTTATTCAGTATTGTTCGTTGATAAGACCAGAATGACGTATAAAGCATGTCATTGCCTAACGAATTAGCAAAATCGAATGCCGGGAAATGATTGCGCCGGCAGACGATTAAATTTGAAAGCAATCAAAATGAAAGATGACCACCATGAAGAAACTATCCATACTCGCCATCGCCCTGATTGCCCTCGTAGCGGCTCCCTCTGCGTTCGCCAAGAAGGGTGATGCCAAGAAGGCTCCTGGTACGGTTGCGTCCGACGTCTACGCCAACTATGACACGAACAAAAACGGCGCTCTCGATGCGGATGAGAAGACTGCCCTCATCAAAGCTTTCGATGCCGATAAGACCGGACCGCTGAAGGTTTATGACACCAATAGCGACGGCAAGCTCAGCGATGCCGAGATTGCCGCCATTCCAGTGAGCAAGACAGCTGACGCACCTGCAAAGGCCAAAGGCAAGGGCGGCAAGAAGAATAAGTAAGCACTTTTCAGTGGATGTGAAAGGTGGCCTAATAGTCGTCTTTCACATCCACTCTATAAAGATACAATGAAGCCCTTTTATCCTACTACTTTTGTAGTTCCGTTACAGGGGATGCTTTTTTGAAGTCGATCTCGCACGAGCCGCACCATCGGCCAACAAGCCTAACATTGTCTTCATTCTTAGCGACGATGTCGGCCTTGGTAATGTGAGCTGTTTTGGGGCGGATAATTTCAAAACACCCAACATCGATGCCTTGTCCAAAAGCGGCATGCGCTTTTCGCAGTGCTATTCGATGCCACAGTGCTCACCGTCGCGTTGCGTGGCACTCACAGGACTATATCCTTTCCGCACGGGGTTAATTATAAACAATACCGTTACGGTTGATCCCAAAAATGAGGTGTCGATCGCGACCGTGATGAAGCAGGCCGGCTACGTCACCGGCAGTGTCGGAAAATGGCATGTGAGCTACGGCCCCGCTGAGTGGGGTTTCGACGAACACATCGTATTCCCCGGTAGCGGACTTTACTGGCGCGCGAAAAATAGGAAGGAATAGAGGAATGATGGAATTTTGGAATACTGGAAGAAATCCCCGCATGAACCTCCCAATGGTTTTCTCGCTCCCAATTCCATCATTCCACCTTTGCAATATTCCATCATTCCAGTTTTAAACATCGTAATTATGAAAAACGCACATATACTTCTCTCGCTTCTCCTGCCGTTGACACCCCTGGTTCTCTTGCACGCCGCTGAACGCAAGCCCAATGTCGTGCTCATTTTGATTGACGACTTTGGCTACGAGTGCGTCACCGCCAATGGCGGCGAGAGCTATAAAACGCCTGTCATGGACAACCTCGCCGCAACCGGCGTGCGCTTTGAGCAATGTCACGTACAACCCCTCTGCACGCCTACCCGTGTGGCATTGATGACCGGAATCGTGAATAAGCGCAATTATACGCGCTTTGGCCATCTCGACCCAGCGCAGAAGACATTTGGCAACATGCTGAAGAATGCGGGTTACGCGACATGCATCACGGGTAAATGGCAACTGAGTAACGACTTTGAAGGTCCGGCACATTTCGGCTTTGACGAATACTGCCTCTGGCAACTTAACCGCCGACCAGGACGATACAAGAATCCAGGACTCGAAATCAATGGCAAAATCCATGATTACACGAACAACGAGTATGGGCCTGACATCGTAAGCGATTATGCGCTCGACTTCATCACGCGCAAAAAGGACGCGCCGTTCTTCCTCTACTATCCGATGATGCTCACACACGCGCCCTACGATGCCACGCCCGACAGTCCCGACTATCTGAACCCCAATAAGGCCAGCCATTTTCAGGATATGGTAGCGTACACGGACACGTTAATCGGGAAGCTGGTGGCCAAGCTGGAAGAGTTGAAACTTCGTGACAATACGCTGATTCTGATTCTCGGCGACAACGGCACTGGTCGCGGCACACCGTCGAAGTTCAAGGGACGTACTGTGCAGGGCGGCAAGGGAACAACGACGATGTGGGGCACGCATGTTCCAGCTATCGGCAACTGGCCCGGTCATGTTGCGAACGGCAACGTGTGTATGGACCTAATCGATGCGACGGATTTCCTGCCGACTCTTTGTGAAGCAACAGGCACACCTGTGCCGGCAGAATTGAAGATTGACGGCCGCAGTTTCCTGCCGCAATTGCGCGGCGAAAAGGGTACTCCTCGCGAATGGTTGTACGCCTGGTATAATCCAAGCGGCGGCGCGGTTGCGAAGGCCGAGTTTGCACATGACAAAAATTTCAAGCTTTACTCCAACGGCAACTTCTATACTGTTGAAAAGGACGATATGGAAAAGTCGCCACTTGGTGACGCTATGCTGGATGACAGTGCAAAAGCTGCGAAGGCGAAGTTGCAAGCCGCGCTTAAACAATTTGAAGGTCCGCGCCCTGAGGCATTCATCAAGCAGACAAAACAGTTCAGCGGTGAAAGTGGCGAGGATGGCGACGGCAACAAAAAGGCAGAGGTCAAACAAAAAGCTAAAAAGAAGAAACAAGGCAAATGATGATGACCACCACAAAGAAGATGACGAAGGTAGCTATTAGTGTGGCTGTGGCGCTGTCGCTACTGCCTGGAGGGGCTGAGGCCAAGGGGCAGAAGCCGCCTGAAAAAGAGAAACCATCTAAGGCAGAAGAGAAACTGTCTAAAAACTTGGAGTTGCTCAATCAGTGGGGCAAGCAACCAGAGGCGGCTCAGACTGTTTATAAAGCGGCATTCAAGGTCCTGTCGGCGAAAATTACAGCATCGTATGCGGATCTCGCGTGTGACGCTGAGTTTCAGAAGGTATGCTCTGAAAACAATATTATTCATCTGGGTGGTCCGATGCTGGGGAGCGTGACCACTGATGGTGTGCGCGTCTGGGTTCGTACAGTCAAGCCTGCAAAGGTGGAAGTCCGTGTGATGGTTGAGGGTACTGAAAAGTCATTTGGCCCTGTCGAGAGCACGCTTGAGAGCGATCTGTCAGCAGTCGTGACGGTCAGCGGATTGAAACCGGAAACCCGTGCCCCTTATCGCGTGCTGGTGGATGGCAAGCCCATTCCTGTTCCGGAGGGTGCAGCGATTGTTACAGCGCCAGATAACACGAAGCCGGGAAAGGTTCGGATCGCGTTCGGCTCGTGCTTTCATCAATGGGGCTTGGGCAACGGCAAGCAGGCGGATCTCATTCGCAGTCGGAATCCTGCAGCATTCCTTATTTACGGCGATATCGCGGTGCAGGACAGGGAACATCATGTCGGCTATCACCGGGCGGATTATCTGATGCGCGATTTCTTTCCTGCCTGGCAGAGGATTGCTGCTTCTCTGCCCGTATATGCGATATGGGATGACCATGACTATTTCAACAACGACAAAAGTGGCATACCGCCTGGCTATGTGAAGGCAGACACTGATTCCGTGTGGAATGTCTGGCGCCGTGCGTGGAACAATCCAATGTATGGCTTTGGCGATGAGGGCAAGGGACTCTTTCTTCGTACGCGCATCGGTGCCTGCGACGTCATCATGACCGACGGACGTTATTTCCGAAAAGGTCCGGACGGAAAGACCTTGCTGGGTGAAGAGCAGATGAAATGGCTGGAAGCGCAACTGCTCGATTGCAAGGGGCCGTTCATCATTGTCTCCAGCGGAACCATGTGGAGTGATTATGTGTCAGACGGCAAGGACTCCTGGGGCGTATATGATCCGGCTGGCCGCGAGCGTATTTTTTCATTTATTGAAAAGAATAAGATTCAAGGCGTGCTTTTGATTTCCGGCGACCGTCATGGCGCGCGCGGGTTCCGCATTCCGCGTCCTTCAGGATATGAGTTCTACGAGTTCGAGCCCGCCAGTCTCGGCGGACGCTATGGTCCTCCTGCTGCACGAAAAGATTGGAACACACAATTGTTTGGTATCGACAAAACGTATGCTTTCGGCGAATTCACCTTTGACACCACGCTTTCTGACCCAGAAGCCACTTTTAGATTGATCAGCGAAGATAACAAGGAACTCTACACCCTAACACTCAAGCGCACTCAATTGACGCCTGGTGCCAAGGTTGATTCAAAATAGTTTATCATCTGTAAACCCATTGGACATTTCTCTTTCACTATAAGCACGTCCTCTCCCTAAAATAGGAAATATTACCTTCTTGGACAATATATTTCATCATTGCTCGTTATTATAAAAAACGTGACATGCAAGAAAGCTTGTCCCGTCCAAAAGAACCATCTGACATGAATGCCGGAGAATGATTATGACGGCAGACATTTAAGATTGATTACCCTTATAAAAAGAAAGATGACCATCATGAAGAAACTAAGCATACTCGCCATAGCACTGATTACCCTCGTTGCGGTTCCCACAGCATTCGCCAAGAAGGGTGATAACACCTCCAAGGTTCCGTCTGACATCTACGCCAAATATGACGTGAACAAAAACGGCGTCCTCGATGCGGATGAAAAAGCTGCTCTTGTTAAGGACTTCGATGCTGACAAGACCGGCCCGCTGCAGGTTTTGGACAACAATAAAGACGGCAAACTCACGGATGGCGAGATTGCCACCATTTCCCCGACCAAGCCAGGCGATGCACCTGTCAAGGCAAAAGCCAAGGGCAAGAAGAACAAGTAATCACTGTTAATACATTAAGAAAGGCGGCTCTCCAGCCGCCTTTCTTTTCATTTGTTGCGCTCGCTCACAGGCCAGAAACAAACGAAAATTAACGTGCACAATACTGAAAACTTTACTTTAATCACAATTTTTTAAGTTTCTATTCGTTTAATCTAAACTAAGAGGCATAGAAGGGATTATGCGATACCAGAAGTTATGAACAGAATCGCCTACCGGATTATGATTGCGCAGGTAGACGATTTAAACGTTTAGCAATCAAAAGGATACAGAACCATCATGAAACAAGTATATATGTTTGCTCTCGTGCTGATTACATTCGTCGCGGTGCCTAACGCCTTTGCGAAGAAGGGTAAAGGCAAGGCGGCTCCTGCTGCTGCTGCGAACTCCGATATCTTAGTTAAATACGATACGAACAGCAACGGCAAGCTTGATGCAAAAGAGAAGGACCAACTCATAAAAGACTTTTACACCAGCAAGACGGGCTCACTGACAGCGCTGGATACGAACCAAGACGGCATACTCAGCAGCAGTGAAATTGCGGCCGTTTCCGGGAAAGCCAAGGCCAAGGGGAAAGCCAAAGGCAAGGCCAAAGGGAAGGGAAAGAAGAATAAGTAACTTTCTAGCGTCCGTCAAACAAGAATCAACGGCTCACCGGGACGGTTCGCCCTACCCGCTTCGCATAGGTCATCTATCTGATTCGAAGGCGGTAGGGCGAGGCGTCTCGCCGAGCCGCAAAGCAAATTGATTTTTCGTGTTTTTAGCCTGCCAACCGTCTTGTCCACCGTAGGCGTATTCGCGAAGGTGGAAGGCGTATCCGCGAAGGTGGGTGTATTTCGTGGGGAACAAAATTGATGCTGTCGACACGCATGAGGTATGAAATGAAATCTAGCATTGGTACAATCACAACTCTCAGTATAATGTCTTTCCTCTGTTGCACAGGTGCCGTGGCCGAGGTACCCAAGGGAACTATCACCAAGC
>JBAXCC010000074.1:0-14252 GCA_037141675.1 bacterium | reverse complement strand
TTCGACCCCACGCTCGGACGCAAGGAAACACAGGGCGTGCTCCAGCGCATCCCCGGGCGCGGCAAAGCGGTCGAACCCATCGTCAAAGACAATCTCGTCGACGACTCCTGGCCCAAGTTCCTGCATCCTTGGCCCCTGGGTGGCGGCTATGTCATCGCCGCCTGCAAGCCTGCCCCGGACGCGCTCTGGGGCCTTTATCTGGTCGACGTTTTCGACAACCTCACGCTGATTTACGAAGAGCGAGGCCAAGCGATTTTAGAGCCCGTGCCACTGCAGCCGCGGTCGCGGCCGATCCTGTTGCCAGATACGGTGAAGGCCGGCAAACAAACCGGGCGCGTCAAGATCACCGACATTTATGAGGGGCCAGGCCTCGCGGGCGTGCCGCGCGGCACCGTCAAGAACCTGCGGGTCCTCACCTACTCCTTTGCCTATCGCGGCATGGGGTCGGAGACCGACCGCGTGGGATATGACGGGCCTTGGGATGTGGTGCGCATCATGGGCACCGTGCCTGTCGAAGCCGATGGCTCGGCCTATTTCGAAGTCCCGGCCAACACGCCCGTCTCGCTCCAGCCACTAGACGCGCAGGGTCGCGCCCTGCAGCTGATGCGGAGCTGGCTCACGGTTATGCCTGGCGAGCTCCAGTCCTGCTCAGGCTGCCACGAGCCTCAAAACAGCGGCGCCGGCCCGCTCATCCGCGTCCGCGCGATGGAGCGCGAGCCCTCGCTGATTGCGCCATGGTACGGGCCGACGCGTGGCGTCGCGTTCAACCGCGAAGTCCAGCCCGTGCTCGACCGCTATTGCATCCGTTGCCACGACGGTACCGCCGGACGGCCTGATTTCCGGCTTCAGCCCGGAGTGTCGATTAAAACGAAAGAGGTCTATTACATCAACGCGAACAACCTCTTCCCACCTGCCTACATCGCGCTCTGCTCCTTTATCCGCAGCCAGACGCAGGAAGGTGACAACACGCTCCAGACCCCGTGCAATTTTCATGTTTCCACAACCGAGCTTTTCCAAATTATTGAAGCGGGCCATCACGGTGTTAAGCTCGACGCGGAAGCGTGGGACCGGCTTACGACCTGGATCGATCTCAACCGACCCAACCACGGCACGTGGTCAGAGAACGTCGGCGCAACACGCATGGGCACGCTCGCTGCCCGCCGCGCCGACATGCAGAAGCGTTACGCAAACCTCGATGAAACACATGAGGCCACCTACGGCATCAACCCGCTAACCGCGCCCGCCTTACCGGCCATTGAACCACCCACGAATAAGAGTGCGCCGGTCCTTGCGGGCTGGCCGTTCGATGCCGCCTCGGCGCGGACCAAACAACAGGCGCTGGGCACGATCACGCGGACACTCGTGCTCGACGGCGCGAAGCTGACGCTCACCCGCATTCCTGCCGGCGCTTTTGCCACCGCCGACGGGCGCGTGGCAGAGATCAAGAAGCCCTTCTGGATCAGCGTGGACGAGCTTTCCAACGAGCAGTACGCCCGTTTTGACGCCACTCATGACAGTTTCATGGAACGCGGCGAGTTTATGCAGTTCTCGCTACCCGAACGCGGCTATCCGCTCAACTCCCCTACGCAGCCAGTTTGTCGCGTCTCCTTCGAATCCGCCGAGGCCTTCTGCCGCTTCGCCACTCAAAAGAGCGGTGCCCGCGTGCGTCTGCCCAGCGGCGACGAATGGGAATGGGCCGCCCGTGCCGGTGCGGCCACGCCACTATTCTATGGGGAGGTGAACGCCGACTTCTCGCCCTTCGCCAATCTGGCCGACGCGGTGTTCCGCAAGATGGACCGCCTGCGCGCAAATATGCCGGGCGCGGCAATTCCCGCCTGGCGGCCCGCAGTGACGAACTGCTCGGACGGCTTCCGCGTGTCATCGCCCGTCGGCACCTTCGCACCCAACACCTGGGGGCTGCGCGATGTCCACGGCAACGTGTGGGAGTGGACCTCCGACCGACTCCCGGACGGACGCGCCCTTGCGCGCGGTGGCTCGTGGTGGAAACGCCCGCACTATGCCACCTTCGCGGCACGCGTCCCCTACGCCCCTTGGCAGCGCGTCTATGATGTGGGGTTCCGTGTGGTGCTGGAGGAGTGAGCCGCTTGTCTCAGCCCGTCCCGAGAGGGAAACGAGGCCATTGAAGATAATCAAGAAAAGGTTAGGAAATGAATGAGTGCAACTGAATGGAGATGGCATCATGCGTGTGTGATGAGTCTCGGGATGCTCCTTGCCTTTACGCAGCTTGGGTCTGCGACCGAATGGGCGAAGGTGACGGAACTTCATCTCCAGCAGGCGGGCAATCGCCCGGAAGGAAGTCCGGCATCGGACCTCTTTCTTCTTGCCAACGAGCCCGGCGATGCGCAAGCCTATTTGTGCATGGATGTGGATCTGGAGCAGTTGTCTCAAACCAGCACTCCATTAGCGCGGCTACGCATTCCTTCGCTCACCAAAGTGCCAACCAAGCGGCCTGGACAGAAAGTAAGTACGACGCGAGGCGCGCTCCATGCTTTCGCCTGTCTTGCAGGCGATCCGGTGCCCCAGCTCGTCGGCAGTACGCCCGTCAAGCCGGCCGGCATCCCTACGCCGTATGTCATCGACGTGACCGCTGTTGTAAACGATGTGCTACGGCGTCCATCGGGACAACGCAAGGTGCGGATAGATCTGCGGATGACAGGGTTGCCCAGTTACTACGAAGTCTATGCAATGGCCGTTTCAGCCGACAAGACGCCTTTTCTCGAAGTGGCACCTGCAACAGGATGGACATCGGATTGGGAACAACGACTCGAACCCTTGTGCGCCGGTCCGCTGGTCTACCATGAGGCTTGCATGCCCATGACCGCAGATCGCAACATGGAGGCTATACCGCCGCTGCTCTATCCGGTCAAGCGGATCATCGAAGTCGTCCACAACGGTACGGGTGAAAAGTTGAAAGAGGGCCGCGACTGGCTGCTCCGGGACGGGAAGCTCGTTTTGCCGCCCGGCACACGTGCGCCCGTGCAAGTGGAGAAAGAATTCTTTGCCAGACAGCCCAAACCCGGCGAGCCCGCAGTGACAAATGCGCGTCCACAAAGCATCATCCTCCTGGAAGGAACCTGGTATCATGAACGGCAGATGGAGGTGTCCTATGAGCCTGCTTCACGGGATTGGGAAATGCCCGTGCAACCCGCTTCGCTGGATCGGTTGCCGCGACTCCAACGCTTACTGGCCGCGAAAGCGCCTGTGCGGCTCATTCTTTTTGGCGACAGTATCTCGCTGGGGGGAAACGCTTCCAAGTTTGAAGGAGCCTGGCCCTTTCAGCCGAACTTCGGCGAACTCGTGGCGCGGCAGTTGGAACGTCGTACGGGAAGTCGTATCACCTTCATGAATCACTCACGTGGAGGAGCAGGCGCCGCGTATGGCGCAGGCCAAGCGCAAAGTCAGGCGGGTTGGTTTAAGCCGGATCTCGTCCTCATCGGATTCGGCATGAATGATCGCAGTCCGGAACGGCAGAAGACGTTCAAGACCGACATGGAGAAGATCATCGACACGATTCGCGCCGCTTCCCCTGAGACTGAATTCGTCGTTATCACGCCGATGTTCAACAATCCTAAGCAGCCGGATAAAGGTGAGGCCATCCTCGTGATCCGGGAAGAGATACTCAAAATCCGCCGGCCGGGACTCATTTTCGCTGATGTGACTTCCGTTGAACAGGCGTTGCTCAAGCACAAGAACTATCTCGACTTCTCCGGAAATGGAGCGAACCATCCGAACGATTTCATTCACCGTATTTATGCCCAGTGCATTCTGGACGTGCTGGCGTCCCCCGGTAAAGAAAAATGAAGAAATCCCGATTTATACATGCGACTGTTTCGCTAGTCAGCGCCCTCTGTTGGACGGTGACCGTAGCGGATGCCCAGGAACTCCGTAATGCCCGTTACGCCTTAATGCTCCAAAGCGATGGTTCGGTGCAGGTTTCCGTCCAGGGAATGCCGCCCCAGAATGTGAGCCCGACCTTTACCGTGATGTCGAGCCAGAAAGATCCCGGGTTCTTCCGAAGCGCAACACATCCTAATTACTTTGTCGCGCCTCGGACCGCGGTACGCTGGCAGAACTGCGAGGAAGAGCTGACCGTGCTGAACCCATGGCTCGAAGCACTCGACACGACCATGACGCGCGGTGTTCGCATACATGTGGATGAAGATGCCAAGAAGGGAAGGACCTGGTCGTTCATTGACGCGAAGGGCGAGACAAAAAAAATCACCGGACGATATGCCAAAGGAACCGTGAATCCTTTTGCGGCCGGAGATCGGATGGATCTGAGGGCCAAGGGAGCAATCATTAAAGAGGGTGAAATCCACTGGACGTTCGAGCAACAACCGGGGTTTGCTTTGACGGCGACCCTCGCGCTTCCGGATGGTGAACAGGATCCCAGGGTGACGGTCCAATTGACCGCGCATCAGCCCGCCTATTATTCCGTGGCCTTCACGGGTATGCCGGCATGGTCAAAAAAGTCTTTGCTCACAATACCGCAAGAGTGCATGGAACGGTCGGGACGGTGCGATTATCTGATGGCGGAATGCGATCTGAAACTGCCGCGCGTCCACGTCTGGACAGGTGAGTGGAATCAGGCGCTGGTCATCGAAGCGGATCAGAAGGCGGTCCCTCAGCCTGATCCATCGAATGCGCGTTTCGGGCTGATGGTACAGCGGCGCGAGGAGACCGTGAAGGCGATCGCGTTCGCGCCGCTCATGGGGGGCGCAGGCTCGAAGATCGAAGCAGGAGGGACCTTTTCGCTCGCGGTCCGATGCGTGTTTCGTCCGGGAGACTGGAAAGAGACCTATCGCCATATCGTCCGCAACGTGTATCGGTTGCGGGACCAACGCGACAACAGCGGGCCGGGCTCTCTGAACGGGACCCTTGAGCGCCTCATGGATTTTCTCGATAACCGGAACGGTCATAATTATGCGATGTGGTCGGATGAACAGAAGTACTACGATTACTGGTCAGATCGCTCCGGCATCTATAAGCCGTTCTCGCCCATGTTCGGACTGGGACTCGCGATTGTCACGGATGACGAGGCGTTTTATAAGAGGCGTGCGCTTCCAGCCGTCGAGTTTGCCTTGTCACGAAACTACAATGTGTTTGCGCCGTATGAGACGGTGGAAAACGGACAGGCGCACAGTGCAGAACGCAGATTGGGCGGCTCGTATCTCGGATATGCGCAACGGGTGGAGCTCGAGGGTTTATATCAGCATCGGACCTTCGCCATCCGAGCGTGCGCAGACGAAAAGGGGATTCCGGTCAAGAGCTTTCGTGATCTGCTCGCGCAGTACCAGTTGACCGGTGATCTACAGGCGCTTTCAAATGCAGTACGTCAAGCGGATATGGCGTTTAAGAAGAAACCTTTGCCACCGGCCCTGGGGGCCTCGCCAGATGTTTTCATGGACTGGCTTGACCTCTATGAGGCAACGCATGAGCCACGTTATCTGGAGGCGGCTGTTGAAGGCGCTTACGGCCAGTCACTCGGGTTGGTCCTTTCACCTGCGGTTGCCGATCAGTTCGTGACCGTCGATCAGGGCGGCGAGGCACCGATCCATGCGCACTCGTTCGGCCGTCACACCCGTTGGGGCTTCCCGCCGCCGCGTCCGCTGCCCGTTCCCGAGCAGACCGTGCCTGCGTGGCGCAGCGCGTTGATCGGCATTCCCTCGGTTGCTTATCGCGGCGAATACTGGATGAACGCACATGCCCAACTGTTGCGGGTGGCCGCATTGAGCAATGACGATTTTCTGAGGGATCTGGCGCGGTGGGGCATGGTCGGCCGCTTCGGCTGTTATCCGGGTGACAATTGCTCGCAACGGTCCCTGGTCGCCGAACGGCCGGATGTCGCGGATCGCCCGATCTGGGAATGTACGCATGCGACCATCAATCCTGGACATGCGTGGGAATTTGCCGGCGCGGTGCTGGACTTTCTGGTGACGGATGCATTCCACCGCTCTGCAGGCGCGATCGACTTCCCGTCCCGCAGCATGCCGGAGAGCGCCTTCAGGACCAAGACGTATGGTGATCGCCCGGGGCGTTTCTACGAGGAGTCGGCTGTACAGCTATGGATGCCACGCGGCTTGCTGGCCTGCTCGAATCAGCAGTTCGACTATATCGCGGGTTATTCCGGTGGACGGTTGTGTCTGGCGCTGTGCAATCAGTCGTTTGACCGGCAACAGGCCCGGATACGACTCCATCCGGATCTTGTGGAGACAGAGGGAGTCGGAGAAATCAACGTATGGCGCAACAACCGCCGGACGGCCTCCATCCGGATGGAAAAAGGCGAGATCGCGTGTGAGGCCGACCCCAAAGGGATCGTGGCTTTTGTAATACCTGAGGCACGCGTGAAGACGCGCTTGCAGGCAAAGATGTTGAATCCGCTCGCGCCTAAACTGGATGCTGGAAGTATCTCGAAGGTCCAGGCCTCCTTCGGCAAGGTAACCGCCATGTTGATTTCGCTGGGACATGGCTTGACGTCCGCGTTTGTCTACACAGATGCGTTACCGGAGCAGGTGATCTCGGCGCGGCTGCTTTACAGGCAAGGGTCCGGACCATGGCAGGAGCAGAAGGACGCCATCTTCCCCTACGAGTTCTCTTCATTTTTAGACGAATCGAAAGGCGACTTCGAATGCGTGTTTGAAATTCGGAATTCGAAATGCGAAGATCAACGAACCCAACCCATTGTTCTTAAGATGAGATCAGGACTATGAGACTATTGAATGCGCTGGTACTCGGGATCATGTGTATCCCCTGCTGGATCGTGACGGCCGAGGAAGCGGGCTTTACGATCACAGACGATTTTGTCCACTACATCCAGTCGGCAACCAACCCCGACGGCTTCGGTTTGTCGAAGGACGGCCGTTTCAAGCCCTATTCAACGCCCATGGGACGGCGGATCGGTTATCGTCAATGCATCTGGGATGAATCGCTGTATGATGTGGGCTGTACAAAGCAGGAGGCCGAGAAGCGATTGCGTGATGATTTGCAGCGGACTGTCATTGATCTAAAAGCCTTCCTGACCACGAATGTTCCGTCCTGTACATGGGTGTGCATCGCGCCCGACTATCAGGAGATTCTTGTTGATCTGACCAGTTCGGAGGGCGTGTCGGGCTTGAAGCCCGCAGTGATCACCGCTGCCGTGAAAGGGGACGGACGGCAGTTGATTGACGGTATGCTCTACATCCGCAAATTCGGATCCACACTGGATAATCTGCGTAATCGGGCATTCGCGCAACGTTGGATCGAGTCGGGTCGGTTGACGGGGAAGAAAACAAACAAAGGAGATTAAATGAAGAAAAGAAGTTCGATTGTTGTTCTATTAGGGATCGTGTTGTCTGTCTGGACTGTTGTGCGCGCTGAATTATTCAAGGACGGTGAGACGGTCTGTTTTCTCGGGGACAGCATTACCAACGGAGGACGTTATCAGGGGATGATCTATGATTACTACCTGACGCGCTTTCCCTTCTGGACAATCCGCTTTGTCAATGCAGGCCGCTCTGGCGACAGCGCCGGCGGTTCGATGGGGCGTTTACAGGAGGATGTCATCGATAAGAAGCCTAGCTCGGTTGCAGTGATGTTCGGCATGAACGATGTGAACCGCGGGTCCTATGTGGCTAATGCGGACGCAAATAAACTGAAGGCTCAACAGCAGGCGCTGGACAGCTACAAGACCAACATGGAAAAGCTTGCCACCCGAATCCGCCTTGAGGCGAAGGAACCCAAGCTCTACTTGATCACCCCCTCTCCGTTCGATCAGACCGTGGTGCTCGACAAAGAGAACAACCAGCCAGGCTGTAATGACGGCCTGGGCCGCTGCGCAGGGATCGTGCGCGTGCTGGCAGCGACGAACAACGCGCAGGTCGTAGATTTTCACGGGCCCATGACCGCGCTCAATTTGGAACAGCAGAAGAAAGATCCGAAGTACACCCTCGTGGGAGGGGATCGAGTCCATCCTGGCGCGCCGGGACATCTGATGATGGCGTGGCTCTTCCTCAAGACGCAGGGCGCGCCAGCCATCGTTTCAACCGTGGCGATAGACGCTTCAGCAGGGCGCGCGACGCAGAGCGCCAACGCAGAGGTGACCGCCATTGCGAAGAAAGATGGCGGCGTAACCTTCACCGTACTGGAAAAGGCACTGCCCTTCCCGATCGATCCTGGAGCCAAGAGCATGTTGTCACTGATTCCAATCGAAAAGGATTTGAATCAAGAAATACTCTCTGTGAGCGGACTTGCAGAGGGCCGCTATGAGGTGCGCATTGACGGCGTGGCAATCGGACAACATACCGCCAAAGAGTTAGCGCAAGGCATCAATCTCGGGTTCAAAGAGGCGACACCGCAATTCAAGCAGGCACAGGGCGTGGCAAAGCTCAACGAACAGCGCAGGAATGCGGAAGTGCAGGCGCGCAGCCTGCTGAACACCCGCCGCTGGATGATCAGCCACTACAAGATCAACGTGGAAGATCCAGCGGCCTTGCAGGCCCATTACGACAGCTTTAAGGACAAGAAGGAATATAATGCCGGCATGACACTCAACTATATTAAAAATTGGCCCAAGTATAATGACTATCTCAAGCAGATGGCCGAATTTGAGCAGAAGGCGCTAGAGAGCCGCAAACCCATAGCTCATACCTATGCGATCCTCCCAACAGGGACAGAGAAAAAGTAGCCGTTGAAAGCCAACGTTATCAGCAATGGAGATAGGCTTTAACAGCAGGCGTGAGCACTACAGGCGCATGCGGAAGAGCCGCTAAGTCGAAGCGAGGGATTAAATCGGGCAACGAAAGATGCTCGCCCCAGGTAGCCCAGCCGCACCACCACGCTAGCAGGCCGATGATCTGCTCCGGCGGGATGCCAGCGTCGCGCAGCGCGCTGATACGCGTATCGCCGTGACGTTTGGCCAGCCGCCTGCCGTCTTCACTCACCACCAGCGGCACATGCAGGAAGGCGGGCGGTGTCAGCCCGAGTGCGCGATAGAGCAGGAGCTGACGCGGTGTCGCAGGCAACAAATCATCCCCGCGCACAACTTCCGTGATGCCCATGGCTGCGTCGTCCACAACAACCGCGAGCATATAACCCGCGCCCTGCGCATCACGCGCCAACACAAAATCACCCACCGAAGCTGAGACATCTTGTGTGTACTCGCCTGCAAACAAATCCGTGAAAACAATTTTACTCGTTCCAGCTTTTGCACAATTCAACCGCCAGGCCGGCAAGCGTCCGGGTGGTAACTCTCGGGCGGCCGCATCGTAGCTGTCAAAGCGATCCCGGCACATGCCTGCATAGAAAAGGCCGTCCTCCGCATGCGGGGCGGACTGGCCGGTCTCGACATCGCGCCGCGTGCAGACGCATGGATAGACGAGCCCCTGCTGACGAAGCGTCTCTAAAGCCTTTGCATAACAGGCGGTTCTCTCCGTTTGGGTATAAGGCGCATGTGGCCCGCCCACATCCGGACCTTCATCCCAGTCAAAACCGAGCCAGCGCAAATCATCCAGCGCTGCGCGAGCTGCGCCAGCCTTATTCTTGGGATGATCCAGGTCTTCCATACGCAAGACGAGCGTTCCGCCGGCTGCGCGAACACGCAGCCATGCAATCATAAACGTGCGCGCATTTCCGAGGTGCAAGGCACCTGTCGGGCTCGGCGCCAGACGTCCGCGTAAGGGTGAAAAATGGCTTTCCATAAATTGAAAATTGTCAAGAAAAAATGAAACCTTTTTTTCCAACTATCAAAGGCGCGTATCATACTGAAGTCAGCCCCCAAACAAAAGCAAAAAAAGAACAATCGAACGTCCTTGAAAATCAAGGACTTACAAAAAAACCACAAAATATAGTGGACAAGCACCCAGAGACATACTATATATAGAACTGTTTCACAGGGGTGGAGCGTTCATTTTCTGTGTGTAACCAGACGAGTCAATGTCTTATTAAGGGACCTCTGACGTTATGAGTATTGAATCATTAAAGAGTTACGTATTTACTTCTAAATACAGTCGATATATTCCCGAGAAGATGCGCCGGGAAACATTTGAAGAAGCGGTTGAACGTGTGATTGACATGCACCGCAGACATTTTACAGCCAAGGGTATTGAGGTGGAGGATTTACTCAAGATCTGCGAGGAGGGCATGAAGAAACGTATGGTGCTGGGCAGCCAGCGCGCCATGCAGTTCGGCGGCGATCCCATTCTGAAAAAGCATGCGCGAATCTACAACTGTACGACCTCGTATTGTGATCGTCCGCGCTTTTTCCAAGAAGCACTGTGGCTATTGCTCTGCGGATGCGGCGTGGGCTTCTCGGTGCAGACCCATCACGTCTCGAAACTCCCGGACATCAAACGTCCGATGGGCGCGAACGCAACATTTGTTGTGCAGGACTCCATTGAAGGGTGGGCAGACGCTTTGGGCGCTTTGCTCTCCAGCTATTTTGTTTCCAATCAGCCCTTCCCGGAATTTGCGGGCGCCATTGTTCATTTTGATTATTCACAAATCCGTCCGAAGGGGCGTTCCATCAGCTCTGGCATGGGCCGTGCACCCGGACCTGAGCCTCTGCATCGCAGCATCGAGCTGATTCGTTCGCTCGTGGATAAGCGCATTGAAGAGGGGTTAACCCGCTTGCGTTCCGTCGATGCTTATGACATTCTGATGCATGCCTCTGACGCGGTGCTCTCCGGCGGTGTACGCCGCAGCGCAACCATTTGCCTCTTCTCGCCGGATGACGAGTTGATGGCGACAGCCAAGACCGGAAATTGGTTCACGGAAAATCCGCAACGTGCGCGTTCAAACAACTCGGCTATTTTGCTCCGCGATGACACCTCACGCCATCAGTTCAATAAGCTGATGAAGTCCGTGAAGGAATTCGGCGAACCTGGCTTCGTCTGGACGGACAGCCTGGAGATGACCTTCAATCCGTGCGGCGAGATCGGACTCTATCCGCAAATCGACGGCGTCAGCGGCTTCGCCTTCTGTAACCTGTGCGAAATCAACATGGGCATTGTGAATGACGCGGAGAAATTCCGTGCCGCCTGTCATGCTGCCGCGATTCTCGGCACCCTGCAGGCCGACTACACGAACTTCCCCTATCTCGGCGATACCAGCACACGCATCGCGAAGCGTGAGGCCCTACTCGGCATCTCCATGACAGGCATGATGGAACATCCTGCTGTTGCCTTCGATGCCGAGCTGCAACGCGAGATGGCCCATTACATTCTCAAGATCAACGAAGAGGTCGCCAAGCGCATTGGTATCAATCCCTGCGCACGTGCAACCTGCGTCAAGCCCGCGGGCACCACCAGCAGTATTCTCGGCACATCGTCAGGCATTCATCCGCATCATGCTAAACGCTACTTCCGTCGCGCACAGGCAAACGAAGATGAACTTCTTGTCGACTTCTTCAAGGGGCAGAATCCGAAAGCCGTCGAGAAATCGGTCTGGAATCCAAATGGCACTGACGTGGTACTCACCTTCTGCGTGACAGCCAGTCCGGATGCGCTCACCAAGCGCGACGTGAACGCCGTTGACCTGCTGAACAAGGTCAAGCTCACAAAGGAAAACTGGATTGATGCGGGCAAACGCGTGGACCTCTGCGCTCAACCCTGGCTCAGCCACAATGTCTCCAACACGATCTCGGTCAAGGATGACGAATGGGATAATGTCGAGTCCTTCATTTTCGACAACCGCCACGCCTTCGCCGGTATATCCCTCCTGCCGGAAGGCGGCGACCTCGATTATCCGCAGGCGCCTTTCTGTGAAGTGCTCTCAGCCGACGAGATCGTTGACTACTACGGGGTAGGAGCCTTGCTGGCCTCGGGTCTCATCGTGGACGGCATGCACGCCTTTGACGACAACCTCTGGGCAGCGTGCGACAGCGTACTGGGACGCGGTGAAAACCTTGACACGCCAACGGCAAAAGTTTATCCTAAACGCGTTTTTGAAGCCATGGAAGAGATTCGGACAGCCAAACTGGACTGGATTCGCCGGGCGCATAAGTTCGCTTCCAATTATTTTGGTGGCGATCGCATCAAACTCACTCGCTGTCTCAAGCGCGTCAGCGCCTGTAAGCACTGGGAAGATTTGACGCGTTCGTATGCGCCGGTTGACTACACGCTATTGGTCGAACGTCAGGATAACACAGTGGTCGGGCAGACCGTTGCGTGCTCTGGCGGTAAGTGCGAGATCATTTAAGAGCCCCGTAGCAGGGGGAAACGCAGGAGCAACGAAAGAGGAACACCGGAATAGTGGAATGCTGGAATAATGGAATACTATCTGGCAACCATCCGGAAGGGCGAGCGCTTTCTTTTTCAAGACATGCAAACGGGTGATTTTCCCTAGGCCAGTATCTGGCTTTCCCATCATTCCAACATTCCCATATTCCAACATTCCAGTGAAGTCACAGGTTATGAGCAAACACGAAAAACATCACAAAGAAGAGAAAACCGAGCAGAAGCCCATTGCCGAACAGGAACAGGCAACACAAGAAGCCACGCCTACTGAAGCCGAGGTGAACGAAGCAGCGCCTGCGCCCGCAGAGGCAAAGCCAACGACCGAAAGCGAACTGGCAGCCATGAAGGACCGTTACATGCGCCTCATGGCCGACTTTGATAATTTCCGCAAGCGTCAGATCCGCGAACGAGAAGAGTGGATCAAACGGGCGAATGAATCGCTGCTGGCTGACTTCCTCCCGGTGGTCGACCACCTGCACATTGCCCTGGACAAGGAGACGGACAGCTCCAATCCCTTCGTCTCCGGAGTGAAGATGGTCTATGACCAGTTCGTGGCCGCCTTGGAGAAGAACAACGTCGTGCCTGTGGATGCAAAGGGGCAGCCCTTTAATCCGGAGTGGCACGAAGCGCTCTCCCAGATTCCGTCGGACACCGTCCCGGCAAACGAAGTCATCGAGCAATTCCGCCGAGGCTGGAGCCTCTCCGGACGCCTCTTGCGTCCTGCGCAGGTCATTGTCTCCGCAGGCAAGCCGGATGCTCAATAGTATTTTAATTTCGACCTCAAAAAGACATTAACTTATGGCAACTAAACGCGATTACTATACCGTGCTGGGCGTGAGTAAATCTGCCAGTGCGGATGAAATTAAGAAGTCGTACCGCAAGCTGGCGATGCAGTATCATCCGGACCGCAACTCAAACGACAAGGATGCTGCGGAAAAATTCAAGGAGGCCAGCGAAGCGTATGAAGTGCTGAGCGACGAAGCTAAGCGTCAGCGTTATGACCAGTACGGCCACGAAGGAGTGAAGTCCTCCTTCGGATCAGGCGGCTTCGATTTCGGACGCGACTTCACACACATGCAAGACATTGACCTGCAAGACATCCTCGGTAGCTTCTTCGGCGGCGGCGGGATGGGCGATATGTTTGGCGGCGGTGGCGGCAGTCGTCGTCGCTCGCGCAACCCGAACGAGGCGCAACGGGGTAATGATTTGCGCTTTGATTTGGAAATCGACTTTGAAGAGGCTGTATTTGGTTCCGAACGCCAAGTAGACCTCACGGTCAACGACACCTGTGAAACCTGCAAGGGCTCCGGCGCAGCTGAAGGTTCAGGACGCGAGAGCTGCAAGCAGTGCGGCGGCCAGGGCGTTGTAGTCCAAGGCAACGGATTCTTCCAGATGCGGCATGCGTGCCCTGTTTGTAATGGCGAGGGCAGCATCGTTAAGAACCCCTGCCGGAAGTGTCAGGGTACAGGCCGCATTAAAGCGCCGCGCCATATCGCGCTCAAGATTCCGAAAGGCGTGGAGACAGGCTCACGCCTGCGACTCACCGGAAAAGGCGAGAGTGGCTCACGCGGCGGCGAATATGGCGACCTCTATGTCGTGCTCCACGTCCGCGATCATGAAGTGTTTGAACGGCACGGGGATGACCTGGCGTGCAATGTGCATGTCTCGCCTGCTCTTGCCACGCTGGGCGGCGATATCGACGTGCCAACCCCAGAAGGGTATGCGCGCCTGAAACTGCCGCCTGGGACGGCGACTGGCAAAGTTTTTCGCCTGCGCGACAAGGGCATGCCCAGCCTTCAAGGCGGGTACGGCGACTTCCATGTGCGCGTGGAGATCGAAGTGCCTCAGAACCTGGGCGGCGGACAGCGCAAAGCGCTCGAAGCCTTTGCAGCAACCTTGACACCCGACAACTTCCCTGAAGCACGCAAGTTCCAGAAGCAGGCGGACCGCTTCTTCGAACGCCGCGACGCGCTGAGGAAAATGAAGTCGTAATCCTCCTATGCACCGTCATCTCGTCAC
>JBAXCC010000073.1:0-14318 GCA_037141675.1 bacterium | reverse complement strand
TGCCGTGCGCCTCGTCGGCAGCGCCCGCGTCAACCTGTATGCTTCGATTTCCGCGGGCATATGTGCATTGTGGGGACCGCTGCACGGTGGCGCCAATCAAATGGTGATCGAAATGCTGGAAAATATTATTTCCAGCGGCAGGAGCGTCAGGGACTATGTCGAAGACGTTAAGACCTCCAAAGGCAAGACGCTGCTCTACGGATTCGGACACCGCGTTTACAAGACGTATGACCCACGCGCAAAGATTATTAAGAAAACCTGCGACAAAGTCCTGAAAACCTTGAAGGTTAATGACCGATTATTGAATGTTGCACTGGAGCTTGAAGCTATCGCAATGCAGGACGAATACTTCCTTTCAAGAAATCTCTACCCAAATGTCGACTTCTACAGCGGTATTATTTATCGTGCCATCGGCGTTCCGAAAGAGATGTTTACGGTCATGTTTGCCTTGGGGCGCCTGCCAGGATGGATCGCACAGTGGAAGGAAGCTCGAGAAGATCCAAAATTCAAGCTTCAGCGGCCACGGCAAATTTACATCGGCCCTAAAAAACGCCATCTGATGCCTGAAGATATCAGCACCAGCCTTGTGAAGGCCCCACGTGTCAAAAGGCAACCCACTATTCAGCCGATTGGCGACCTTTTCTCTTAAGCCATCTCAATACGCGACACTGATTATGAAGAAAATCCTCTCACTTTGTTTGGTCTCATCTGCCTGTATGACACTCGCTGTCACAGCACAGCAGGATGAACCAGCTTTTCATAATTACCGGCACGGCTTTAACAAGGATGTCCTGGCGCTCCAGATCTTACTCGACCGCCAGGACATTTCCTGCAACATGATTGACGGATGCTGGGGCAAGCGCACGGAGATTGCCTTTATGACCTGGCAGACCATCAAAGAATTACCCGTTACAGGAATCCCGACAGAGGAAACGCTGACCGTGCTGGGTAGCGGCACAACAAACATCTTCCTTCGCTACAGAGTGACGACCAATGACCTTGAGCAACTCGGCCCATTTCCTGAAGACTGGGAAGAGCGCGCAAAACTTCCAGGGCTTAAATACGTGACCATTTTGGAAATGCTGTCTGAGCGTAGCCATGGAAGTGAAAAACTTATTAAATTCCTTAACTCAAGTGCTAAGTGGCCCAACCCTGACCCTGGCACTGAAGTCATTTTACCGGATTGTACACCATCAACCGCAAAAAAATATGCGGGTTCCATACGCATTTCCTTGTCACGCATGGAAGTAACTGTATTTGGTTTAAAGGGTGAACTCCTTGCACTATTCCCCTGTTCCATCGCAAGGGACAAAGCAAAACGTCCAGTCGGAGATCTCGAGGTTAAACACCTAGTCCCCAATCCGACTTACACGTATGATCCACAACTCTTTACCCCTGGCGGGCCTAAGACCTCCAAACTGATTATACCCCCAGGACCTAACAACCCCGTCGGGCTCGCCTGGATGACACTTGCATTGAGAACCGAAAGTGACAAGCCCTTACAAGGCTATGGCATGCACGGAACCCCTTACCCTGACCGTATCGGGAATGCAGAATCAAAAGGTTGCTTCCGACTCGCAAATTGGAACGCACAGAAAGTTCTTCGGATGGCCAGCGAAGGAACCCCCATAGAAATTGAGGATTAATCCTCGAAAGGTTGGCATATGAACAATTGGAAACTGATGGCTAGCTCGATCCTTATCACATGTGCCTCATTTGCCCAGCAAATGGACGTCCGCATCGTACTATCACACACCGTATTTATTGTTGGTGAACCCATTGTAGTCGAAATGTCTTTTGCAAATAATACTCGCGATCCGTTTATCATCGGGGATGCTTCCGACGACAAGATTCTCATCGAGATCACACGTGAATCCAAATATGATGAACTCGATGTTCAAAACAGTTCGCCGATGTTTCCTCCCATGCAGGTCGCATCTGGCCAAACGTTTCAAAAGAATGTAGAACTCGACAAATGGTTTGCGTTGTACGACGCAGGGAAGTACATGATTCGCGCGATTGTGGTTAAAGATGGAATGCGCTATGAGACACAAAAAAAGACGTTTGATATTGTGCCAGGGGTTCCCTTGAAAGAAGGCATCCAAATGTTTGTCGACAAGCAAAACCTGCAGCGCAAATTTCACCTCGTCTATTGGATGCGTGACCAGGTCAATCGATTATTCCTGCGCATCGAAGACAGCCCTACCGCACAGGCATGGGACACAATTGATCTCGGGGCCTTATCAAAGGTCACGGAACCCAAACTCGACATCTCCCCCAAGGGGGAAGTAACCATCATTCACCGGTCATCACAGGAATCTTTCATCAGAACGGTGATTTGGTCGATGCCCACGAGCATCGAAATTGCTGAACGTAATTCACTGGCCGACCCCGATGTTTCATCCACCGAACGTGTTCGCACTCTCTATGAAGAGATGCAGAAGGAAGAAAAGAAGGATACTTCGCCCTGGTGGAAATTCTGGTAACCCATGAAAAGGATATGAAGCGATGATTTATTCCGGAACAGGTTCTATTGAGACCAAGTTGAGTACTGAACAGCTCAAGAAAATTCTCGTCGAGGCACTCGACAAGCTTGGCACCCGTAAGCGCGTACTGGTCATCCCACCAGATTTTACACGTTTCCATTCACAAGCAGGAATCCTTACACAATTCGTTTGGGAATATTATGGTGATGCCTTGGTTGCCGTGCTGCCCGCGCTCGGCACACACTCCCCGATGACAGAGAAACAGATTCGAGACATGTTCGGAAACATGCCACTCTCCCTCTTTAAGGCTCATGACTGGCGAAATGACGTGGTGACGCTGGGGACCGTCCCTCCAGAGTATGTGAGCGAACTGACGGAAGGGAAACTGGATTTTGACTGGCCTGTCCAAGTCAACCGTCTTCTGGTTGAAGGTGGCTTCGACCTCATCCTATCCATTGGACAAGTCGTGCCTCACGAGGTCATTGGCATGGCTAACTACAACAAAAATATCTTTGTCGGCTGCGGTGGGTCGGTTGCGATTAACCGCAGCCATTATGTGGGTGCGGTATACGGCATGGAACGCATTATGGGCCGAGCCGATACGCCTGTACGACGCCTCTATAATTACGGCAGTGACCACTTCGGCCATCTTCTGCCGGAGCTCGTCTATGTGCAGACGGTGGTCGGTCGTGCAACCGAAGGTGGTCTTGCTGTTCGCGGGCTCTATGTCGGCCCCGACATTGAGGTGTTCCATAAGGCAGCTGCACTTTCACTCGAAGTCAACTTTGAGATGGTCCCCAAGGCTTTTAAAAAATGCGTTGTCTATCTCGACCCCTCCGAGTTCAAAAGCACATGGCTTGGCAACAAGGCAATCTATCGTACGCGCATGGCCATGGCTGACGGCGGCGAACTCTTGATTCTTGCGCCAGGCGTAAAGGAGTTTGGCGAAGACCACCAAATTGATAAACTCATCCGAAAATACGGTTATTTTGGAACAGACAAGACACTTATGGCTGTCCGTGAAAACAAGGAGCTTCAGGATAATCTTGGGGCTGCAGCTCATTTGATCCATGGTTCGTCTGAAGGACGTTTCCACATTACGTATGCGGCGGGAGAATTGACGCGTCAGGAAATTGAAGGCGCAGGCTTTGCTTATGCAGACCTGGATAAAGTCATGAGTCGTTATAACCCTAAGTACTTAAAAGACGGGTTTAACACAATGCCCGATGGCGAGAATATCTACTACATCAGTAATCCAGCCATCGGACTGTGGACCATCCGGGAGCGCTTTGCATAACCCAACACATTAACATCTGAAACATACCAGTCCGTCAACATTTTTGTTTTCGAGAATTGAAACATGAAAAATTTCTGGATTCCCTTCGTACTCATCTTAATAAGCGGGACAGCCGTTATTTATTACTTTGCGCCAATTTGCTCCGTAGAGATAATGCCTTTTGTCCCCAATTGGATGAAGCCGCAAGCCCCAACCTTAGAATCAACCACTCGTATCAAAGATATGGTCGACGCAACAACTCTGCCGAGAGAGCCTCCCCCAAAGAATACAGAAGTTTTGCCAGAGGATAATTCATTTGTGTCGCCCGCACTCGAAGGTATTTATTATGCGAGGGCGGAACACCCAGGATGGGGTATCACCCATCAAAAGACATCCTACTATAATGAAAAAGGAGCCTATCTTGGAACTCTAGATAGCGGTGAGATCATTAACTGCCTAAAGACCAAGATTACATCCTCAAAGGGCGATTTGCTTGAATGCCAACTCCGAAACAGCACCAATGCCGTCTTGTTCGTCGCACGCAAAGATGCACACTTTTTCACAGGTGACTTAAACAAGCTTGCGGCAAAACAAATTCAAATGCTGGTCACCTATTACCAGCTTACTACAAAAATTCCTGACCGCCGGCGCAAACTCCTTGAGGAAAACGCAACTCTTAACCCACACTTACAAGCCAGCAGAGTAGCATACCAAGCACTGATCAAAAACATTGAAGAGGCTAAACTGTTGCAACAGCAACAATCAACAGCAACAGACTCCAAGAAGACGGAGCTTGATGAGGCGTTACTCGCATTGAAGATCAAGGAAGCAGGTTTAAAAAAAGCGTTTGATGAGGTACAAAAGAATTTCATAGAATGGAAGATGCAACATGCATCTCAATTTCAAAATCCGGACAGCGATCCAACAATCAAAACATGGATTGCAGAGAAGCAGAAACTGAAAACGGCTTTACCTGGGCTTGCGTTCTAGGCACTCCCGTTTTCCACATGGCTAGCACTGCTATCCAACAATAGAGATTAACCCATGGACTTTTCAGAGCAACAAAAACAAGCTATCCGCGAATGGGTAGCATCTGGCGCCTCCCTTTCAGATGTCCAACGGAACCTGAAATCCGAATTCGGTGTCGCCATGACCTATATTGATGTGCGCTTACTTGTGCTCGACTTGGGCGCGGCAGTAAAAGACAAACCAGAAGCCAAACCGGTCAAGCCTACACTACCTCAGCAACCGAGACACGAAGAGGCTGGCCCAATGGTTGACCTTGATGAAGATATGGCCACAGACAATGAGGCGCTGCCACTGGATGACGGTATGCCTGAAGAGCAGGAAGGTATGGGCGGAGCGGTTACCTTGACCATGGACAGCCTGGTTGTTCCTGGAGCCATGGTCAGCGGTACGGCCACCTTCTCGGATGGTACAAAAGCACGCTGGCTCATTGACCAGCAAGGGCGGTTCGGGATCGACCCGGAAACACCAGGTTATCGGCCGTCGCCAGCTGACATGCAAGCATTTCAAATGCAATTACGGATCGAATTACAACGCAAAGGCTACATGTAACAAAGGAGCATCATGAGGGTAGGTTTTTTAGGATCCGGGAAAATGGCGGAGGCACTCGTGTCCTCCTTGATTCAGACAGGCATGTGCGAACCCTGGGATATCACCGCATGTGACACGTCTGAAGAACGCCGAAAACTAATGGCGAAACAGTATCAGACGATCGCGACAAATTGCCCCATTGAAACGGTTCGTGACAGTGAAGTCCTTATCGTAGCCGTCAAGCCGCAGGACTTAAACGAACTTCTATCAACGGTGAAACCACACCTAACAAAGAAGCACCTGTTGATTTCTATCGTTGCCGGAAAGACACTCGCTTCCTTGAAAAAATATGCGGGCAACACAACACGCATTATTCGTGTTATGCCCAACCTTGCATTGCTAGTCCAGGAAGGCATGAGTGTCTACTGCGCCTCCAAAGAGGCAAAGGCTCAAGATAAACAATGCGTTGCCAAGATTTTTGGCAACGCTGGAGCTGTTCTCGAATTGCCGGAAAAACATTTTGATGCCGTAACGGCATTGAGCGGGTCAGGGCCTGCCTTCATCGCATATGTCTTGAATGCGATGATTGAAGGCGCGATTGCTTTAAAACTACCGAAGGATGTAGCACGACTTCTCGCGGAGCAGACACTCATTGGAGCAGGAATCTATCTTCAAAACAGCGGACGCGATATCCACGAATTCATTCAGGCGGTTGCCTCTCCGAAAGGGACAACTGTCGCCGGACTTGCTGTACTTGAGAAGTCATCACTCCAATCAACGATCATCAAGACATTGAAAGCTGCAGCCGACCGAAGTGCCGAACTTTGCAAGGCTTAGCCCGAATGGATCCATGATCATATCGCCGATTACGAAAATATAGCGCACGGTCAATACTCACCAGCAGGGCATTCACAACATAAAAAGCAGCACAGGGGTACTACAGCGTCCCTGTGTCATTTTATTCAATATGACGGCGGACTCGCGGACGACCGAGCCGTTCTTCCGCCCTGTCCTGCAGTTGTCGTTCTTCCTGTAGGCCCGCGAGCTACTGAATCGGCAACCCGTGACCGCCTCGGCAAGTCCCGACCGAGTCCTCAGGCAGCTCGCTGCCGGGGCTTTCGGGGTTTGAAGACTTCAAAGCGTTCATCCCTTTAGATTACGGTGTACACGCATTTGACAGAAGCGCTCTTTTCATCGGACACCCTTTTCACCTTTCCGATGTCCTTAATAATGACAGACCGCGCTCGTCTTTGAGGTTGATTCCTGAAGCGTGCTTTGTTACAGTAACCACAAAATTTGGGTCGAGAATTGTAATAAAGGGTCATAAACATGAAGGTCGTTTTGCATTTACGCACGATGTGCGTTTTGTTTGGCTTGGCGTGGCTTGGATCAATCGTACAAGCGACAGAGCCTGTTGCGCAGGAAATCCCATGCACCTGGGATTTTTCCGCATGGGAGACGAGCTCAACGAATTATCCGCCGGGGGTAATCGGATGGAAGATCGGCGCAGATGCCAGCACACAGTTCATTCTCACCCCTCTCGTGTCAGACGCGCATCTGATAGCTCCGTCCAGCGCCAGCGACACCTCCGGCGGCGTGCACAACTATGCTGGCAAGCTCGGTATGCTAGACTCCGGGTCAGGGGCCTATGCCCTCGCCTGTGCAATAAACACGATTGCAAAAACGAACATAACGGTTGTGTATGACATCATGACGATCCGTAATCCTTTTGATGGTACCACTAATACGCGAACAAATGAGTGTACTTTACAATATCGCGTCGGGGCAACAGGGAACTTCACTCCCACAGGAATGACGTACACAAACGATGCCACGCAACAGAAGTCAGGTACTATGCCTCAAAACCCACGCACGCAAACCTTCGCCTTCCCGTCCGCCTGTGCCAACCAGCCGATTGTACAACTGAGATGGACCATCCGAGATCTGTCCGGGAAAGGACTCCGTCCCAGTTTTGCAATTGGACGAATTGAGGTTACAGGCGAAATCGCGCCTACCGGACTTTGTTCACCTCAAAACATAAGTGTCACCAACATTACGGCAACCAGCTTCGGCCTGATATGGGACGTTGTACCCCAAGCAACAGCTTATACGCTCGACATTTACACGTGTATTATTACACCAGATGCCAGTTTCTTTGGTGAAACGTTCGATGGGTTCGACGGGGCGGGCAATACCAGCCGGGAGACCATGCTGGATGCCTACACGCAAACAAATGGCTGGGCAGGCACAGCTGTGTATGAATCTCTTGGAAGCATACGTCTCGGCAATTCGAGCACACGCGGCTGGATACAGACTCCCCGCCTGACCCTGCCAGACAGGTTCTCTATCTGTTTCGATGCCATTTCTTGGGATGGAACATCCGAAGCAACAACCATTGATGTCTTTGCACTCCAAGAAACAACAACGAATGTATTGAAAACAATCCAACTCTCCAAAACCGAAATGCAATCGTTTGTCATCCAGGCTGAGGCAGCTTCTGGCAGCATTTTAGGTTTTACTGCAAAGCGAAGCACCAATAATCGCTTCTACCTGGACAACCTTTCGCTGACAGCAGATCTGCATACGCACTCCTTTGTCTCAAACAACATGTCTGTTCCCAGCAATACAGCGATCATCCCAGGATTAACACCAGGACGCCACTATCAGGGCGTCATACGTGCCATTAATGGTTCAGCCCAGTCAGCGAATTCAAGCGAGTTTTCGGCAAAGACATTCACCGCAACCCTAATCACGTTCAACTAGTCCTATAAAACTATTCATTTGCTTTTCGGCAAGAAAAAAGGGATAATATATACCCATAAAACAACCCTACTTTGGAGTATCTGTATATGATTAAATCACTCTTTCTTTTATCCTGTATATGGACTGTTTCTGTAACACAAGCAAAGGATGACGCCCTTATCCGAGATAACACATCCCCTGCAATGATTGCCTTGTGTGCCCCTATTCAGTTCCCTGATTCAGACTGGAACGTTGCGGGACTTCGCATAGGCCTCATTTACAGCAATTGCGATTTCATGACAGGCCTGGATTTTGGATTTATCAACAGAAGCCGAGAGACTCGAGCTCTTCAGATTGGTTTTGCCAACGTGACAGAGGCCATGAGCGGTCTCCAGATTGGCATCATCAACTATGCGGACAGAGCCGTCGGCATACAAATCGGACTGGTCAACATCATCGCAGATAATGAAGCACCCTGTCTACCCCTCATCAACGCCTCATTCTAACAGCTTGAGCAAGGAATATTATTATGAAACAAAAGGTACTAACTTTTTCATTATTCGTGGCAGCATTGCTTAATGCACAACAAACAAGTGTTTCGGAGAGCACGACGATAAAAACAGCGAAACTAGATGACGGAACAGAAGTGAGTGTAGATGTCACCAGCAAAGTCACAGTTAAAGCCGGGCAAAAGGGCTTACGTCGTAAAACAGCTATCTTCGTGAGAAATGAAGCCGGAGCAACATTTGCAAGTGCCTCCAAACGTATTCAAACCCAGCTGACCGCTCAAGTTTCAGGAGAACACTTCGAAATCTTGGATCCGCAGGATATCATCTATGCGCTTGCGCCACTGATGGAAGGACTTGATATGGCAGATGGAACGAAACAAGCCCTCAAAGAGGAAGCCGTTATGGAGCTTTTTGCCGCACGCATGGGGAAAGCAAACCAACCCACAGCTAATGGTCGTGGTGCCACGCAAGATGAAAAATTGCGTGCCAATACATCTCCCTTGCGTCTTGCTCAAAATATGGATGCCGATTACGTTCTAATTCTTTCTCTTGATAAGTTTGATAAGTCAAAGAAAACATATAAGTCTAAAGATCTCGATGCCCCTCTCGTTACGGAATTATACACGCTGAGTGCGTCCTATCGAGTATTAGATGGATACACAGGAGCATCCATAGGAGGCGGAACTCTAAAGGCTACAAAATCCTATCGCCAAACTGCAAATATTCAAATCGAACCAGGCGAATATGCCGACGGATTAGACGAACAAATGGCCGAGAAACTAGCATCTGACATGAAAAAGAATGCTACTAAATGGCGTGAAGCGTCTCTCGCGGCCAGCGGCATACCTGTTAAATTCAATGTTTTTGCCTATAACATGGACAACACACCTATCTATCTACCCGTTTATGACGGGCAAAAAAAAGTTCTTAATGAGACCGTGCCGGCTCAAATCGAAGCGAATATTGAGGTGGATGGTATTACGTTAGGAACAACCCCTTGTACAACACCAATGACTCCCGGACTTCATAAAGTTAGGTTTACGCGGAAGGGTTACGATGATGTCTCTATGACTGTCAAACCTATGCAAGATATGTCACTAGCCGTTTCCATGAGAATGACCGAGGGTGAATCGGGAAGACTAAGAGAGACAATAGATTTCATGCATAAAATAACGATGGAGCGCGAATTGAATCAGGCGCAAGTTGAGCGCTTAAAAGGAGAAGCTCAGATGTTGCGTCAAAGTGGCTTTAAAATTGATTCTAAGAAGGCTCCGGACACAATAATGAAATCTCTGTTTTAACTCTTAAAGAAATTATTATGAAATACAATGTTTCAGCCTTCATAAGTCTTTTAGGAATTATTTCATTTATATCCGCGACGGCCTATTCGGAAGAAGATGAGCCCACTACTCTTACTGTTTCGCTTGTAGAAGCAACCCCTGCCTTACGTGAGACTGTAAAAACGGCAAACACCCTTCAATCGCTTCAAAAAATTATAGATGGAACAGAAAAACAAATAGGTGTGGCGGCCGCAAATGGTACTCCATTCGTGGTTATTGGTGGAAGAGGCGATCAAGCATTGATTAATAATGACGATCGGAACCGTTCCGCGCTCGTCGACCCCAATTCATCGGGTGATTTTGGAAAGGCTAAGGCCGCTAAGTATGGCATCATCCTAACCGTGACAGGATACTCTGACACATTTGGGGCTCCAACACAAAACGGGCGGTGCACATTTCAGCGTTCCGTAAGTGTATCTATAACATTTTCAATTATTAATTTATACACAACCGAAGTAATCGTGACAACTTCTGAGGAAATAGAGAAGCACTACAAGAATGATATCTTTCGTGAATCGGAAATCCAAACAGAGCAAGGGAAGTCAGATAAAATATTAGCGGAAGTTACCAAGGAAATTGCGAACGCCGTCGTAGCTACTTGTAGCGAAGCTGTTTTCCCTGTGACCGTCATTGATGTCAACAAAGGTGTGGTTACTCTTAGTCGTGGTGGCAATTATGCCAAAGTTGGAGATATGTTAATGGTTTATGCACCTCCACGCAAAATTATTAACAAGGCAACAAAAAAAGAAATCATGGTCAAAGGTGCACAGGTTGGGACATTGACTGTAACAAGTGTGGAGTCTGCCTTGACACAGGGAATGACGACCAATCAGGCGATTGTTGTTGACTGTGTTGTAAAAAAGAATAACACGCCTGAAAACAAACGATAGCCAATAAAACGAGGAGATATTATGAAAAACTGTTTATTCATGTTCATGAGTATTTTAATCGCTGTACCTCTGTTTGCCCAGCGCCAGACTCTTGCTGTAGATAAAGTAAAGACCAGCGCAAGCCTGACTGCCGATATCGCAAAGGACAATCGCGCCGGTCAGTGCGCGCGCATCGTGGAAGCAATGGACCGGCATCTGATTGTAGCCATCACATCCTCCCGAAAATTCACAGTTGTTGGCCGACAGGACTTGAAAGCCATCCTAGACGAACAAGACCTCGGTCAGTCCGGCATTGTCAATCAGGACACTGCAGCACAACTGGGCGAAGTGAAAGGTGCGAAATACAAGCTCGTCACGGTTGTCGACCATTTTCAGGAAGAAACGGCACGCGCCATTTTCAATGAAAATGAAAAGCTGAAACGCCGCTTCCAGGTTTCCGCACAAGCAACCATCTACGACACATCGACTGGAGAAGTCCTGGACGCATCGAACATTCAAGTGGAAAAGGTTGATGTCATCAGCATGGATCCAGGCACCTCCAATCAAATAGGCGGACGCACCGATGAACTCATGCCCCGCGTGACACGTGAGCTGGCGGAAAAGACTGTCACCCGCTTGATTGACGTGCTCTTCCCAGCAAAAATTATCGACGTGGAGGGCACCACCATCACCATCAACCGGGGCGAAGGCTTTTTTGCGCAAGGCGATGTGGTCACGATCTTCTCCCAGGGCAAGACAGTGGTCGACCCTGACACAGGAGAAAAGATGACCATCAAGGGCAAGGTTATCGGCACGGCGCGCATCACTTCTGTCGAACCGACGAACGCGCAGGCCGAGCTTGCTCCTAATGTGGTTGTGACTGCGGGCGCACAGGTCAAAAAAATGGAACCCAAGAAGGACTAGCTACACGATGGGACAGAACAGCTTACTCATCAGCATTCTATGTGGCCTCCTGTTATTATCTGGTTGTACGACCTACAATGACCAAGTAAAGGAAGTGCGTGACAACTACCTGGCGGGGCGGTATGACGTTGCTCAGCAGCTCACAGCAAAAGAAGTTGCACGTTCGGGCGAGTCAGGAACGGATGCGCTGATATGGCAACTGGAGAACGCCACAATCCTTCGCACCGCGGGCAAAGTGCCCGAGAGCAATACGGCCTTTGAACAGGCCCGGACGCTTTATACCAAAAACCTGGATGAGGCAAAAGTTAGGATTCTGCAGGGAGGTGGCGCCATGCTGACCACTCCGGCAAATCTGCCCTATTACGGGACAGGGTATGATGGCATTCTGATTGACACCTATCAGACACTCAACGCCATGCAGATGGGCAACTTGGACCAGGCGCGCGTCAACATCACGCGATCCTATCTCCTCCAAAAGGAAATCGTCCAAGCAAACTCAGACCGGATCGAAAAAGAGAAGGAAGAACTTGCAAAGGATCAAAACGTTGCACGTTCGATGCAACTCAACAAAGACACATCAGACAATACCGATATCACTCCCTTTCAAAACGAATTGAAGGCTTATGCGGACTACGTGAACCCCTTTTCCGTCTACCTGGACGGCCTTTATCATTTGACCCAGGCTGCAGACGCCTCGGATGTCGAACGAGCGCGCAAATCACTTGAGCGTGCTTCCATGTTTGCTCCGGAAAACCAGACCGTCAAGAATGACTTTGATATCGTATCCAAGTCGGTTTCGTTACCGAACATACCGCCCTCTGTCTATGTTATCTTTGAAACAGGCATGGCGCCGTCGCTAGACCAAGTGCGTATCGACATACCCATCATTATTACGGTCGTATCCTACGTCGGAATCTCATTTCCTAAACTTCACTTCCATCAGGATTTTGTCTCCCACCTGGTTCTTCAATCAACAGAAACACCCTTGCAGAAAACCGAACGCATCGTCAGTATGGATGCGGTCATCACGCGGGAATTCAAAAACAACTTTCCGAGCATCATGGCGAAGGCTGTTGCCTCTGCAGTCACCAAAGCTGTTGCCGCAACCGCGATGAACCTCGCAGCCAAGCAAGCCGACAACCCGTGGGTCAGCCTTGCGACACAGGTTACCACAGCTGCCTATCAGCTCGCGACCAACATTGCCGACACACGGTCTTGGCAGACCTTGCCCAAGGAGATACAGATCGCACGCATGAATATGCCCGCGAGTCGTACCTTAAGAGTTGCCACGCCCGACGGCGCATGGCAGCAGGAGGTGACGATCATCCCAGGACAGGTGGTCGTCATTTATGTGAAGTCTGTCAATTCGGCGAACAACATGTCCGTAAATCAATTCAAGCTCAAATAAAAAGGAGACTACTATGAACAAAACCATTATCGCGTGTTCGTTGCTGATGCTGTCGATGACCGCATGCCGAACAGCCGTGAACACCACGGAGAACGCAGGAAAGGAAGGCGTGACAAACTATATCCAAGACAAGCGTGTTGTTACGGACGGAACCTTGGAGCGTCGCGTCAACGTAACGGCCATTAATGAGCGCTTCGCGCCTAACGGATTCAAGCAAATCCAAGCGCAACTGACCAATCGCAAAAACACGATACAGACCATTTTCTATACCGTTGAATGGTTTGATGAGAGCGGCATGAAAGTCACCACTGCAGGGGGCGGCTGGACGCAACAGCAATTCATGGCCCGTGAAAGCCTCTACATCGTCTTTACTGCACCTACAGCAACGGCCAAAGACTTCATTATTAAATTGATGGAAAAACCTCGATAGCCTCATGCGAAGAGCATTCACCCGTAAATTCTAAAAAAGGAGATATTATGAATAAGTTACACGTTATCACAGCTCAATGTGCACTCGTCGCTACGCTTGCGATGCTGACAGGCTGCTCAACAGCCCCCACCCGGATCCAGGCCGGCGGCCCAACTGCGGTCACGACCATGGGCGTTGACCTAGCCGATTTCAAGAACACCGCAGGGTCGATGGTCAAGGAACTGCTGGTGCACCCGACGATTGCAACCTTCCCGCAGCAAAACGGCGGCAAGCTGCCTGCGCTTAATGTCGGAAAAATCCTCAACAAGAGTGACATCAATATTGACATGGGGCAAATCGCTGGACGCATCAACGAAGACCTGCTGAACAGCGGAACGGTTGAACTCGTCGCTAATGACGCAGGCGCAAGGGATGCCAACGCGCAGGATGCATTCGAGCGCGACACTAAGAACAATAATGCGGGCAAGGCAGACTTCTATCTTGAAGGCGAAATCATGGTCTTGGAAGCCAAAGAAGGTAAACTTCGTGAAAAGAACTATACCTTCCAGATGCGGCTCAACGACCGTAATCGCCGGACACGCTGGCAGCGAAGTGTCGATATCGGAAAACAACGCCGTGCTGGCGGAGTCGCTTGGTAATAGCAATGTCTAATCGATACGGAATGCAATGGTTCGACGAGATGGTCAACCACTGTTACGAAGAAGCCGCCATGTTTCATGCACGTGGCGGACATCTTGTGGGTATACTATGCGAATACACGCCGCGCGAACTCATTCT